>DBPV01000091.1:3469-4857 GCA_002304995.1 Syntrophaceae bacterium UBA1411
AAACCGGGTTGGCCGTGACCAGGCCCGTGGATTCGGTCAGTCCGTACACTTCGATGATGCCGGCATGCGACCGCTGCTCCCACCGCTCGAGAATTTCAACGGGCAGGGACGCGCCGCCCGACAATCCCATGCGCAGCGAGGACAGATCGTTCTTGCACTCGTCGATCGCGTTCAGCATATAAATGAACATGGTCGGAACTCCCGGAAACCAGGTGACCCGGTATTTTTCGATGAGCTCGAAGATCTTCTGCGGATTGAACCGTTCGACGACCACGACGCTGCCGCCGGAACTGAGCCCCGCGAAGAAGGGACTGGCGATGGAAAAGATGTGGCACAGCGGCAAAACGGCAATGGTGGTGTCGTTTTCCGTCAAGCCGTAGGTCTGCGCCATGACCGGGCCGTCGAAGCAGAAATTCCGGTGGGACAGGATGACGCCTTTCGGGTTGCCGGTCGTGCCGGAGGTGTAAATCATGAAAGCCGTATCGTCAAGTTTCGCCGGGCATGGCGCGACGGCCTTCAGCGGGGCGCCGACTTTGTCTGCGATGAGGGCTTCCAGCGACTGGTTTTCCTTTCTGGTGATGATGTGCTTGAGGTCGGGCAGGTCCGCCTTGATGGAATCAATCGCCGGCGTGAACCGCTCTGTGGTGATAAGAATTTTCGCGCCGGAATTGCCGAAGATGAACTTCATTTCCGGCGCGGTGTACGCGCTGTTTGTGGGAACGACCGCGCCGCCGGCCTTGACAATGGCGTAATAGGCGAGCAATGTTTCCGGATGGTTCGGATGCAGCACGGCCACGCGGTCTCCCGCGGCAATGCCGAGCTGCTTGAGACCGTACGCCATCCGGTCGGTGATCGCGTCGAATTCCTCATAGGAAACAGACGATCCGTCCTCGCCGTAAAGAAGAATCTTTTGGGAATACCGTGAAACCTGCCTCTTCAGAAAAATTCCTAGGTTCATATTATACTCCTTATTCTCGTGGCATAATATTTTCGGCGCGGCAGCAATGGAGAAGAGCGGATATGATTTTCCACCGCGCGTGACAGATGGAAGATCAATGCATTTTGCGGAAAAAAAGTAGCATACGCGTTGACGAATATGGAATGACCAAAATATCATCCATTAATCATCTATCGAATTGATGATTACGACGGTCAACCTGCGCCGTTTCAAAATGTCCGGGATCGCCCGGAAAGCGCGACCGCCTCTGATCATCCGGATCGGGAAGAATGAACTTCCGTAAGGACCGGTCTAAAGGGGAGAGTGAGGGAAGAAAGGGGCCTGAAAAATTATCAATTTCGAGCCGGAGAGGCGAAGCGCCGGCCGGCAAATGCATGCGAGGCACAATCCCGGCAAACGGTGCGGGCGGCTGCGCCGAACTCCGATTGCG
>DBPV01000091.1:4978-5234 GCA_002304995.1 Syntrophaceae bacterium UBA1411
CCGTCTTTGATGAGGCTCGCTATCTGCAGCTCCCGCGGGGTCATATCCGGATGTCTGCTTTCCATCTTCAGCAAAAAGGAGGACACGATCTCGCCCAGGTGCCCCTCGGCGATGTCGACCAGGCTTTTCTGCAGGGCATTAAGCTCCGTAGCATGCAGTTTTTCGATGTACGGCACCACCAGCTCCCGGATGTTCTGGACAATGGTTCTCTCCATTTCGTTTTTGTCATTTTCCCGGTTTTTCAACAGCACCCGCA
>DBPV01000091.1:5359-11202 GCA_002304995.1 Syntrophaceae bacterium UBA1411
ACAAAAACCTCGTTTTCCGCATACAGGAAACTTTTATGCCTTTTAAAAACCGGATAGCCTTTTTCGATTCCTTTGTCCGGGTGGTTTACAAGATCGATCAGGATGGGTTTTCTCGCGCCGGCAAACGGCAGCGAATATTCGAAATCCCCCTTGCCGATCATGGTCCCTGCCTTGATTCCCACCATCTCCTCCATTCGTTTGTTCCAGATGATGACTTTGCCCTGCAAGTCAATCGCCAGGGTGGCTTCCGGCAGAAAATTGATGACATCCGAAAAGAGGCGCCGTGAGTTTTTGAGCTCCTCCTCGGCGCGCACTTTCGTCGTGATATCCGTGATGAAAGAGATGATGGCCGGCCTGTCTTTCCAGGAGCAGATCACCGCGGAAACCTCAATCCACTTGATGTTTCCCTGCTTGTCCACGATCCGGTACTCGTACGGCGGAACAAATTCTCCGCCAAGTCGCTTGATATGATTCTGCATCACCTTTTCATGATCGTCCGGATAAATCATGTCCAGCATGTGCATGTTGATCATTTCTTCGCAGGAGTAACCGTAAATTTCCGTGGATTTCTTGTTTGCAAATTTGATGGTTTTGTCCTGGACGACCTTAATGGCTTCCTTCGCATTTTCCAGCATGATCCGGAGATGGCTCACCGGCAGGTTCTTATCGCCTTTCTGCTGCTGCGGCCGCGAACGGCTGTCACATTCTTTCACCTTGGTTTGCATCGTCGCTCCTGAATGAGAATGTTTCCTGTTTTATTCGTTTTATGATCCCGGACGAAACACTTCAGAACAGTTGCAGGGCAAATACGTTGAAGGAGTACCAATGTTCAACGAGGTCTTACGACACAACATTTTGACCGATGGTAACAAATCACCGGCAACAATACAAGAATAAACATTTTCAGAATAAACATTTTCTGTGTTCAAATACTTTTCTGTTCAAATACTTTTCTTGCAAAATGTTTCTAAATATATATAATTAACACAAGAGATAATTATCTATGCTTAGTAAGAATATCGCCAAATTGCAGGAATTGAGCAAAAAGCCTTATTTTACGCTGAGGGATGTGGCTCAGACTTTCGGCCTTCCACCGGCCTCAGCGCGCGTGTTGTGCAGCCGTTATGTCCGGCAGGGTGTGCTGATCAGGCTTAAAAACAGTTTTTACATAACCGCCTGGAAATGGGAAGCTCTGACGCGCTGGGATTTGTTTGAAATCGCCAATGTGTTGCAGGTTCCTTCTTATATTTCTCTGATGACGGCCATGGGGTATCACGACGTGACAACGCAGGCGCAGAGCAATTATCAGGAAAGCGTCTGCCTGAAACGTTCGATCGGTTATCATGTCCGGGACGCCGTTTTCAGCTACATCAAATTGCAGAGCAGCTATTACGGCGGTTTCATCAAAGTGGACGGTGTATTTATCGCCGACAAAGAAAAGGCGTTTCTGGATGCGGTTTATCTTTATTCGTTCGGCAAATATAGGTTCGATATCGATTCGCTGGACATGAAAAAACTGGAGTTGAAAAAAATAAAGAGTCTTGCAAAAGGTTATCCTGAGAAAACAAAAGAAATGGTGAAAAGGCTGTGCGGGATTTAATTCAACAAGAGCAATTCGAGCTCGAAGTACTCGACCGGCTCAACAGCGGAAGATTTCTGGCCAACCTGGTTTTCGGCGGAGGCACCATGCTGCGCTTATGCCATGGCCTGGATCGCTACTCGGTTGATTTGGATTTCTGGATTATGAAAGATATCGACTGGACCAAATATTATCGCCGACTGGAAAAATACATGCTGCAATTTTATACGCTTGCCGATTCCGCGAACAAGCATTTCACAATTCTATTCGAATTGAAATCGCCGCAATATCCAAGAGCCCTCAAAATAGAGATTCGCAAAGAAAAAAAGATGATCAAGACTGAAACCAGCATCGCTTACAGCCCAAACTCCAATATTCAGGTTTTACTGAATACCGTGACGCTTCCGGATATGATGACGTCAAAGATTGAGGCCTTCATCAACCGCAAAGAAATTCGCGACGCATACGATATTGAATTCTTATTAAGGAGAGGCATACCCCTGGCTGCTGAGAATGCATCCCTGGGCAAATTACAGGAGGGACTGGAAAAGCTCGGGAAAAAGGATTATTCAGTAAAGCTGGGTTCATTGCTCGATGCATCAGTGCGCAAGTATTACATGGAAAATGAATTCCGTATACTAAAAGCGAGCCTGCGGGCCAGGCTTGCCGAAGGGGGGCCAGATCTTCCATCGTAGCCTATCGGATTAAAGAATAGTGAACGATTAATGAAGGAGAAACTCTATGAAACTGACCTCCGATTTTGTCGGCGCATCCCTGAAAGAATACACCTGCACGGTTGACGCCCGCTGGACCATGAACTATGCGGCGGCCATAGGCGATGCCGATCCTGTCTACTTCGATGACGAGCGCCCGGAGGGGATCATCGCGCCGCCTCTGTATCCCGTGGCGCTCACCTGGCCGATTGTGGAGCACATTACGGATTATCTGCGCGCGGACGGATTTCCCCAGGAAGTGCTGTTTACCCAGGTGCATTACAGCGAGCACTTAATCCTGCACCGGCCGGTTGCACCCGGCATGCATCTCGCCATCAACGGCGTCATTGCCGCCATTTTGCCGCATCGGGCGGGGACGTATGTCGTGATCCGGTACGATGCGCTGGACGACGCCGGCCGTCCGGTTTTTACCGAACACATCGGCGCCATGATGCGCGGCGTCGAATGCGCGGACGCCGGAAAAGGCGGGTCATCCCTTCCGTCCGTTCCGCTCCGGGAAAGTGAGTCCGTTTTGTGGGAATCCGTTATTCCCATTTCTCCGCTGGCCCCTTTCATTTACGACGGCTGCACCAGAATACATTTTCCCATCCACACCTCCGTGCAGTTTGCGCACCGCGTGGGCCTGCCGGGGATTATCCATCAGGGGACGGCAACGCTTGCCGTGTCCGTCCAGAACATCCTCCGCCGAGAGGCGGGCGGCGATCCGCACAAACTGGCTTCCGTCTACTGCCGTTTTTCCGGAATGGTGATGCCCGGATCGTCCATCCGGGTTTGCCTGACCGGCAAAAACAGAGGCGAGGGCGGGACGGATCTGTTCTTCACCGTGTCCAACGCTGAAGGAAAAAAGGCGATCAGCGACGGCTATATGCGATTAACCGACTAAAGGAGGAAGCGTATCATGACCTGGGAAAAGCTCGATCAAACGTGGCACTATGTGGAGAAATGGGCCAAGGCCAGGCCGGATGCGGATGCTCTGGTTTTTGGCGATGAAAAATTAACCTGGCGCGGGTTTGCCGCGCAGATGGACGCGGTGGCCCTGGCGTATCTGGAAGCCGGCATTGAAAAGGGCGACCGGATCGCGCTTTTGTCCATGGCGCGAAACGAGTTTCTGACCACCTACATGGCTGCGGGCAAGGTCGGGGCGATCTGGCTGGGACTTTCGCCGAAATACACGCCAGACGAGCTTCGCTTTCAGCTCAACGATTGCCGTCCCAAACTGCTTATCACGCTTCGCGAGTACATGGGAAGCGATCTTGCCGGGACCGTCGGCGCCCTGCAGAAGGATTGTCCTTTTTTGGAAAAGGTTCTGGTGATCGGCGAGCCTTTCGACGGCGCTGAAAGCTTTGCGGACTACGTCGCAAAACCGCGGCAGAACCTGGCCGCCGCACTTGCTCAAAGAGCGTCCGAAGTCGCCGGGACGGATGACGCGCTGCTTTTGTACACGTCGGGATCGACCGGCAAGCCCAAAGGGGTGGTCCATACGCACCGCAGCATTGTGGAGAACATCAAAGTGGAAGTAGATAAATTCTTCTTCGATGAAAACTCCCGGGGGCTTCTCCACTTCCCCATCAATCATGTGGCGGCGGATGTCGAAATCGGATTCGGAGCCATCATGTCGGGCGGCTGCATTGTGTGTCTCGACAAATTCGATCCGGCCCAGACCCTGAAAGTCATCGAGCAGGAAAAGATCACGCATATCGGGCAGGTGCCCGTGATGTTTTTGCTGGAATTCAAACAGCCGGAATTCTGGACGTGCGATTTCAGCAACGTCAAAGCCTTTGTCTGGGCGGGAGCGGCTGCGCCGAAGATCATGATCGATCTGCTTCTCCCGATCTGCCTGAAGTCGGGGGCCAAGCTCATCACCGGCTACGGCAGCACGGAAGTCTGCGGTTTCATCACGTACACCGGGCCGGAGGACGGCACGGAGACGCTGCTCAAGACGGTCGGAAAAATTGCCGAGCCCTTTGAACTGAAAATTGTCGATCGGGAACGCCGGGAAGTCGCTGACGGCGTTATCGGCGAAATTGCCGTGCGGGGTCCTTTTCTGATGAAGGGGTACTACAACAATCCCAAAGAGACGGACAAGGTGATTGACCGGGAAGGCTGGTATTACACGACGGATTTGGGCTTCCGGGACGAGGGCGGATATGTGCATATCACCGGCAGACTTTCGGAAATGTTCAAAAGCGGCGGCGAAAATGTGTATCCGCGGGAAGTGGAGGAGGTTATCGAGACGCATGCGGCGGTGCTCTTTGCCGCTGTGATCGGAGTTCCGGACGACATCTATCAGGAAGTCGGCTGGGCCTTTGTCATGCCGACGCCGGGGCAGAATGTCACGGAAGACGCGCTGCGCGATTTGTGCAAATCCGCACTGGCCAACTTCAAGGTGCCCAAAAAATTCTTTATCCGTCCCCTGCTGCCGCTTCTGGCGAGCGGCAAGGTGAACAAGCTGGCCCTGAAGGACGAAATCCGGGAGATGATGAAAAAATAGAAAATCAGGGGACGGCCGCACCGGTCATACCGGAAGTGAACAAGAGATCCGGAAAAGGGGGCAGGTCAGCCTTTGCCACTGGACAACGGATATTTGCGCCCGACGGACTTGCCTAAATCCATAAAACGCTTTTCAGCTCTCTTTTAATGCCTCTTTGATAGCGGTATTTGGGATATCCCAGTATCATTGACGCAACAACATGATTGCCGACGGGAATTGAAAGCATCCTTTTCAACTCTTGATTATTCTGTACAGCCGGCGGAATGAGATCCATTGCAGAGCCCCCTAGACCCAAAGCATGAGCAGCTAAAAATCCGTAGGTTAATGCAATATGAATATCCGTTTCATGGTTTTCTGCATTTCTGTCGGCATGGAAAAGGATCATGGCCGGAGCATTGCGGGTAATGGTGTCTTCCTTCCCAAGTTTCAATTCGGGTAATCGGCTTTTCATAAGCGGGACGACATGATTTTTAAGGGTCTTGTACTTTGCCGGCCCGACCTTCTGCCGAATGAAAAACCTTGCAAGGGGATTGTTCATGGCCTCAAGCAATTCATCATAAACCCTTATCATGTACGGCAGTGCCTTGCGAATGACTTCGGTATTTTGAATGACGGTGATTTCGGTTTTGATCGGGGTGAACCCCGGGGGCGCAAAGGTGATTGCCTGAACAATTTTTTCGAGCAGCGCTTTGGGGACGGGTTTGTCTTTAAAATTCCGAATGGCCCGCCGCGTGGCAATCATATTGAAAAACATGTCGGCTGACGAAAGCGGATCCGGCAGCTCAAAAAAATCCTTGGAATAGGATAATCCATTGACGACAAAGGATTGCGTCGGGCAAATGGCCATGCATTGGCCGCATTTGATGCAAAGCGGCAACCGATCCGGCCGGAAGGATATTCCCTCAGAAGCATCTTTTGTCATGATTTTCATCGGACATACTTCAGCACACAAACCACATGCCTTGCAGGTGTCCCGATTTATGCTATTGGCGCTATCCATCATGAAATCCCTCATGAAGATTGATTCGTCATTATTTTA
>DBPV01000039.1 GCA_002304995.1 Syntrophaceae bacterium UBA1411
CTACCGATTGAGCTACGCCAGCAAACCCTTTTAATTTAAAGCATTTTGCCCGAAGCCGCTTCCCGCCGAATACAAAACAGCAGTTACGCTGCTTCGTGCGAATTGCGAACCTTAATTTCTATGCCGGTATTTGTCAAGTAAATTTTTAAATGATTTACCGAACTGACCCAGATCAACCGGAAAGGCCGCTCACTCCTTGTCGTTAAAATAATCCGCCGAAAAAATATAGATTTCCGTTTCCTTGTCTTTCCAGGCCCGGGGCGGCAAGCCCGCCTTGTAACAGGTCTCGCTTAGAAATTCCTCCCGGTTCCATCCGTACTCGGTGGCCACCTGAGGCAGCAGCAGGCCGGAATTATACCCCCGGACAATGTACAGACCGTGCCTGCCCACTTCGATTTCGTCGATACTCTTGACTTTCTGCAGCGGGCTCAGAACGGAGATTTCAAAGCGCAAATCACGGATTTCCTCGCCTTTCACCGATGGAAAACGGGGATCGTGGAAAGCCGCGGCGACGGCCATTTCCTGAACCGTATCGCCCAGGGGTTTCACCGCCTTGATATAGCCGATGCAGCCGCGCAGGTGCCCGCGTTTTTTCAATGTCACAAAGGCGCCCCGCTTTTCTTTCAGAATCGGCAAGTCCGCCGTCACTTTCGGCATTTCTCTGTTGCCGGCTTTGGCAATCACCGCTCTTTTGGCAATCTCCAGCAGTGTCTTTTTTTCCTGATCCGTCAATTCCATGATATCCCCTGCTTCCTTATCGATAATAAACCGCCGCGGCATACCCCACCACGGACTTTCTATCCCCTGTAACATCGCCGGAGTTCGCATATTTCAGCAGCAGCGCGTTCCGGGCGCCCCGATGCTGCGCCGCCAGCATCGCCACGGCCATCGGGCCGCCGCCGCAGGCTTCCGTCGTTCCGGCGGCGAGGCTTTCCAGCAATCCCGAAGGATCGTCATTCTGCAGATGCTGAAGGGCAATTCCGTCGATGGCTTTCGCTTCCCGGTCCGCATGGAAGTGAGACAGATCCGAACTCGCCACCACCAGAATCCGGCGTGTGGCCGCCGCCCGGCTGATCGCGCCGGCCAGACTCCGGCAGGTTTCCGCATCCTGATCGCCCATGACCAGCGGCACAAAGGCAAAAGAGCCCAGAGCGACCTGCAGGAAGGGAAGCTGAATTTCGAGGGAATGCTCCTGCGCGTGGGCGGCGGGATAATCGACGATCACCCCGGACTGGGACTGCAGGTCGTCCGCCAGTTTTTCATCAACGGGAACCAGGCCCAGCGGCGTTTCATAAGCCCCCCGCCTGAAAATCGAAACGCCCCGGAAGGCAACACGGTGGCTGGGACCGACGAGAACCACCGCCTCGTACGTCTTTTGGCGGATAAGGTTGTAGGCGTGCGCCGCCACCTGACCGGAGTACCTGTAGCCGGCATGCGGCGCAATGAGACCGACGATTTCTCCGGCAATGTCCCGCTCCGGAACGTTCCTGAAATAACCGGCGATATCCGCCTGCAGCGTCGCCGGATCTCCGGGATACCAGGATCCGGCGATAACGGATCTTCTTATGCTTTTCATCGGACCGTCTCTACTTCTTCCTCCAGAGAGTTCCCTGCCGGCTGTCGAGGACCTCCACGCCCCGCCGGGCCAGCTCGTCTCTCAGCAAGTCCGCCTCCTGCCAGCGGCCGGCCTTCCTGGCCGCTTCTCTTCTGGCAATCAGACTTTCAATCTCGCCCGCAACCGCCGGCTCCCCAAACTCCAGAATTCCCATGATGCTGTCGATCGTTTCCAGCGCCTTGAGAGCCTTCTGCGCCTGTGCCCGGCTGATCCTCCCCTCGGCCAGAGGCGCATTCACCTTGCCGATGAAATCAAACAGCGCCGCCAGGGCTTCCGCGATATTCAGATCGTCATCCAGTGCGTCTTCCAGCGCGTGGTGCAGATCGTAAATCCACTGATCGAGATCGGGGACATTCCGGGTGCCGTTTTGTACCGCCTGCAGACGTTGAACGAATGTATCCAGTTTCTTAACCGTATTTTTCGCCATCTGCAAGGATTTTTCCGAATAACTGATCGGTTTGCGGTAATTCATCCCCAGGAGAAAGAAGCGGATATCCCGGCCGCTGTACCCCTGCCGCTTCAGATCGGCGATCATCACCGCGTTGTTCAAAGAGCGCGACATCTTTCGTCCGTCAACGAGAACCAGCTCCGCGCCGATCCAGTAACTGGCGCCCGTGCTGCCGGAGTAGGCCCTGTTGATCGCCACGATATTCTCGCCGTGGGGAAACGTTTCGTCGGCGCCGCTGAGATGAATATCGTAAGCCGGCCCCAGATATTTTTCGGAAATGGCCGCGCATTCCAGATGCCAGCCCGGCCGGATATTTCCCCATTTCGTCTTGTGGTAGAGGCCTCTTTTCAGCTCGCTTAAGCCGGCGCGCTTCAGGAGGGCGAAATCCGCCGGGCTGTCCTTTTCATAATCGTCCAGATCGATCGATTGCCCCAGCCGCGTTTTGGCCAGATCGATATTGGACACGCGTCCGTAATCCGCCAGTTTGGAGATATCAAAGTAAACGGAGTGCAGTTTCTCGTAGGCGTACCCTTTATCGACCAGCTTTTCAACAATCTTGAGCATGGCATCGACGTTTTCCGACGCCTTTACGTAGATGTTGTCCGGCCGGAGATTCAAAAACCGGGCGTCGTCGAGAAAGATCTTGAGGTACTTGTCCGAATATTCGGTCAGATCCATGGCCGCCTTTTCAGAGCCGCGGATGGATTTGTCGGTCAAATCGACAATGTCCACGACATGCTTGACCGCGTAGCCCTTGAAGGCCAGGTAGCGGCTCAGGAGATCGGAGACGACCAGACGCCGGTAGTTTCCCAGATGGGGCGCATCATGGACGGTCGGCCCGCAGGTGTGCATGCGGACTTCCCCTGTGCCGAGCGGTTTGAAGAGGTCTTTGCGGCGCTTCAGAACATTGTACAGGCGGACGGTGGCCAGTTCTTCCTTGACGGAGAAAAGCTCCGTGCTGAGATAACGTTCGCCGCTGTCCGGAAAGATAACGACGAGAAGGCCCTCCTCCATCTCACGGGCCTTTTGCGCCGCGACAAACATGGCGGCGCCGGAACTCATCCCCGCCAGAATGCCTTCCTCGCGGGCCAGGCGGCGGGCCATTTCAAAGGCGTCTTCATCCAGAATATTCACTTTTTCGTCGAGACGCTTCTTGTCGAAGATTCCGGGACGATAGGACTCCCGCATGTTTTTGAGCCCCTGAATCTTGTGCTTCAGGTAAGGTTCGACGCCGATGATCTGAATCCGGGGATTGAGTTCCTTGAGCCGCTGAGAAAGACCCATGGCGGTGCCCGTCGTGCCGAGCGTGGCGACAACCGCGGTGACCCCTCCCCGGGTCTGATCCCAGATTTCCTGGGCCGTTCCGAAGTAGTGAGCGGCGATATTGTCTTCATTGTTGAACTGATCCGTGCCGAAATACCGGTCCGGCTGCTCCCGGAGCATCCGGTAGGCGACTTCAATGGCGCCGTCCGTTCCCTGGGAGGCCGGCGTGAAGACCAATTCCGCGCCCAGCGCCCGCAGAATTTTTTTCCGCTCCTCGCTGGCCGCCTCCGACATGGTCAGGCACAGTTTGTAGCCCTTGGCCGCGGCAATCATGGCCAGTCCGATACCGGTGTTGCCGCTGGTCGCTTCGAGAATGGTCTTTCCGGGCGTCAGGTCGCCTCTTTTTTCGGCGTTTTCAATCATGAAGAGGGCCGTGCGGTCCTTGATGGACCCGCCGGGATTGGCGGATTCCAGCTTGGCGAAGATGCGCACTTTTTTATTGGGATTGAGCCTCGTAATCTCCACCAGAGGCGTATGGCCGATGCGGTCAAGAATACTTTCATAAACGTTCATCATTAAAGCCTTATCATCAATACTCCATTCGTCCTTTGGGAAAAAGGAACCGTGGAGATGGGTTTTTTAATCATCCTGGATAAAGGGTGGATCAGCTGTCCATTTTGGGCAGAGGAATTTTTACAAATGAAACGCCTTCTTCTTTCAACTGTTCTTCTTCCTGCGGCGTGGTCGTGCCCTTGATGTTCCGTCTTTCCTCATCGCCGCAGTGGATCTTCAAAGCGACTTCGGCAAATTTATTTCCGACATCTTCGAAGTTATTTTCAATGAATTGCCGCAGCTGCTGGAGCACCTGCGCAGGCGACACGGCCTCGTCGCCTTGCCGGTCGGCCGCTTTGCTCTCCTTGCCCATGATGGCGGGAGAAGAAGGCACCAGTTCCACGATCGAACTGTTGCAGACGGGACAGCAGACCAGCTTTTGCGCGTTTTGTTCAATCCAGGCCCGGCGGTCCGCAAACCAGCCTTCAAAGACATGGCCGTTTTCACATTTGACGTCATAAATAATCACGTTTCGGTGCTCTCTTTACAAAAAATGATATCCTCTTCAAAAACATGTGGACATTTCGTTACAAATTTTATAACGTCGCTTCCCGTGTCGGGATGTGGCCCAGCTTGGTAGGGCACTGCGTTCGGGACGCAGGAGTCGCGCGTTCAAATCGCGCCATCCCGACCATTTTTTACACCACGGACGCCAGCTTGAAGATCGGCAGGTACATGGCGACGATCATTCCCCCGACAATCCCTCCCAGAAAAACCATCATCACCGGCTCCAGAAGCGAGGTCATGGCTTCCACCGCCGCATCGACCTCGTCGTCATAAAAGTCGGCGATCTTGTTGAGCATGGAGTCCAGGGCGCCGGTGGCCTCGCCGACGGCGATCATCTGGACGACCATCGGCGGAAAAATCCCCGTTGCGGACAAAGGCTCGGCGATGGACTGGCCTTCGCTGATGCTCTGGCGCGTCTTCAACAGGGCGTCTTCCACAACCACATTGCCCGCCGTCTTGCTGACGATGCTGAGCCCCTCCAGAATCGGAACGCCGGAGCTCATCATCGTCGCCATGGTCCGCGAAAACTTGGCGACGGCGACTTTTTTCATCACGGGGCCGAAGACCGGCGCCTTGAGGATGGCGGAATCCACCGCCCAGCGCCCCTTCTGGGTGCGGTAAAACTGATGAAAGGCAAATCCCGCCGCCACGATGATCAGCGCAACCACCCACCAGTAATCCTGGGCAAACTGGCTCATCGCGATAACCATGGCCGTCGGTCCGGGAAGCTCGCTGCCCGAACTTTCAAACATTTTCTGAAACACGGGAATGACTTTCAAAAGCAGCAGGGCGACGACCGCAAACGATATCACCAGAACCGCGATCGGATACGTCATGGCGCTTTTGACTTTTCTTTTCAGTTTCAGCGCTTTTTCCAGATAATTGGACAAACGCCCCAGCACCACGTCCAGAATACCGCCCGCCTCGCCCGCGGCGATCAGGTTGACGAACAGTTCGTCAAAAACCTTCGGGTGCTTTTTTAAGGCATCCGTGAGACTGGTGCCGCCTTCGATGTCCTCCTTCACCGTGCGGATGATCTTGGCGAAGGCCTTGTTCTGCTCCTGCTGGGCCAGCAGATCCAGACACTGGATCAGCGGCAGCCCCGCGTTGATCATCGTGGAAAAAATCCGGCAGAAGACGACGACGTCCTTTTCCTTCACACGTCCCGCCAGCAGCGGAACATATTCCAGAAGGTCCTTCGGTTTCTTCCGAACTTCGATGGACTTGAATCCCTGCCGCCTTAAAAGGGTGCGTACAGCCAGTTCATCGGCGGCTTCCATTTCGCCTTTTTTGACTTCGTCTTTTTTTGTTGTTCCTTCCCATAGGAAAACCGGCATTGTTGACGATCCTTTCTGTTCGGAAAGTGATTGACATGATGGCTATCATAAACCATCTCCCATGTCGTTTCAACCAGTTAAATTAAAAAACCTGCCGGCCGGCCTATAAGGCGCCTGTCTTTCGGCCGGAGCGGCAAAAAATCTCATAGAGGATAATTCCCGCGGCAACCGCGACGTTGAAGGAATCGAAATTGCCCGCCATCGGAATCGTAACGAGAAAATCGCATTTTTTCTTGACCAGCGGGCGCAGCCCCTTGGCCTCGCTGCCCAGCACAAGAGCCACCGGACAGTCGAAGTCCTGCTCGGCAATCGGTTTTCCCCCATGGGCGTCCGCGCCGAAAACCCAGAAGCCTTGGCCCTTCAGTGCATCAAGCGTCTGGGATAAATTCGTCACGCGGGCGACGGGCAGTTGTTCGACGCTGCCGGCGGAAGCCTTGATCACGGACGGCGTCACGGACGCCGCCCGGTCGGCGGGAATGACCACGCCGTTGGCGCCCAGACAATGCGCACTGCGGATGATCGAGCCCAGATTCTGCGGATCCACAATACTGTCAAGGACGACGACCAGATCCCGAACGGCATGGGGATTGCGGTTTTGGATGATGCGGTCAAGGTCGGCGTAGGCGAACCCTTCGCGCAGACCGACGATTCCCTGATGATCGGCTCCGCCCGCGAGGTCGTCCAGAACCCGGCGGGGATGCCGTTCCACAGGAATCTTTCTTTGCTGCGCCAGCGCAAGGATGTCCTTGACCGGCAAGCCGCTGCGGCCGTCGGCAAGAAGAATTTTTGTCAGAGAGGCGTCCGGTCGGGAGAGAAGAACCTTCAGGGGATTGATGCCGTAAACAGCTTCCATGCGCTTCCTTCTCTTTTTTCCGGGAAAGGGATTATGTCCGGCCCCGGGCGGCCAGACCTGCGGCGATCTCCTCCGTGATTTGCCGGCAGGCGGCAAGCGGGTCGCGGGCCTGCCGGATGGGCCGGCCTACAACAATATAGTCGGCTCCCGCCGCGATCGCTTCTTCGGCGGAAAGCGTTCTTTTCTGATCGTCTTTAACCGGCTGTGCGGCGCTCCTGATGCCGGGCGTCACGATCACAAAATC
>DBPV01000147.1:0-4178 GCA_002304995.1 Syntrophaceae bacterium UBA1411
AAACTACCGGGTGGAGCCGGGGCTTTATGCCCTGGGCCGGCCGGATGAGACGTCGCCCGTCCTGGCTTCGGCCAATTACAAGATGAGTTTCGATTGTCTGCGCGGGTCGCTTTCCTTCCGCGACGCCTGGATTCTGGTGCTGGATACGAAGGGCATCAACGTCTGGTGCGCGGCGGGAAAAGGCACCTTCGGCACCAACGAACTGGTCTATCGGATCGCAGCCAGCGGCTTGAAAAAAGTCGTCGCGCACCGGCGCATCATTCTTCCGCAGCTGGCCGCGCCGGGCGTGGCCGCGCACACGGTCAAACTCCTCTCCGGCTTCCGGGTCCACTACGGCCCGGTCCGGGCGGCCGACCTGCCGGCTTATCTCGACGCCGGCCTCTCCGCCGGCCGGGAAATGAGAAAGGTCTCTTTCGGCCTTTGGGATCGGGCGGTCCTCATTCCGGTCGAGCTTGCGGGTGCGGCGAAATATTTTTTTCTGGCTTCTCTGGCGGCCCTGCTTCTGGCGGTCTTATTGGGGCCGGCGGGTCTTGCCGCCAATCTTTTTCATGACGGCCTTTTTGCCGTGGCCGCGCTGGGCTCCGGTCTTCTGGCGGGCGCCGTGCTCCATCCGCTTGCGCTGCCGTGGCTGCCGGGACGCGCCTTTTCACAAAAGGGAGCAACCGCCGGGCTGATTGTCGTTCTGGGTCTGCTTTACGCGCGGGGCGTCGATCTTTCACTTCTGCCCGGGAAACTGGAGGCCCTGGCCTGGCTTCTGATCGTTCCTGCCGTTGCGGCATTTCTCGCGATGAATTTCACGGGCTGCTCAACGTATACGTCGCCGGCCGGCGTGAAAAAGGAAATGCGTCTGGCCCTGCCGCTCGAGATTTCCGCCGCGGCGCTGGGATCGGTCTTGTGGATCGCGGCGCTTTTCACAGCCTAGGAGTTTTTATGAAGGATTTGATTTATCTTAAAAACGTCGCGAGTCTGCACCTGGATATCGCCAGGTGCGCCGGCTGCGGCATGTGCCTGGATGTCTGCCCGCACGATGTCTTCGTGATGCAGGGCAAAACCGCCGCCATCGTCAGACGCGACGCCTGCATGGAATGCGGCGCGTGCAGCCGCAACTGCCCGGCGGGCGCCCTGGCCGTCGCCGCGGGCGTCGGCTGCGCGACCGCCTTTCTCAACGGCCTTTTGGGGCGAAACGGCAGCGAATGCTGCTGCGGACCGGCAACGCCAGACGGCGGGTCGGCCGGCTGCTGCTAGGGATTTTTTCAGCCGGCCCCATCGGGATGATAAGCGCTCCGGCGCAGCCGGTAAATTTCCATCTCTTCAATATTATTGAGCTATATTTTTCAACTCTTGACTTTGCCCGGCCTTTCCGGTAAAGGTTTTCCGGTCTTCCCAAACGACCTCTATAAATTAACGGATAGCGGACTTGCGCAAGATCGATTCCATCATACCTGCTCCAGAACATCAAAGGCAGTTCTGTGGCCGGTCCTCTTCACATCACGGCAAAAAATCATTCCCGCCGGTACGGGGGTAAAGGAGGAAATACATCATGAGCAACACGAGCACACAGGAAAACAGGAGGCCGGTACTCGGCATCAACAGTCTGGGACGCATCGGCAAATTGACGCTCTGGCATCATATCCAGAGAAAATACTTTCAGGAAATCGTCGTCAACCAGGGCCGCGACATCGGCATGGGCATGGAGACGATCGCCCGCCTGATTGAAGCGGACGCCACTTACGGCCTGCTCCACCGCTTCCTTTACGGCTACAAGGCCAAGCCCTGCATCCAGATCACGGACGACAAAAACGGCAAAATGATCATCGACGGCATTCCGGTGACCATTTTACGGCAGGAGCGCAATCCGCTGAACATTCCCTGGCGCCAGTACGGCGCGGATGTCGTGGTGGACTGCAGCGGCTCCTTCAAGGATCCGACCGTTCCCGTCGACGACAAGAAGGGATCGATCCGCGGCCACTTGAACGGCGGCGCCAAGGTGGTCATCCATTCCGCTCCGTTCAAGATCAAAAACAAGGCGCTGGCGACGCCCGACGACACCATCACCCTGATTTACGGCATCAACCACACCGCCTTCGATCCCAAGAAGCATCTGTTGGTCTCCGCCGCCTCCTGCACGACGACGGGCCTGGCGCACATGGTGAAGCCGCTTCTGGACAATGAGGAGACGAGCACGATTCTGACGGCCTCCATGTCGACGATTCACGCCGTCACCAATACCCAAAGCGTTCTGGACAAGCTGCCGAAGGCGGGCGAAAAGGACATCCGCAAGACGCGCAGCATTCTGAACAACATCATTCTCACCTCGACCGGCGCCGCGAAGGCCCTCATCGAGGTGATTCCGGAAGTGAAGAACATCGGCTTCATGGGCGACTCCATCCGGGTGCCGACCAACACCCTGTCGCTCATCGTGCTGAACGCGACCTTCCAGGCCAAACGCAACGGCAAGGGCGACGCAGCCAACATCGACACGAAGAAGCTCAACGACATTTACGAGAAAACCGCCCAGGCCACTCCGCTGGTCCGCTTCACGATGCAGCAGAACGTGTCCACCGATCTGATCGGCGAAGACGCGGCGATCATCATCGAAGGCCAGTTCAACCACACCCGGACGGCGTTCATTCCGGTGGACCTCTCCCAGATTCCCAATCTGCCGGCGGGTCTCCTGGACAGCCTCAAGGAAAAAACGCTGCAGCTCCCCGTCGTCCACGCCAAGATTTTCGGCTGGTACGACAATGAATACGGCAGCTACACCAACCGGATGGGAGATCTGACGGTTTACATCCATAAAAACATTCAATAAGCGCTGCGTGCTTTAAAACGGCCCCGCTTTCCGTCTTTGGAAAGCGGGGATTTTTTCAGGAAACCGGCCGGCGGAGCCAAGAGACGCTTTCCTATCGGCGTAAATTGCGATAAGATGTCTCATCTCTCGTGACACTTGCCGGCGCGTTGCAATTTCCGGCTGGAAAGGGTTGAACCGTGTCCACGGAAACGGAGCAGGTTGAGGGAGCCCGGATGCAGCTTCGGGAACGGATGGAAAAAACGGCCGTTGAAAATCAACGGCTGAAGGTCCAGTTCGATTCCATCGCCAAGCAGGTCCGCGAACTCAATGAGTTCATCCAGATCATGCTGACCGTATCGCCTTTCGCGATCTGCATCATCCAGCAGAACAAACTCATTTTCACCAACAAGGCCTTTTCCGAAATTCTCGGCTATTCGGCGAAACAGCTGAGAAATCTGCACCCCTGGAAACTGGTGCTCGAAGAGGACCGGGATCATGTCCGCAAAAGCGTGCGCGCCATGCTCACGGGCAACGCGCAGTCCTTTTTCATGTTCCGCGTGCTCACCCGCAACGAAAAGATCAAGTGGATTCTGGGGTCGGTCGCCCTCATCCACATGAACGAAAAGCAGGCGGTGATGGGCAACTTCGTCGATCTGACGGAAGGGCGGGTCATGCAGCTCGCGTACAGCGATCCGCTCACGGGGCTGCCCAACCGCAAGCTCGTTCTGGATCGTCTGGAACAGGCCATCGTCTCGGCCAAGAGACGCCACAGCAAGCTCGCCGTACTGTTTGTCGATCTGGATGAATTCAAGAAAGTCAACGACGCCCACGGGCACAAAATGGGCGACCTGCTGCTCGTCGAAATCGCCGAACGGATGAAGCTGGTCGTCCGGCGGGAAAACGACACCATCGCGCGCATCGGCGGCGACGAATTTCTGGTGCTGCTCACGGACATCGAACAAAAAAGCCAGATCGAAACCGTCGTCGCCCATTTATTCGACACGTTTCGCGCCCCGGTGGCCGTCGGAGAGCCGCCCGTCCGGATCAAGGTCAACTTCAGCATCGGCGTGGCGTTGTTTCCGGAACACGGACAGCACCCGGACGTCCTGATCCACAACGCCGACCAGGCCATGTACCGGGTCAAAAAGGAACCGGGGAAAAACCACTTTTCCTTCTTTCATCCCTGACGACGAACGCCCGGTTACAGGGCGATGGAATAGAAGCGGTCCGTCTCCCGCTCGTGCTTCCCGTGATACAGCGCGCCGGTCCAGCCGTCGATGCAAATGAAATCCCCCGCCCGGATCGTCTGCCCCTCGAGCGCGGCATAGCCTTCCGATTCAAAGACTTTCAGTTTGCTCAACCCCACCACGCCGACCTTGCTGAGCTG
>DBPV01000147.1:4259-4474 GCA_002304995.1 Syntrophaceae bacterium UBA1411
CGGAAGCGCCGGATGTCCTCTTCCGAATAAACCGCGCGGCCGCACAGGGCGCCGCCGCTGACGCCGATGCCGGTGCCCAGAAGCGAGGCGTGCAGAGAGGGCGTGTCCTTGAAGCGGCGCAGGCTCTTGGTTTTGGTCTGATCCATGTCGCGCGTCTGCAGAATATAGAGCTGCTCCCTGCGGGGCCCCTCGAAGGTGAATTCGATTTCCTGATG
>DBPV01000114.1:0-1488 GCA_002304995.1 Syntrophaceae bacterium UBA1411
TTTTGGATCCGCGTCTCCAGGCTCTTTTCCCGCGCGGCGGCCGACGGCACGATCTTGATCATGTCCCCCACGGGCACCGTGGCAAAGCCGTTGATTTCGAGGACGGACAGAAAAACCTTGTACACGTCGCGAAGCGGAATTTTCCGGGGAGAAAGAATCGTCACCTTGCCTTTGACCTTGTCGTCGATGATGAAATTTTTCCCGGTCAGTTCGCTCACGAATTTCACGAACACTTCAATGTTGACGTTGTCGAAATCGAGCGTCACGTACCGGTCGCCGGTTTTACGGACCGGCGGCGCCGGCTTTTCCGCAGACGCTTTGTCCGGCAGTCTTTCGCGCGTCCGTTCCGTTTCGGGGGCGGCCGGCGGCGCTTCGTCCGCGGCTTTAACCGCCGGAGCGTCCTGCGGCGCGGCGGACAGGCGGGGAGAAGCGGCGGGAAGCGTTTCTCTCATTTCACCGGCCGGCGCGGGCTTCGGCGCCGAAACCGCCGGCGGCGCGGGCGCATCGTCGTCGATCCGCGCGGCCAGTCCCTGTGACGCCGGACTCAAGAGCAGCAGCGCCGCGAGGCAGATGATCGTTTGTCGAATGTATCTTTTTATAAAAGCCATTTTATTGATCCCGTGTCTGGAGGATGGAAGAAAATTCGGGCAGATGGGCAATATTGCGCAAATCCTTGTCCGCAGCCGCCCACTGTCTCACCGCCGGATTAAAATCCACCGCGTTTTTCAGATAAAACAGACTTTGTTTCGTATCATTTTTTTGCGCATAAAGACAAGCCAGATTATAGTGCGCATCCGCGTAGTCGGGCCGGATCTGGAGCGCGTCGTTGAGGCGGATTCTCGCCCGTCGGTACTGCTTCAGGGTCAGATACACGACGCCCAGATTGTTGAGCGCCTGGAAGTGGCGCGGCTCTTTGGCCAGAACCCGCCGATAGAGGCGCGCGGCTTCTCCGGGACGGCCTTCGCGCTGCTTCTGCAGGGCCAGCGCGTAAAGGCTTGCGGCATCATCCGGCGCGGCGGGCCGGACCGCGGGCAGGCCTGCGCCGACGGGTACGGCGGCTTCCTTTTTTGCAGACGGCGCCGCGGGCAAGGCGGGCTTTACTTCGGCGCTTCCCGCCGCGGGCGGGGCCGGCGCTTCTCCGGCTGCGCCGGGAAGTGCGGCGGCCGGACGCGGCGCGTTTACCGCCGGCCCCGGCGCCGGCGCCTCCGGACGGACGGACCACCACAGAGCCAGGCCGCCCGCCACAACCAGAAGCGCGACAAGCGCCCCGGCGCGGAGGGACTTTCCCCACGGCCGGGATTTTTTCGTTTCGGCCGCAACCGCAGGCGCCCAGGACGCGTAAGGCGCCTCCTTGTTGTTTTGAACCTTGTGCAAAGCGTCGTTGATGTAACTCATGCCCCCTCCGCGCTACGATGTCAGGCGCAGCCACCACTTTCTGGGGCCGCTCATCGTTTTTTGAAAATACTCCCGGCCGATGTCCCGCACGGC
>DBPV01000114.1:1642-2521 GCA_002304995.1 Syntrophaceae bacterium UBA1411
GGCAGCGCCAGGGCGGCCTTGATTTCCGGCTGGCCGACCAAAACGATCTGCAAAAGCTTCTCCCGCTCGGTTTCCAGGTTGGAGAGCATCCGGATCTGTTCGAGAACGCCGTGCGAAAGATTCTGCGCCTCGTCAATGAGGAGGACCGCGTTTTTTCCGGCGGCGTAATTCGCGAGGAGAAACGCGTTGAGCGCGTCCACGTAGTCCATTTTGTTCCGGCGCGCGGCGGGCGCGGCAAGGCCGAATTCCCGGACGACCGTCTCGAGCAACTCAACGTCCGAAACGGCCGTGTTGAAGATGAGCGCCGTTTCCACCGAGGAATCCAGCATGCCCAGAAGCTTTCGGCACAGCGTGGTTTTTCCCGTTCCGATGCCGCCGGAAATCAGCACGAAGCCTTTTTTCTCGCCGATGCCGTAAATCAGGTAATTGAGCGCGTCGCGGTGCTGCTCGCTCAAAAACAGGTAATCCGGCCGCGGCGAGAGCGTAAAGGGATTTTCTTTCAGACCGAAATATGCGGCATACATGATCCGTCTCTACTTTCCGCGCTCCTCATTGAAACGAATAATTGAGCGTCTGGTTTTGCCCGTTGCGCGTCAGACCGACTGTCACGCTGCCTCCCGACTGCATCACTTCCACCAGCTGCAAAACGTCGTCGGCCCCTTCCAGACGGCTGTTGTTCACCTCCACGATGACGTCGCCGTTTTGCAGGCCCAGCCGCGAGTACAGGCTGCCGGGCACGATGTTGGAAATGACAAATCCCTGCTGCGCGCCGTCCACCATGTACGGACGCACGACCGCCTGGCTCATGATGGATTTCAAATCGCCCAGGCTCTGCGTCACTTCCTCGCGGCTGACGGCGATGCTGCGGCCGCCGGAGGG
>DBPV01000114.1:2640-9450 GCA_002304995.1 Syntrophaceae bacterium UBA1411
GGCAGGGAGCCGGCCGTGCTTTTATCCGGAATGGCCTTGAGCGTCGTGGCAAAGAGATTGCGCTCGGCAATGACCGCGTAGCGCTCCGCCGGTTCGCGCAGACTTCCGGCGGCGGCCCGCACAGGAGAGCCGGCCGCGGCCGCGGGCGCCCGCAACGCCTGCCAGACGAGGATCTTGTAAAAAACATCCACCGCCAGAAACGCCATGAGCGTCACGGCCAGAACCACCGCCAGCGGTTTGATCCACTCGGCGAGGGCCTCCCCGTCGAGCGCAAGATGAACCATGCGGTCGATGGCCGCCCTCACGCGCAGGGCTTCTTGGGTCAGGAAATCCTTCATGTCATCTTGCGGCCGCCTTGCCCCTCAGATATAACGTAGGGCGGGATTGGCCAGCGTCCCGCCCACCGTCACGTTCATCTTGATTTTGCTCTTTCCGGCGATCTCAATCACGCCCTTCAACTGCAGCAGACTGTCCTCCGGACGCTCGGCCGGGAGGATCGTCCCGTTTAAAATGCAACTGATCTGCGGGCCGTGGAGCTCCAGCCGCTCCAGCGTCACCTGGTTGTTTTTCAACTGCGCCGAAATCTCGCCGCGGTCAAACGCGATGCGGCTCACCCCCAGAAAAGGCTCCGGCAGCGGATAGGCGCCCCGGCTCAAAGACAGAGACAGCTTCCCCACAGGACCGCCGCCCGCCGGATTTTCCGGCGCATAAAAAAAGGACCCGCGCACCCGGCCGGTCATCCCCCGCAAAGCGGCAAGACCGCCGGCGTTGAGACGGCCCAGGTCGATGTCTTCAAAGGCCACGCTGCCCTCGACGGGCGCGCCCGGAAGCCGGAATCCCGCGCTGCCGTTAAAGCGGCCGTCATAGGCCCGGCCGGAAAAACCGATCCGCTTCACCTTGGCCGGCAGACTCAAAAGGCGGATCTGCACGTCCAGCCAATCGCCGCGGAAAACGAACTCCGGCCCGCCGTCGGCCCGGCGCACAACCGGCCGGTCAAACCGGACTCCCGCGGGCAGCGCCGGCCGGAGCGTCTCCGCCCGCAGGATCCAGCCGGCGGACCCGGCGGCCGATTCCAGCCGCTGCAAGACCAGCTCCGCGGGAAACAGCNNCGATTCCAGACGCTCCAGAACCAGCTCCGAGGGAAACAGCAGGTACAAAAAGACGCCCGTGATGAAGATCGCGTACAGCGCCAGCCACAGCGCCCTGTTTTGAAAAACGCGCAGGAGTTTCATGGCCCCCCCGTCCCCGCGAGAACCGGCGTGTAGGAGGCCACCAGAAGCTGAACGCTCAGGTACTCCGGGCTGTCCTTCATTTTTTCCACCGAAATTCTGCGGATGCTGATCATTTCCTCAGGCGATTCGATCTGGTAGAGAAAGTCGGCCAGCTGCGCAATCGTGATTTTATCAAGCTTGAGGTCGATGAGATTTTCCTCGAAGGAGGCGGACCGGACTCCCGGCAGCGAATTCATCTGCCGGATGGACCCTTTCACGCCGGCCGCCGCCGCCTTTTTCTCCAGGTGGCCAAACAGCGTGAATTCCGGGCGGCGCGCGGCGACGGCCCTTTTAATGCGGGCAATCTGCGCGTCGGAAGCGGCAAATTCCGCATCCAGGACCTTCATTTCTTCGAGTTTTTTCGTATTGGCCGTGATGGACTTCCCGAGCCGGTCTTTCGCATCCCACAGCGGGAAAACCACCAGCGCCAGGAGAAGAAAGACGAGCAGACCCGCCGCCGCAAAAACGGCGAGGCGGCGCTGCCGGTCGTCCAGGCTTGTCCAGTAGGCTTTGATCATTGCAGTTCGATCCTCAAATCGAAATTCACTTTGGCGCCGTCGCGGCCGAGCGCCGTCTTGTTCACCGTGACCGTTTTAAAGTACTTCGATTTCGCCAGTTCGTTTTTGACGAGGGTGACGTCGTCGACTTTTTTCGCTTCGCCGGCCAGCAGGACAACCTGATTTTCGCAGTGCAGGCGGGTGACCACAACGTCGAGGGTAGGCGGAATCAGCCCCGACATGTCGCGCAGCAGTTCCAGAACGGGCGCCGCCGAAGCGCCGCCGGCAAGGCCATAGGTTTTTTTGTCCTCGGCCAGCCGGGACTTCATCTGCGTGACCGGATCGACCATGACGGCCGAGGGAGGAAAATGTTTTTTAAAAATGCGGCTGATCGAACCTTTAAGCGCGTCGGCCTGTCCGGCCTGCACGCGGTAATCCAGAAAAACATCCGCCGCCGCCAGCGCAAGAATGATGGAAGCCAGGACGATTCCCAGACGCAGATGACGCCCCAGATCGCTGCCCAGGCTTTTCGCCGCCAGATCGCCCTGGCGGAAATTGAAGGACTTGCGCGCGGCATGGGCCCTTTTCACACCGGCCAGGACGGAGCTCATTTCCGGCGGCGCCCACCGGCGGCCGATGGCCGCATCGACGCGAACGTCTCCGGGCTTTCCGGCATCGAGCGTTTCGACGGCTGCGCCGAAAGTCCGGGCCAGCTCCTCGCGAAGCGGGCCAAACAGCGAGCCGCCGCCTGTCACCAGAATCCGGACGGGCGCGCCCGAGAGCGTTTCATTGAGGCGCAGCAACTCCACCGTCGCCGAAAGCGCGTTGCAAAATTCGCGGCAGACGGCCGGCACCCCGGCGGCGCGTTCGCCAGACGCCGCATCGATTTTGATTTTTTCCGCCTCTTCCCGGCCGCACGACCCCTCCGCGGCCGGCGCTCCGGTGATCGCGTCGCCGCCGAAAGCAAACGAGCGGATCGCCAGCGGCGCATTTTTCTCGCAAAAAACGGCCGCGCTTTCCGTCCGGCCGATGTCCAGCACGATGCCCGCGCCGGAAAACGCCTTTTGCTCGAGCGCCGCGAGGGCCAGGGCGGCCGGACCGATGTCCACAACGGACACGGGGGCCAGATGCTGCTCCACGGCAGACAGGATTTTCCGGACGCGGTCCCGGGCAAGGGCCGCGGTCAAAAGGCCGCCGGACGGCAGGGGAATGTAGTCGGCCGCCACCTCCTCGATGGGCAGGGGCAAAAGCGGCTCCAGTTCGAAAGGCAGGGTTTTTTTAATCCGGGCCTCGTCGCGGAAAGGCAGGCGGACGAGACGGAACATGGCTTCCGATGCGGGCAGAAGGACGACACAGCGCGTCCGGGCGGACAGGGCGGGCCCGAGCAGGCCGGCCAGCTTTTCCAGTGCCGGGGCCCAATCGGCGCCGTCGGCCAGGGCGACGGTTTCGGAAGCGAGGACGCGGATGTCCGTCCGCCCCCGGCATTCGGCCAGCAGGGCTTTGACGGCATTTGCTCCGAGCTCCAGTCCCAGAATCGTCTCCGGCATTAATCCTGCCTCCAGCTCATGATTTGCAGGGGCGAGCGCTGAATGACGCCGACCACGCTGCTCTCCATTTTATCGATCACGCCGGTGGCCTGAATGCGGAAAAAATTGCTTTTGGCCACCTCAATCAATTCCGGGTTGATGGTGATCCCCCCCATCCCGGGAACTCTTTTATACCAGTCGGCGGAAGAAAGGTTGTTGATCGGGTTTCTCCGGTACTCATCCATCCGGTCGGCCTTCTCGGCCGTGATGTCGGGCGCCAGAGCCCGCAAAACCATCTTCGGCGCCGTGTTGATGTTGACCACGCCCGTGCCGTAAACAGTCACCAGCCGGCCCAGCGCGGGTTTTTTCCCGGTTCCCGCAAATAGTTCATTGGTGATGCCTCTTATCATAAGCATTTCNNGCGTAATAGGAGGTTTCCGCTCCCATGCCGGTCACCTCGGAATTTTCATCGATCCAGTCGATGAGCGCGTCCACGATCTGCGTCGCCCGGTATTCGTCGAGGTCGAATTCCGGCAGCAGAAGCAGCCTGAGCAGCATGCCTTTGACGGCTTCGTTCACCGCGCCGCCGGAGACCAGTTTGTTGAGTGGAATCTTTCCTTTTTCGTCTTCGATGCGGACGACGAAGCGTCCGTCGGCAAAAAGCGTCTGCGACCGGGCGGACAGGGCTTCGGCATCGGCCCAGTCGTCGCGCAGGGTTTCGTAAGCGCTCTGAGAATCGGCCAGAAGCGCCGCCGCGCCGTAAAAACCGGATTTGGCGATGCAGGACAGTTTGAGCCCGTCGCTCGCGTTGGCTGCGAAATACACGTCGGCGCGCGTCGAACGGTTGAATTCCAGGGCGGCCGCCAGCAGGATGCCCACGACCAGGATCACGGCGATGAGCGCCACGCCCGATTGATTTTTTAAAATGTCGCGCCAGCGTTTCATTTCTTCACCGGCAGAAAAACCCGGATAGAGAACCGGTAGGGTTTTTCCGCATCATTTTTGTTGACGAGCGCAAGCTCCGCCTGGATGCGCCGGGGCGGCTTGCCCTTCTGGCCCTCCGCGGTGGCTTGGGTGTCCCAGCTTTCGGATTCGCGGCCCTCCGCGTCAAAATATTTGAGCCGGAAAGCCTGAATATTTTCACACAGGATCACTCCGCCTTCCGCATCGGCATCCGGCTGAGGCCCGGCCGACGCGACGTCGGACCGCCACAGCGTAAAACCGCCGGCGTCGTCCTCCCGGACAAAATAGGCGATCATCGCCGGCGCGTTTGAAGGCGCGTTTTCATCGAAAGACAGGTGCGCCGCCGACCAGAAAATCAGCGATCCGAAGGACCGGCTGCCGGCGCCCGACTCTCCGCCGCGCAGGACAAAGGAATCGCCGAACCGCTGGAGGGAAGACAAATCCCGGCCGAGCCGGTCGAGCGCCGTCTGCGCCATGCGGTAAGCGCGCGCGTCGTCGTCCAGAACGCGGATCATTGAAAGAACGCCGCTGTAGGCGGCGTAAACCGTCGTCAGCACGATTCCGAGAATAAAGACGGCGATCAGGACCTCGAGAAGCGTAAATCCCCGGCCCCGGCGCAGCATGTCCCATCGTTTTCCCATAGATCACAATCCACTGGTTTTGTAGAGGACCAGCTGGTAGGCGTCGCCCTCCTCAGCGCCCTTGTAAAAAACCGTGACTTCGATTTTCATCAGCCGGGCGATCCCCGTGCCCGTCACCCGGGCGCTCCAGGCAAACTCGGGATGGTCCGGCGCAAAATCCCCCTTCTGCGTTTCCCGGGCCGCCCCGGGATCCGCCTCCAGATCGGCCATCTTGCCCGCCGCCAGAAGCGACGCCGTAGTCCGGAAACGCGCGTCGGAAGACATGCTGATGCTCTGCGACTGCATATGAAAAACGGCCACCAGCGCCAGCGCCAGAATGGACATGGCGACCATGACCTCCAAAAGCGTGAAACCGTTTTGCTTGGCGCGCATGTGTCCTCCGTCGCTACGGGGCCGACTCGCGGCCCAGACCGTCGTTTACGGAAATGTCCACATAACGGTCGTAAATGCCGGTGACGCCCAGGTAGGGGTTCAGCACCAGCGTCATGCGTTCCTCGGCTTCGGCCAGATGAATCACCGCGGGCGTGCCGATGGCGTTCCGGCCGAAGCGGAGACGAACCTCGTCTTTCGTCGTTTTTTCATTGCGCTGCGTGACGATGTCCAGAACCGACACGCCCTGGGCAAGCTTCCGCGTCTGGGTCTTTTCCACTTCCAGGAGCTTTTCCGGCGTCATGTCCGGCGTCACGACGCGGTAGCTGCCCTCGGGAATTTTCAGAATCAGAATGTAATCGATGGAATCGCGGACGGCCTCGGCCTGGAGCTGCCGCGTCAGACCGACCAACCGGCGCGAGGCCTTCCGGATGTCGTTGACGCTCAGGGCTTCGCGCGTGGTCGGCACCGCCAGCGCCAGCACCACGCCGATAAGCGCGATGACCACGAGCAGCTCAACGAGCGTGAAGCCTCTGCTATTCAACATCCCAGCTGTTGATGTCCTTGTCGAAGTCTTCACCGCCCGCTTCTCCGTCCGCCCCCAGGGAGGTGATGTCGAAATCGCCGTGGCTGCCGGGGCACACGTAAACGAATTCATTTTTCCAGGGGTCCTTGGGCACCTTGCCTTTTTCCAGATAGCCGCCCTTGCGCCAGTTTTTGGGCAGATTGCCGGCCGTCGGCGGCTCCACCAGCGCTTTGAGGCCCTGCTCCGTCGTCGGATAGCTGCCGTTGTCCAGCTTGTACATCTTGAGCGCGGTTTCGAGAATGGCGATCTGCGTCCGGGCGGTCTGCTGCTTGGCCTTGTCCGATTCTCCGATGAAGCGCGGAAGGATCAGACCGGCGAGCAATCCCAGAATCACGATCACCACCATCAGCTCGATCAGCGTAAAGCCGGCTTCCCGATGCCTCAGATTTCTTTCTTTTTCCATGGCAATTCCTCTTCTCATCCATAAGTTTCTGACGGTTTTCAAAAAAATGCCGCCCGCCTTGCGCTCACGGCCGGGCGCCGCGGCAACACACCGCATTCGACACTTCTGCAAAATCGTCATTTGATCAGTTGGTTCATTTCAAAGATCGGCAACAGTATCGAAAAGACAATGAAGCCGACCAGCAAGCCCATCGCCAGAATCAAGAGCGGTTCGAGCAGCGACGTCATCACCAGAATGTCGGACTGCACCTCCGTTTCGTACGACACGGCAATGCGGTTGAGCATTTTCTCGAGCGAGCCGCTCTGCTCTCCGACCGCGATCATTTCCGTCACGAGCGGCGGGAACAAACCGCTTTCCGCCAGCGGCTTGGCCAGCGGCTGGCCCTCCTCCACGTCGCGCGCCGCCTGCGCGATGATCTCGCCGATGAAGACGTTGTTGACCACGTTGCGGACGATCTCCATGGCCGACAAAAGCGGGACGCCGCTTTGCAGAAGCGTCGCCAGCGTCCGCGCGAAGCGCGCGACGGCGATTTTCAGATTCACCGCCCCCCAAAT
>DBPV01000114.1:9561-9833 GCA_002304995.1 Syntrophaceae bacterium UBA1411
GGCACGACAAACGTCATGAGCAGAAGGATCACCAGCGTGCCGACGGCCAGCATGATCAGCGGATAGGCCAGCGCCGAACGGATTTTATTGAAGAGCGCCTGCTGGTTCTCGCTGAAATCGGCCAGGCGCTCGAGCACCAGATTGATGGTGCCGGACGCTTCGCCGGCCTTGACCATGTTGACGTAAAACGGCGGAAACACGCGCGGAAAATTTTCCATGCCGGCCGTCAGGCTTTTTCCTTCATTGAGATCGGCCCGGATCTGCGCCAGAAT
>DBPV01000114.1:9905-36269 GCA_002304995.1 Syntrophaceae bacterium UBA1411
TCGAGCGCGCCGGCCAGCGCCGCGGCTTTCTTCTCCCGGGCCGGCCGGATCTCTACGGGATAAATGCCTTTCTCGCGCAGCTGCTGGCGGGCCGCCGTGACGCCGGAGGCGTCCACGAATCCCTTGCGTTCGCGTCCCCTTTCGTCCAACGCCTCATATTCATAGACACTCATCGGCCCGATCTCCGCGATAAAACAATTAAATTTACCTGTGGCGACAAGGCTTAACACACTTTCGGGAAGGATTCAACGAAATGTGAGATCTGCCGCGGCGCCGCCGGCCGCNNCTTGACTTCCAAACGCATCGCGGGAAAAATCCGCGTCTGAAAGCCGAGGTGAACGCATGAATTTTCAGGACTGCATCGATTTTATCGTGAAATATCCCGACGGTTTTGTGGCGACCGTCGAAAACGACCAGCCCCGTGTCCGACCGCTCACGGTCTGGCGGGCGGATGCAACAGGCTTTTATTTTTACCTGCCGAAATTCAAGCGGGTGTACAGCCAGCTGCGGGCCCATCCCAAAGTTGAAATCGCTTTTTTCCGTCCGCCCGGTCCGGGGGATGTCGCAACCCTGCCGGGACTGGGAACCGTACCGGGCACCGGCACGCTGCTGCGGATTACCGGACAATGCGAATTTCTGGAAGATGGGGAAATCCGGCGGCGGCTGTTTGCGGTCCACCCTTGGCTTTTGCGCCTGGGGGACGGCGCCGACAACCCCATGATCGCCGTCTTTCGCATCGCCTCCGGAACTTTCAGTTTCTGGACGCTGGAAAACAATTCCCAGTCCCATCCCGCCCCGCAGGGTTTTTTCGGCGGCCGGAAATAACGGCGACAGCGTCGGGAAGAACGTTTCGGACGGCGTTAGCGAACGGATTTCAAAATCGCGCTATGGTTTTTTTACCGGAGCGCCTTTGGGCGGGAGGGGCTTTGATACTCCCCTGCCGCCGGCGGCGGAAGGCATTCTCTTTTCCATTTCGGCGATGAGCGATTTCAGGTCCGCGTCCTCTTCGATGATGTACTGCTGATCGTAGTCTTCGACCGGGCGGGTTTTCCGGGCGCCCGCCATCTCTTCCTGGACGGTGCTCATGTACACGACATCCTGCACCGCGTTGGGATCGATGAGCGATGACTGGAAGACCGGCTCTTCCGGCTGATCCTCCGCCATCTGAAAGATCCGGTTGGGATGCGTGAAGTTTTTCTGCGCGTTGATGAATTCGTTGATGTAGCGGTCCATCGTGAACATGCCTTCGTTGCGGCTCGTGAAGATCGTCGATTCGATCTGGGAGAGGCGATTCTCGCGGATGATGCTCCGCACCGACGTCGTTCCCCGTAAAATGGACAGGGCCGGCACGCGGAAGCCGAGGCGTTCGATGAAGTACAGCTGCTGGACGATCAGCCACTGCAGCGTGGAGGCGAACTGGAACCGGATGATTTCGTCCGATTCCCCCGATGCGGCGTTGTTGATCCGGAAGATGGCGTCCTCCGCGTCGCTGGCGTGCAGAGAGGCGAACACCAGATGGCCGGACTCTGCGGCGTTCAGGGCCAGGCGGATTGTTTCCGGTTCGCGAAGCTCGCCGACCACGATCACGTCCGGATTTTCCCGCAGCACGTCGAGCAGCCCCTGCTTGAAGCTCGGCACGTGGATGCCGACTTCCCGCTGCTCGATGAAGGATTTCTTGGAGCGGAACCGGTATTCGATGGGATCTTCCAGGGTAATGATATGCAGGGCGCGGTTGCGGTTGACCTCTTCGAGGATCGCGGCGATCGTCGTCGATTTTCCGGACCCCGTGCTGCCGCAGACCAGGATCAGTCCGGATTTCAATTCGGCGATCTGCACCAGGGAAGGATGGAGATTCAAAAGGCGGATATCCGGAATGACTTCCGGCAGCAGGCGGATAGCCATGCTCAGTCCCCGCGTCGTGTAAAACACGTTGATCCGGATGCGGACGCGGTTGACCGACAGGGCGAAATCAACGGACCATCTTTTCCGCAGGTTGAAAAGCTGCTTTTCCGAAAGCAGGCTTTCCACCAGCGTGTCGATGTCCTTGGGATGCCACACGTTGCTGCGATCGGAAAGCAGGATGCCGTCCTTGCGATAGACCAGCGGCTGGCCGCCGGCGATGTGGATATCGTTAATGGACTGCCGGATGCCCCAGTTGATGATTTCCTGAAATTTTTTAATCATGGATTTTTCTGCCTGTGGACCTTAGTGACGGAGAGGCGCACCGGACGCCATCCGCCTGTTTTTATGATGTATACCGGCGGCCCGGAACCCTGTCAAGGCGAATTCTGCGGCGGCCCGGAGGCTTCCTGCAAATTTTTCGCGGGAGGGAAGCCGGCGGCGCCGGGCGGCCCCCGATCACGCCGCGGCGGCGGGCCCCGGCGTCCGGCTGGGAATCACCATCACCTGCGCGTTGGGGATATTCTTTTTGAGCTCCGCCTCCAGACGTTCCACCAGTTCATAGACAGACGACATTTTCACGTCGGGGTTGAATTCGATGAACAGTTCGATGAAGGTCTGGCTGCCCGAACGGCGCGTCCGGAAGCCGTGCACCTGGTCGTACGCGTCGAAATTCGCGACCAGCTCGCGCAGGATGATGAGCAGATGATATTCGTCAAGGCTGCGGTCCAGAAGATCGGAGATGGACCCGGAAAAGACGTCGTAAATGGATTTGACAATGCTGATCATCAGAAGCGAGGTCGCCAGGACATCCAGATAGCGCGTCCAGCCCGCGCCGTGAAAAGCAAGCGCGATGCCCACGGCGAGAATGATCAGCAGATCTTCCAGCGCCCCCATTCTGGCCATCCGCCAGATCGCGCTGAAAATCGGGGAATGCTCCTTCTGGCTGAGACGGTAGTTGCGGATCCAGAGCCACAGCGAAGCGATGAAGGACGCGAAGGTAAGCAGCATGGCCGCGAGGCCCCCGTGCTGTTCGGCCGGATGCAGAATCTTCATGATCGTCTCGTAGCCGACAAACAAAGCGGCAAACAACATGGTAACGCCGACCACGATGCTGGAGATGGTTTCCATCCGCCCCAGGCCGTAGGTATTGAGCAGGTCCGCCCCCCTCGTCATTCGCCGGATGGTGTACAGCGAAAGGCCCGAGGCCAGGGCGCCCGTGAAGGCGATGACGAAATTCGCCACGAAAACGATGGAATTGGACGTCGCTATGCCGATGGCGGAAACAAAGAGCGTGTAAATCTCCATTCCCATCATCAGCGCCAGCAGACGGATCTTGGTCTTGTTGGAGACTGCCGCAGAAAATTCGCTCATCGTATCTGTCCTTTACTGCCTGAAGATTTCGGCTGCTCCGGCCGTCGCACGCCGCAGCACGCTTCAGTATCCGCTGCGGGCCGCGGCGGTTTCGGCAAAAATCCGTCATCTACCTACAGGAAAAGGGAATTTTCTGTCAATGGCAAATTAAATCGATTGTTTGAAAGAAGACCGGCGAAGAGCGAAGCCGGGCCTGCTGTGGGCCGTAAGGATTGGGAAAACGGCGCTTCCGAAAAATCCGTCCCGGCCGTAAACCGCCGGGGGCGCGGCCGGAAAGTTCCCTTTCTTAAGGAAGGCCTGCGGCCGCGCCCCGCAGGCAAAATTACTTCATGGTCCGGATGCGGACCTCGATCCCCTTTTCGTTTTGCAGGAGGGCCGTAATCCGGGACGTGTCCGTTTCGCCCTGATGGTAGGGGTACAGAATCTTCGGGAAAAACATTTTCGCCGCGTCCGCCGCCATTTCCGGCGTCATCGTATAGGGCAGGTTCATCGGCAGAAACGCAATGTCGATGCCGCGCAGGTTTTTCATCTCCGGAATGTTTTCCGTGTCGCCGGCCAGATACACCCGCTTGTCGCCGAACGTGACGATGTAACCGTTGCCGACGCCTTTGGGATGAAACGGTTTGCCCGGCGCCATCATGTGTTCGATGTTGTAAGCGGGAACCGCCTCGATCAAAATACCGCTCACCGTCCGCGCCTGGCCGTTGGCCAGAACGATCGCGCCGGGAATCTGTTTGCCCACGTCCGCATTGCCGACGACCTGGGTTGCGGGCGTCTTCAGAATTTCCACGGCTTTCAGGTCCAGGTGATCGTAATGGTCGTGGCTCACCAGCAGGACGTCCGCCTTGGGCAGGCGCGGATAATCCGCCTCGCCCGACACGGGATCCGAGTGAAGAATTTTTCCGTTCCAGGAAAACATCAGCGAGCTGTGCCCCAGGAAATGGATGATCAGATCTCCCTGGGACGTCTTGATCGTATCGGTCTGCATAGCGTCCTCCTTTGTGGCGTTTGCCGGTTGAATGTTCACAACATCTTTCCGGACTTAAAAAAGCTTTCCGGCAAAAAGGTGTCCGGTTTTTTCTTTCATAACACGAAGGGGAACGGGAGGCAAACGCCTGCTTCAGGACGGCGCATGGCGCGAAACGGTATCCATGTAGCGGGCGCTGAGCTCCTCCACCGGTTCCACGCACAGACATTTCAGATAGGATTTGACAAATCCCTTGAGAAAGACGGTCGCCGGCAGGCGTGCAACGCGGTCCTCCTCCATATTGAGCAGGTGGTCCCGGCGGATCTTCGTTTCTTCGGCGATCTGCTCCACCGCCACGCCCAGCTCCGTGCGGATCTGCTTCAAATCCGCCCCGCTCAGTTCGCCCTTGGTCAGAATCGCGCTGATGCGTTCGCTCTGGCGAATTCTGTCCCGGTAGTCCGGCGTATTGTTGTTGAACGATTTTACGACCGGCGCGCGGCTGATCTCGAAGCAGGACGCCGCTTTCCGCGGCGACAACGGCGTTTCGGTCCGGACGTCGAGTTCTCCCCGGCGGATCAGTTCCTCATCGTATTCTTTTCTGGCCTGATCGCTGATCAGCGTCCGGTAGGCCGTTTCGAGAAGCGACAGAATCTCCTGTCTTTCCTCTTCGGAAAAAAACGAGTAACTGGCCAGGGCGCCCGGCTGGTAGATCTGCAGCGCGGCGTTATAGGCGTGGCGCACTTCGAAAGGCGCTGCGTCGGGCCGGATGTCCAGCATTTCATAATAGCTGAGCTGGTCAAAACCCTTTTGCATGAGATCCCCCTTGCTTCGCCCGGCGGCAGGGCCGGAGCTACACATAATGGAATATCAGTTGTTTGCCCGCATCCTGAGCGACCTGCCTGCCCACTTCCCGCAGATCCCCGGCTGTTTTGGTGTAGGGATAGCGCTCCAGAAAACAAACCTGCTGGCAGATGGCGTCGTGGACATGGTCGTCATACGACACATTGCCCGCAAACTCAACATGCAGCCCCAGATGCCGTTCCATCATCCGGCTCATCTGCAGCCCCAGCGACGTATTGTCATGCTTGCGCACCTGATTGATCACCAGCTTGAAGCGATACGCGCCGAATTCGTCCTGGAGCTGGCGGTACTTCTCCGAATCCGTCTTGGCGATCATTTTCATCATGTAGATCGGCTTGTTCATGGCGCCGTTGCCGAACTCGCGGTCCGTTTCCTTCTCCAGGGCCTTGAACTGCGTTGCCGTGAAACAGTAGCGGATGCGGCGGAAATAAATGGCGCGGATGAGGCGATAAACGTTTTCGACGGACGTCGGTTCCGGCGTCGTAATGAAAATGCCGTTTTGCGAGATTAAAAAAAAGTCCAGAGTATTGAACGACGTCCCCGCGCCCAGGTCCAACAGAATCCGCTCGTACTTGAGCTTTGTAATGGCGCGCAGGGTTTTTATCTTCTGTTCGTAAGGGAGGTTGGCAATGTCGAAATTATCGTGGGCGCCGCTGATCAGAAAGAGATTGGACTGCGGCGTTTCCACCACCGCGTCTTCGAGCCGCTGGATTTTTTTGCGGATATAATCGGAAAGGCCTTTTTGCGGATAGGGGACGCCGACCAGGGTGTGCAGATTGGCCGAACCCAGATCCAGATCAATCACCAGGGTTTTCTTGCCCAGCTCCGCGGAAAGCCTGCCCAGCGAACTGGTCAAAAAACTTTTCCCGGAACCGCCTTTTCCCCCTCCAATTGGCCAAAGATGCGCCATAAGCCATCCGTAGACTTTTTGGCACGGTTTATACATGATAAATTATTAATATTCAAGCGATAAAATCAACCAGCCGGTTTTTTGCCGCAAAAAACCCGGCAGCCGGAAAATTTCCGCCGCGCTACGGCGCCGGAGACGGAAAAAAATCGGAAGAGGCAACAACTTTCTTGACATATGCTCCCATTGCTTCTAAAAATCCGGAAACTTCAGAAAAGCCGGCGGATGACGACATGATCGACACACAACCCAACCTGGAGGTGGCCCTGCTGCAAAATGCGGCCCGGGCCGGTTTTGTGCTGTCAGGCCCGTTTACCGGCCCCGGCGGGCGCGTCTTTGCGGGAGACCTTCTCGCGCGCGCGGCGGAAGGGCAGATTTTTCTTTGCGACGCCGCAGGCCGCAAACTGCTTGGCGGCCGGGAGATTTGCCTTTTGCCCGACGCGGCGGCCGGAGCGTTTTTCACCGTCCGCGACGTCGCCATCGGCATCGGCTTTCACTGGCAGAGAACCCAGGAGCAGTCTTTTTGCGGAGCGCTCAAACTGTCTGCGACACAAGAAGACGCCTTTCACGTCATCAATGTCGTCGGGCTTGAGGAATATCTCGCCTCGGTGATTTCGTCGGAAATGGCGGCCGGCGCTCCGCTGGAATTTCTCAAGGCGCAGGCCGTGACGGCCCGGAGCTGGCTCTGGGCCATGCGCGAACGCAAAAAAGCGCCGCGGACGGCGCAGATCCGGACGGACGATGAAATTGCCGTCTGGCAGGATGTCAACGACCACGAGGGCTTCGACGTCTGCGCCGACGACCATTGCCAGCGCTACCAGGGCATCACGCGCATCGTTTCGGAAAACGTCGCCCGGACGATCGACGCGACGCGCGGCGTCTTCCTGGTTCATGCCGGCGAAATCTGCGACGCGCGCTACTACAAGTGCTGCGGCGGACGGACGGACGTCTTTTCCACCGCCTGGGAAGACAGATCTTTCCCCTATCTGCAAAGCGTCGCCGACGGAGAAACGCCGCATCCGCCCGTTTTGACGGAAGCGGAAGCGGCCGACTGGCTTGCCGCTTCGCCTTCGGCCTGCTGCAACACCAGGGACAAAGAACTGCTGGCCCGGATTCTGCCGGCGTTCGATCAGGAAACGCCGCACTTCTACCGCTGGCAGGTTTCCTACGCGCGCGAGGAGCTGGAGGACCTGCTCAAAAGAAAATCGGGCTTCGATTTCGGCGAACTGAGGCATCTCATCGCGTTGGAGCGCGGCCCCTCGGGAAGAATCCGCCGTCTGAAAATCGTCGGCAGCAAAAAAACGCTGGTGGTGGGCCGGGAGCTGGAGATCCGCCGCTGGCTGTCCGAAAGCCATCTCTACTCCAGCGCATTTGTCGTCGCCGCCGAACACGACGCGTCAGGCGGCGTCAGGCGCTTCACGCTGCACGGAGGCGGCTGGGGGCACGGCGTGGGCCTGTGCCAGATCGGCGCGGCCGTCATGGCCGCCAAAGGATTCAAGGCGGAAGAAATTCTGGCGCACTACTTTTGCGGCGCAAAGCTGCGGAAACTTTACTGACCATGGCCCGCCGACGCTTCACTTCCCGAATCGCCGCCCTGCTGGTCCTCACGGCTCTGCTTTTTTTAACATGCGCCTGCGCCGGAAAACTGTGCGAACGCTATAAAATTCAGGTCTGGTTCATCAACGAGGAACTGGAGAAGGCGGAAAGAAAGCGGCCGTAACCGCCCGCATAACCGGCCGCACAGTCCCGCGCCAACCGCAGACGAGGCGGCATCACCCCATTCGGATCACTGCCATGTCAACAGGACCAAACAAAAGAAAAGCGACGACGCGCAATCCCTGGCTGTGGGTGCCTTCCGCCTACATTGCCGAAGGCATTCCCTACATGATCGTCATGACCGTCAGCGTCGTGATGTATAAAAATCTCGGACTGTCCAACACCGACATCGCCCTTTACACGAGCTGGCTGTACCTGCCCTGGGTCATCAAGCCGCTGTGGAGCCCGTTTGTCGATCTTTTCCGCACCAAGCGCTTCTGGATCATCGTCATGCAGCTCGCCATCGGGGCGTCGTTCGCCTGCGTGGCCCTGACCCTTCCCGCGGCCGATTTCGTCCGCTACACGCTGGCCATCCTCTGGATCATGGCTTTCTCGTCCGCCACGCACGATATCGCCGCCGACGGCTTTTACATGCTGGGGCTTTCGACACCCGAGCAGGCCGCCTTCGTCGGCGTCCGCACCGTCTTTTACCGCGTCGCCACCATCGCCTCCAAGGGCGGCCTGGTCGTCCTGGCCGGCACGCTGCAGTCGCACGGCTATCCGGTGGCTTCGGCCTGGTCGATCACCTTCCTTGTCGTCGGCGCATTTTTTCTGGCGCTGTGCCTCTATCATTTTTTCATTCTCCCCTATCCCCTCTCCGACCACAGCGCGCCTTTGGAAAAAGGAAGAGGTCCGGTATCGGAATATTTCCGGATCATCACCCTGTTCTTCCGGCAAAAGGACATTCTCGTCATCATCTGCTTCTTTTTGTTTTACCGTTTTGCCGAAGCACAGCTCGTCAAGATGGTCGCGCCCTTTCTTCTGGACGCACGGGAAAAAGGCGGCCTGGGCCTTGCGACGGCCGAGGTCGGCTGGATTTACGGCACGGTGGGCGTCGTGGCGCTCATGCTGGGCGGCCTGCTGGGCGGCTACGTGATTTACCGCAACGGTCTCAAATTCTGGTTGTGGCCGATGGTGATCATCATGCACATCCCGGATCTCATCTTCGTTTATCTGTCGCACGCGCAGCCGCAAAACCTCTGGCTTATCGGTTCGGCCGTAGCCTTTGAACAGTTCGGCTACGGCTTCGGCTTTACCGCCTACACCATGTACATGATCATGGTGTCGCAGGGAGAATATAAAACCGTCTTTTACGCCATCGGCACCGGCATCATGGCGCTGGGCATGATGCTGCCCGCCATGATGAGCGGCTGGATTCAGGAACACCTGGGTTATATCAACTTCTACTACTGGATTCTGCTCACGACGATTCCGGGCTTTATTGTGACGGCGCTCATCAAGATCGATCCGGAGTACGGAAAGAAGAAATAGGCTGGAAGCAGAAAAGATCCGAAACCGGCTGTCGCTCCGCACACGGCGGGCCTATGACGACGCAACGACGTATGCCGACGGCAAGCGGCTCTTGCTTGCAATCGACGCGGATATCGTTGTAAGAGATGTCATGCAGCTTCTGGACAGCAAGCGAAAGCCCCCGCGGAACCGTTCTGACCGGGCGGCGGGAAGAGAAAAACGGCGTGCCGACAAAAAATATTGATACCGCCTTCATCCTGGGCGCAGGACGGGGAACCCGCCTGCGGCCGCTCACCGAAAACATGCCCAAGCCGCTTTTGCCGATCGGCGGACGCCCCATGATCACGCATGCCATGGAGCACCTGCGCGCCGCCGGCGTCCGGCGGTTCATCGTCAACACGCACCACGCGGCGCACAAATACGCGGAAGCTTTTCCGGACGGAACCTGGCAGGGCCTGCCGGTCGTCTTCCGCCATGAACCGGTGCTCCTCGATACGGCGGGCGGCCTCAAGAACATCGAGGACCTGATAGCGGGGGAAGAACGCATCTGGGTTTACAACGGCGACATTCTCACGAACCTGCCGCTGGCGCCCGTTGCCGCGCGCCATTTCGCCCTGGGAACCGAGGCCACTCTTGCGCTGCGCAGCCGCGGCACGCCGCAAAACGTCGCAATCGACGCCGCGGGATATATCTGCGACATGAGAGACCTGCTGGGCGCCCCCGGCGCCGAGCGCTGCCTTTTTACGGGCATTTACCTTCTGGAAACCGCCTTCCTCAGACGGCTCGCGGCGGGAAAAATCGAATCCATCGTGCTGCCGCTGGTCGCAAGCATCCGGGACAATCCCCGTTCGATCGGCGGGATTGTCATCGACGACGGTTTCTGGTACGATCTCGGCACGATAAAAGAATACAACACGCTATGCGGACAGATCCTATGAATGATGACATCCGAAAGTTCCTGACCGATCACTTAAGCATGGTGGACTTCACGACCGACCCGATCATCAAAGGCGGCTCGGACCGCCGGTTTTACCGGGTCCGCCTGCCCGGCGGCGCGACGTTCATTTTCATGGAATACGGAACCGACATCGAAGAAAACGCCTACTGGGCGGAAATCAACCGTTTTCTGACCGACATCGGCATGACGACGCCGCGGATCATCGCCTTCGATTCCCGCCGGCGCTTCCTCCTGCTCGAAGACCTGGGCAGCGTCGATCTGTACTCGCTGCGCGCACTGCCCTGGCACAAACGGCGTCATTACTACCTCAAGGCCCTGTCCGAAATTCACCGCCTGCATCGGTTTCCGCCGGCGGACCTGCCGGCCGGTCTGAAGCTTGTGAAAGGCTACGACCGGTCCCTCTACGCCTGGGAGCACAACTATTTCCGGGAAAACTTCGTCGCAGCGGTCTGCGGGCTCGACCTCTCCAAGGCTTTTCTCCGGGACTGGCAGGAAGAATGCGACAGACTCATCGACCGCCTGACGGCCTTTCCGCCCTGCCTGATTCACCGGGATTTTCAATCCCAGAATATCATGATTAAAAACGACCGGCCGGTTTTCATCGATTTTCAGGGCATGAGAACCGGCAACCTGTTTTACGATCTGGGCTCGCTCCTCTGCGATCCCTACGTGGTGATCGGCCCGGAGGAAAGAAGCGAACTTATCGCCTTTTATTACCGGATCCTGGAGCCTTCCTACAGCCTGGACCAGTTTACCGATTACTTCTGGGAAGGCGCGGCGCAGCGTCTGATGCAGGCGCTCGGCGCTTACGGCTTTCTGGGACTGGTCAAAAACAAGCGGGATTTCCTGGCCCACATTCCCAACGGCGTAAAAAACCTGGCGACCGTCACTTCGCTTACCGACACGCTGCCCGTGCTCAACGATCTGGCCCGCAGCTGCCTGAGCCGCCTTAGCGCATTGCGCAGCGAGGCCGCGGATTAGGCCGGCCGCCGGGTCGCCGCCGCATAAACCCGTTGCAAGCCCCCCGCCGATATGTTAAGCAAATCCCCGATTATTTAACTCTTTTGGGAGAAAACCACCGTTATGAAGTACGAACCGACCGCCATTGAGGAAAAATGGCAAAAGAAATGGGAAGAAGAAAAAACCTTTAAAGTCACGGAAGATCCGCAGAAGAAGAAATACTACCTTCTGGAAATGTTCCCCTATCCGTCGGGGAAAATCCATATCGGCCACGTGCGCAATTACACCATCGGCGATGTGGTCGCCCGCTACAAACGCATGAAAGGATTCAACGTCCTGCATCCGATCGGGTGGGACGCCTTCGGCATGCCCGCGGAAAACGCCGCCATCGAACACAAGATCCATCCCTCCAAATGGACACACGAAAACATCGCGCACATGAAGACGCAGCTCAAGCGCATGGGCTTCAGCTACGACTGGGACCGCGAAGTCGCCACCTGCGAACCGAAATACTACCGCTGGGAGCAGCTCTTTTTCATCTGGATGGCGGAAAAAGGCCTGGCCTACAAGAAACGCTCCAGCGTGAATTTCTGCGCCAAGTGCGACACGGTGCTCGCCAACGAACAGGTCGAAGGCGGCCTGTGCTGGCGCTGCGGCACGGAAGTCACCGAAAAAACGCTCGATCAGTGGTTTTTCAAAATCACCGCCTACACCGAGGAGCTCCTGGAATTCTGCGACAAGCTGCCCGGCTGGCCCGAACGCGTCATGACGATGCAGAAAAACTGGATCGGCAAAAGCTACGGCTGCCTCGTCGACTTTCCGATGGCGGAAGAAGGCAAGGGCGTCATTCAGGTTTTCACCACGCGCCAGGATACGCTCTTCGGCGCCACCTTCATGCTGGTGGCGGCCGAGCATCCGCTGGTCACCGAGCTGGCCAAAGGCAAGCCCTGCGAAAAAGACGTGCGGGCGTTTGTCGAAAAAGTGAAAAAGCAGGACAAGCTCATGCGGACTTCCGAGTATTACGAAAAGGAAGGCCTCTTTCTCGACTCCTACTGCCTCAATCCGCTCACCGGCTGCAAAATGCCGATTTACGCCGCAAACTTCGTTCTGGCCGACTACGGCACCGGCTGCGTCATGGCCGTCCCCACGCACGACCAGCGCGACTTCGAATTCGCGAAGAAATTCAATCTGGAGCTGATCGTCGTCATTTCTCCCAAAGACCGGACGCTCGATCCGGCGACCATGACCGAGGCCTATGTGGATGAGGGAGTCCTGGTCAACTCCGGCCCCTTCAACGGCATGGAAAACACCAAGGTGCTGGAAGCCATCGCCGATTACCTGGAAAAAGAAGGCAAAGGCAAGAGGACGATTCAGTACCGCCTGCGCGACTGGGGCATTTCCCGCCAGCGCTACTGGGGCGCGCCGATTCCCATGATCACCTGCGCCCAATGCGGCATTGTGCCGGTACCGGAAAAAGACCTGCCGGTTATTCTGCCCGAAAACGTCGTCTTCAGTTCCGAAGGCGGCTCGCCTCTGGCCGCGCTTCCGGACTTCGTGAACACCACCTGTCCGCAATGCGGCGGCCCCGCCGCGCGCGAAACCGACACGATGGACACGTTCGTCGAATCGTCGTGGTACTTCGACCGCTTCTGCTCGCCCGACTGCGACGTGAAACCCGGCCTGGACCGCAAGGCGCTCGACTACTGGATGCCGGTGGACCAGTACATCGGCGGCATCGAGCACGCCATCCTGCATCTGCTGTACGCGCGGTTTTACACCAAGGTCCTGCGCGACTTCGGCGTGATCGGTGTGGACGAGCCCTTCACCAACCTCCTCACACAGGGTATGGTCTGCAAGGAAACGACGAAGTGCCCCGAGCACGGCTATCTCTTTCCCGAACAGGCGGCCGGCGGCAAGTGCGCGCTTTGCGGCAAGGACGTCATCGTCGGCAAGACGGAAAAAATGTCCAAGTCACTCAAGAACGTCATCGACCCGGATTTTCTGGTGAAAACCTACGGCGCGGACACGGCGCGCATCTTCTGTCTGTTTGCGGCGCCGCCGGAAAAAGACTTGGAATGGAGCGAGCAGGGCGTGGAAGGCTCGTTCCGTTTCCTGAGCCGCCTGTGGCGCATCTTTGACGACTATTGCGCAGACATCAAAAACGTCGCGCCGGCCGCAGGAACGCTTGCGCTCGCGGACGACCTCAAGGCGCTCCGGCGCAAAACGCACCAGACCATCCGCAAGGTCACGCAGGATATCGAGGACCGCTTCCACTTCAACACGGCCATCAGCGCGGTGATGGAACTCGTCAACGCCCTTTACGGCGTCAAGCGCCCGGCCCCGGACGACACGACGGCCCTGTCCGTCGTCCGCGAAGCGCTGGAGGCGGCCATCCTGCTTCTGGCGCCCATCGTTCCGCACATCACGGAAGAACTCTGGCAGCTTTTGGGCAAAACCCGGGCCGCGGCCGACATGCCCTGGCCCGGCTTCGATCCGGCCTGCGCCACCGAGGAAGAAATGACCGTCGTCATCCAGATCAACGGCAAGCTTCGCAGCCGGATGANNGGTGCCGGTCGATTGCGACGCGGAAAAGATCAAGGCCGACGCGCTGGCCGATGAAAAAATCGTCTCGTTTATCGCGGGCAACAAAATCCTCAAAGTGATTTACGTTCCCAAGAAGCTCGTCAACATCGTCGTTGCGCAGTAGCGGAGAAATCATGAAAGGACACGGCGTCATTTTCCTTCGGAACGTTTTTCTTCTCGCGGCTCTTCTGTCGGCCGTCTGGGGATGCGGCTACGCCTTCGCTCCGCAGGGCGACCACATCGACCGCAGCATCCGGACGATTTACGTCGAGCCCTTCGGCAACAAAACCGCCCAGGCGGAAGCCGAAAACCTGATCCGGCAGGCGTTCATCGATCAGATTCTCCAAAACACCCGCTTCCGGGTCGTGCCGGAAATGGAGCAGGCGGACGCCATCGTGAGCGGCAATGTCCTGGCGATCAACACGATTGCGGTTTCCTACCGGAAATCGATCCTCGCCGCCGAGGAAAGAATGATGATCACGCTGGAGGCGTCGCTGCGCGAAAAGGCGAGCGGCAAGGTCCTCTGGGCGTCGCGCGGCGTCGCAGGCTATGTCGACTACGAGTTGCAGGACGATATCAACCTGCTGCCCGCCGCGCGCAAAAGAGCGCTCACGAAGCTGTCGCGCGATACGGCGGAAAAAGCTCTGAACATGATGATGTCCAACTTTTAACGGCCAGCGGCGCGCGGGGGATCATGAAACCTTCACTGTATTGCTTCGGGCGTTACCGGCTCCTGCCGGCGGCGGATGCCCGGCAGGCGGCCGACGCCCGGCCTTTCGCGCCGGACGCCGCGGCGCGGCGCATCGCCGGGCCGGGAACGTTTTTTAAAAAAGCCCGCTCCGGTTTTCTCCTTTTCATCGATGCGACCGTGGAAATTTCCTGCGCGCCGGATGCGCTGGCGAGGCTTTTTGCCGTCGCGGCCGATACGGGAGCGGCTCTGGTCTATTCCGATTATCGGGAAGCCGACGGACGGCGTGTGTCGCACCACCCGCTCATCGACTATTCCGCAGGCGCGATCCGCGATGATTTTTCCTTCGGGCCGCTGTTTCTCTCTTCCGCGGCGGCGGTTGCCGAAGCGCTCGATTGCTGCAAAGCGCTGCCCCGCGACCCCGATCTCGCCTTTTACGCTTTGCGCCTCAAGCTTTCGCAGAAGGGCGCGTTTTTCCATTTGCCGGAGTTTCTTTACACCGCCTCGCTCCCCGCGACGCCGGCGGCCGCGCGGCGCAGCGTTTCAACTGAGCCGCAGTTCGACTATGCGGCAAAGGCCGGCGCCGCCCGGCAGAAAAAGCTCGAAAAAATCGCAACGGAGCATCTGAAGCGCATCGGCGCCTGGCTGCCGCCCGGCGAAAAAAGGCCTCTCTCAGATTCCTCAGAGACGCAGTGGAAAGCCAGCGTCGTCATCCCCGTCCTCAACCGCCGCAAAACGATTACCGACGCCGTAAAAAGCGCGCTGGCCCAGGAAACGGACTTTCCGTTCAACATTCTTGTCGTCGACAATCATTCAACCGACGGCACTACGGAAATTTTAAAGACGTTTGCCGCCCGTCATCCGCACGTGCATCACCTGATTCCGTCCCGGCGCGACCTGGGCATCGGCGGCTGCTGGAACGAAGCGATCGCTTCTGCCGCCTGCGGGCGCTACGCGGTGCAGCTCGATTCCGACGATCTATACAGCTCGCCGCAGACCCTGCAGAAAATGGTGAACCTGCTGCGCCGGGGACCGTACGCGATGGCGGTCGGCGCCTACACGCTGGTCGACGAAAAGCTGCGCCCCCTTCCGCCGGGACTTATCGACCACCGGGAGTGGACGCGGAAAAACGGCCACAACAATCTGCTGCGCGTGAACGGCATGGGCGCGCCGCGCGCCTTCGACACGACGGTTTTGCGCGCCGTCGGTTTTCCCAACGTGAGCTACGGCGAGGACTATGCCGTCGCCCTCAGACTTTCGCGCGACCATGCCGTCGGCCGGATTTATGAAAGCCTCTACTGGTGCCGCCGCTGGAAGGACAACACCGACGCCGATCTGTCCGTGGACAAAAAAAACCGCAACGATTATTACAAGGACCGTCTGCGGACCATCGAAATAAAAGCCAGACAGCATCTTTGCAGAAAACGGTCGCAAACGGCCCCGGCAAAACCGGATCACATTTACGCCGACTTTCCGGGAAAAGGCAGCGTCTCCCTGTCCGACCTGTGCGCCGAATTTTTCGCAGCGCAAAAGAAAAGCTGGCCCGACTTCGCGGCGGCCTGCCGCGATCTGGCTGCGGTCAGAACCAGGACATTGTCCTGCGGAGACTATGATGTGACCCTGCAGTACAATCCCGCGCGGGCGGTAAGCGGCGGCGCAGCGGTTGATCCGGAATCCATCCGCAAACGCCCCTGCTTTTTGTGCGCGGCCAACCGGCCGGCCGGCCAGAGCGCCATCCTCCACCGCGGCGATTACTGGATTTTGTGCAATCCCGCGCCGATTTTCGACCGGCACTTCACCGTGGCCAGTGTAGCGCATCTTCCTCAGGACATCGCCTCCTCGCTCGCGCGGCTGTTTTTGCTCGCGGCCGATGCCGGCCCGGAATACACTGTCTTTTACAACGGACCGGCCTGCGGCGCATCCGCGCCCGATCACCTGCATTTTCAGATGATCCCCGCCCCGGCCCTGCCTTTTTTGCGCCGTCTGGCGGATCTGCCGCCGGCCCTTTTTGTTCCGGCGCTGGGCGGCGCGGCAGGCTTTTATTGCGACCGGGCCGTTGCCGTTCTGAAGTCGGAAAAACCGGACGTCCTCAAAGACGCGTTTCTGCGGCTCGTCAAAGCGTTTCAAACGGTTTCCGGAACCGCGCACGAGCCGCCGGTAAACGTCTTTTGCCAGGCCGGGCCAAACCGCTTTCGCCTGACGGTTTTCCTGCGCGGCAAGCACCGCCCGGACGCGTATTTTGCCGCAGGGAAAAAGCGGCTCTTCGTTTCTCCCGGCGCCATCGACATGGCCGGCGTCATCATCACACCGCGACTGGCGGATTTCGACCGCCTTGCCGCCGGCGCCGTCCGGGACATCTACCGGGAGGTCTCACCGGACGAAAAAACACTGCAAAGGATTCTTGCCCATGCCTGATCAAACCCTTATCATCGACAGCGCCATGAGCTTTGCCGAAGCCATCGAAGGCAGCGCCGCGCCGCTGGAGATTCTCGATTCCCTGTCGATGGTCGATGTGAGTTACTATTCTTTTGACGGCCGCCGGCACGCGGGGCAGATCGTTGTGGACGCGAGGCTGGAAGACGACGTCTACGACATTTTTCACCTGATCGAAAAACTGCAATTCCCCGTCGGCAAGGCCGTACCCATCGTCGCCTACGATTGGGAAGACGAAAACTCCATGGCCGACAACAATTCGTCCGCCTTCAACTACCGCGTCATCGCCGGCACCAACAAACTTTCGCTGCACTCGTTCGGCCGGGCGCTCGATATCAATCCCGTGCAGAACCCGGTGATCTACCCTGCGGGGCTCATCGCCCCCGCCGGCGCGGTTTACCGCCCGCAAAACAAAGGCGCTTTTTCCGCCGCGCATCCGGTCGTCCGGGAATTCCTCAAACGCGGCTGGCACTGGGGCGGCAATTTCGAACAGCCGAAGGATTATCACCATTTCGAAAAAACGTGAAAACAGACGGCAGGCTTTATTCTGTCAGGCCGGCTTGAAACAAATCGATCTGCGAGCGGTCGCTGTAAAAGATTTTAAGAACAGTTATTCAACCATCCCGGCGGAATTCTCTGAATCTTATGCAATCTTGACTGCTCTTTTCTCAAAATCCGACATGGGATAATGCTTGGTGTTGCAGGTAATCAATGTCGCCTTTCGGACGGCGCATGTTGCGGCAATAAGGCAGTCATCCAGTTCCAGTTGATGGCTTTTGATGGTTCGGCGGTAATTTCCAGCCAAAGCTGCAATGCTTCTGTCGACATCAATCACCACCATGCTGTCCAGAAGCTTCTCTGTCTTTTCCCGTTCGTCTTCCTTCATGCCGGCGTAAATCTCGCCGATCGTAATGGCGGAACAATGCAGCAATGACTCCTTGGCTGCTTCCGTAAGCGCTTTGCCTGCAGCTTCGTTGCCTCGCAGGTGCAGTATCAGGACATCCGTGTCAACGACGGTCTGACGCATCGGTTTTCTTCCCCCGGGTGGATTTTCTGATGGTTCTGACAAAATGATCGACTCCCGCAGTCAGATCCGGGTGCGTTTTGTCTTTCCATGCGCCAAACGTCTCCTGAAGAGCTGTTCGCTGGCGCAGCTGCTGGAGCTCCCGCCGGAGCGCATTGCTGACAAACCGGCTCAACTCGCCTTTCCCCACGGTTTCCCGCAGTTCATTGAGCAGGTCTTCAGGAATCTGGAAATTCGCCTGTTTTAAAGCCGTGTTCATGTCCCATGCCTCCTGTGTCTATAACATTCCATAGGTATGTTCCTAGATCTGCGGACAAAAGTCAACAACCAAAATTTCATATCCGGTGTCGTTATATGGAACGATTTTGTGAGATCGTAAAAGCAGCGGATACAGCAGTAAGGTTAACAATATTTTCAGAAAAAGGAGAATGCAAGATGAAGATTACCATCAGGCCATTAGTTGTTTATTTTCATTAGTCGAGCCAGTTCCAGCGCCCTTCTCATAATCAGCCTTGCCGACTGCAGACCGGCTGCGTCGTTTTCGATGCCGAGCCGGACAGCCGGATCGAAGTCGGCCGATCCGCCCTGGCTTGCGTAAGCGGACGCGCCCAGGGGGCTTATCCCCTGGTGGACGCTTGCCGGAATCATTTCCAGCGTCAGAAAGGCGGTGATGTGCGACAGGTGCGTCAGTTCGAGGCCGCCCTGGCGCAGCCAGGAGACGGCCAGACTCACCCCGATCTTGTTCTTCATCCGTCCGCCGGCGAGATTGCCGAAGACAAAGACGCGGAAGCGGTCGATCAGGGCCGCCATCCTGGCGGACGACCGCATGAAGTAGACGGGGCTCGCCAGAACGATGATGTCCGCCGCCTCGGCCTTTTCGAAAACCGCCTGCGCATCGTCCTTGAGAGAACAGTAATGGCCCGGCGTTTGTCCGGTCAGACAGAAGTTGCAGTGGATGCAGTCGCGTATTTTCAACTTCGAAAGGTGAACGGCTTCCCGTTCGATTTCCCGCCCCGGCAGGCCGTCGAGCGCGCGGTTTAAAAGGGTTTCCACATTGCCTTGTTTAACCGGCGAACCGGAAATGCCCAGAATTTTATATGCCATGATGAACCGCCTTTTATGGTGCGTCGTGCTGCACGAAGATCAGCTTTTCCGTCTCAAATCCCGCCGCCCGGGCCTCAGCGGTCAGGCGCCGGAGCACCGCTTCATCCAGGACAGGACGGCGGGCCAGAATCCACAGGTACGAACGATTGGGGCCGCAAACGAGCGCCCAGGAATAGTTTTCCTGGTCCAGCGCCAGAATGCCGTAGGCTCCGTAAAACGGGCCGAAGAAGGAAACTTTCAAAAATCCCTGATCGGCGCGGTTTACAAAATACGCTTTGCCCTCCGCTTCCTTCCATCTGCCCTCCGCCGCTGAGTAGCCCCGGTTGAGGACCAGGATGCCCCCGTCCGGCCGCAGGCGATATTCGGCGCTCACCCGGGTCAAGCCCCGCTCGAAGGAATGGTCCAGACGGGCGATTTCATACCATTTGCCCAGATACCGCTCCAGCCGGAAGTTTTCCACGGGCACAACGCCGGCGGGAAGCCGGACGCACCCGGCAAGAAGCAGGACCGACAGCAGAACCATTTTTTTCATATCCCGTCCTTTACATTGCGCTGCGGATGATTTAACTTACTTCAAACCGGTATAAAATCAAAGGAGGAATCATGCAGCTTGACGAATATTTTGGAAAGACCCGGGGCGTGGGCGTTCTCAGCACCGCCGATGCTTCAGGCAGGGTCAATGCGGCCATTTACGGCCGGCCGCATTTTATGGATGACGGCACTATCGCTTTCATCATGGCCGATCGCCTGACGCACGCCAATCTGCAGTCCAATCCGTCGGCCGTTTTTCTGTTCAAGGAAGAAGGCTCCTACAAAGGCAAAAGACTGTACCTCACCAAAGCCCGCGAGGAAAAGGATTCCCCGCTCATCAGCGAAATCCGCCGGCACAGAAGCAAAGATCCGGAAGGCCAGAACAACACTGAGTCGAAATTTCTCGTTTACTTCCGCGTCGACGAGGTGCTGCCCCTGACCAGCGGCGGCGCGTAGCGCTTTTTGCTTGCCGGGCGAACAGCGTCCTTAAAATAACATCCGGCCGGTTTGAAAAAAAAGGCCAGGCAACCTCAAAAAAGGGGACTTCCCATGAAAATTTTCATGACAGGCGGCACGGGATTTGTCGGAACGTCTCTCACCCGGCAACTGATCGACCAGGGCCACACGGTGACCGTCCTGACCCACGTCCCGGCCGGTTCGGAATCCGTTCTGCCCGGACGCTCCTGGCTGATCGGCGATCCCAACGTCCGGGGAGAGTGGCAGAACGCCGTGGGCGGACACGACGTCATCATCAATCTGGCCGGCGCCTCCATCTTCAGCCGCTGGACGGACGAGCAGAAGAAAATCCTGCGCGCCAGCCGCATCAATACGACGCGGCATCTGGTGGAAGCCCTGCCGGACGACGCCCGGCACGTCACGCTTCTGAGCACGTCCGCCGTCGGTTATTACGGATTCCACGAAGACGAGGAGCTTGCCGAAGATGCGCCCGCGGGGAAAGATTTTCTGGCTAAGCTGGCCTGCGACTGGGAAAAGGAGGCGCTTTGCGCCAAAGACAAGGGCGCGCGGGTGGTCATCACCCGCTTCGGCATTGTGCTGGGTCCCGGCGGCGGCGCGCTGGGGCAGATGATCCCCCTGTTTAAATTTTTCCTGGGCGGTCCGCTCGGTTCGGGCCGGCAGTGGTTTTCCTGGGTGCACATGGCGGACCTCACGGCGGCGTTTCTCTTCCTTCTGGCGCATCCGGAAATCTCCGGACCGGTGAACGTGTGTTCGCCCCGGCCCGTGCGCAACAGGGACCTGGGAAAAGCCATCGGCCGCGTCCTTCACCGTCCCTCCTTCCTGCCCGCGCCCGGCTTTATGATCCGGATTATCTTAGGCGAATTCGGCTCGGTTTTACTCAAGGGACAGCGGGTTGTTCCCCGCCGTCTGCTGGAGGCCGGCTTCTCCTTTTCCTATCCGCACATTGACGGCGCGCTCAAAAGCATCATCAAACCCTAGTCCGGCAGTGTCGGGGCGTCCCGGGAAATTCGCCGGGAAATTCAATTGACAGGCGGGACGCTTCTTCCTATACTCGCGGGGCACAGAAAAAAATAAAACTTCCGCCGCGCTGGGCCGTCCTTTCAGGGAAGATCTCGCATGAAATTTTTATCGGCAATCATCACATCCTTATCGGGCAGCAAGATCATCAAGGCCAACATCGGCCTGCTGGTCAAATATCTGCTGGCCATTATCGCGCTCATCACCGTTTACAGCGTTTTGTTTCACTATCTCATGGATCTGGAAGGCCAGGAGCATTCCTGGATCACGGGCTTCTACTGGACGATGGTAGTCATGTCCACGCTGGGCTTCGGCGATATCACCTTCACCAGCGACATCGGCCGGATTTTTTCCGTCGTTGTGCTGCTTTCCGGCGTGATTCTCCTTCTGATTCTTCTGCCGTTCATCTTCATCAAGTTTTTCTTCGCCCCCTGGATGGAAGCGCAGGCCAGAAGCCGCGCCCCGCGCGAGCTTCCGTCCGACACGCGCAATCACGTCATCATCACCAACTACGATCCCGTCACCTCGTCGCTGATCGAAAAACTGACGAGCTACAAAAAAGATTACGTGGTCGTGGTGGAGGAGCTCCAGCAGGCGCTGGAGCTCTACGACAAGAATATCCGCGTGGCCATCGGCAACATCGACGATCCCAAAACCTACGCGCGCCTGCGCGCGCCGAACGCCGCGCTGGTTGTGGCCACCAACAGCGATCAGATGAACACCAACATCACGCTCACGCTGCGGGAAGACTTCGAGCACCTGCCCGTCGTCACCACGGCGGAGTCGCCGCATTCCGTCGATATTCTGAAACTGGCGGGCAGTTCGCGCGTGCTGCAGCTTTACGATCTGCTCGGCGGATCGCTTGCCGCCTGGACGATCGCGGGAGACTGCAAATCCAACATCATCGGCCGCTATGAGGATCTGGTCCTCACCCAAACGCCCGTCATCGGCACGCCGCTGGTCGGGCAGACACTGGCCCAGAGCCAAATCCGCGAAACGTTCGGCCTGACGGTGGTGGGCATCTGGGAGCGGGGCCACTTCATCATTCCCCGGCCGGACACCGTCATCGACCGCACCAGCGTTCTGGTGTTTGCCGGCACGGAAGCCGCCGTGGCCGCCTACGACGAGGTTTACTCCTTTTACCAGATCTGCAAGGTGGCGGGCGATCCGGTGATCATCATCGGCGGCGGACGCGTCGGCCATGCCATCGCGGAGCGCTTTGCGAAGGCGGACATCCCCTACCTGATCATCGAAAGATCCAAAAAGCGCAGCGCGGAAGACGAACATTTTGTTTACGGCGACGCGGCCGACCTGCACACGCTGCAAAAAGCCTGGTTCGAGAAGGCGCCCGCGGCGCTGATCACGTCGCATGACGACGCCACCAATATCTATCTCACCAAGTACCTGCGCAGCCTGCGGCCGGACATGCAGATCCTGAGCCGGGCCAGCGAAGACCGCAACGTTTCGACGCTGCACCGCGCCGGCGCCGATTTCGTCATGTCCTACGCGTCGCTCGGGGCCAATGCCATCTTCAATTTCCTGATGAACGAGGAAACGCTGCTGCTGGCGGAGGGACTGACCTTCTTCCACCTGCAGGCGCCCCGGACGCTCGTCGGCCGGTCGCTCGCGCAGTCGGGCATCCGGGAAAAAACCGGCTGCACTGTGGTGGCCATCCAGCACAGGGGCGAAACCACGATTACTCCGGCGCCGGCGTATCTCATCGACAAGGACGACGAACTGGTTCTGATCGGAACTTATGACGCGGAGAGCTCCTTCCTGCGGGCCTTTCCCGCCTGACCCGGATCAGGCGATGTTTTGATTGACTTGCCCGCCGTTTGCCGATAATATTTTGCGCACAAAATGCAGACCGCGGCGTAAACGATCTCGTCAACCCTTAATCCGACAGGGGCATTCCCCATGATTCTTGAACGTGCGACACGGCCGTCCGGATTCAGGCTTCTCGCCCTGGGCATCCTTGCCGGCGTCTTGCTCACGGCGCTTGCCGTCGGCGCCTACCACCAGTCCGGCGACGCCAGGGTCTGCGGCTCCTGCCACAGCATGAATTTCGTACGCGATCAGTGGCGCCTGTCCAACCACCGGCAGTACACCTGCACCGAATGCCACTTGCCGGACACTCATCTGCCCGGCAAGGTTCTCTATAAAACCCAGGCCGGCCTTAACGACCTGATCCATGAAACGGCGCGGAATTACCCGGCGGCCATCGGCCTTTCCGACCGCGGCCGGCGGATCGTCAACGGCAACTGCCTGCGCTGCCACGCCTCCACCGTCATCGCGACGCCCATGGCGCAAGGCGGCGCCGACTGTTTGCAGTGCCATCGTTACCTGGTTCACGGCAGAGGCCAGGACTTCGGAGGAATTTCCGTTGAAAAGTAAAAATATTATTCTGAAAGCCCTGCTGGGCATCGTTTTGATCCTCGTCATCGGTCTTCTGCTCCGCGTCTTTTTCCTGACGCCGGACGATTCGGTCAAACGGGTTTCCCTGCCCGAGACGGAATACGACCCGGCCGTGTGGGGCAAACATTATCCGCTGGAATACCAGAGTTATCTGAAAAACAAGGAAATGGCGCCCTCCCCCACCGGCTTCGGCGGCTCCGTCAAGGAGCAGAAATCCGTCAAGGAACCGGAGATTCTGACGAACTTCAAAGGCATGGCCTTCAGCAAGGACTACTCGGAAGACCGCGGCCATCCCTACGCCCTGGAGGACCTGAAGGAAACCAGGCGCATCGGCCCGACGACGCCCGGCGCCTGTATGACCTGCAAGACTGCTCAACTGCGCGACATATACAAAGAAAAAGGATGGGGCTACGCCAAAATCCCGCTTACCGAGCTTTTGCCCCTGCTGAAACATCCGATCGTCTGCGCCAGTTGCCACGATCCGCAGACGATGCAACTGCGCGTGCTCAACCCGGCATTCATCGAAGCTCTGGCCCGAAGGGGGATCGACGTTCAAAAGGCATCGCGCAAGGAAATGCGCAGCTACGTTTGCGGACAGTGCCACGCCGAATACTACTTCGAGCCGGAAGGCAAGCGGGTCGTGTTCCCCTGGGACAAGGGCCTCAAGCCTCAGGACATGTATGCTTACTACCAGGATCGCCCCGCCGGCTTCGACATGGACTGGCAGCATCCGGATTCCCAGGCCAGGATGCTCAAGGCGCAGCATCCGGATTTCGAGCTTTCCAGCTCAGGCGTACACGCCCAGTCCGGCGTCGCCTGCGCCGACTGCCACATGCCGTACCTGCGCGATAACGGCCGCAAGTACTCCTCGCACTGGGTCACAAGCCCGATGAAGCATATCCAGGCGTCCTGCCGCACCTGCCATACCCAGTCGGAAGCATGGCTGCGCGACCGCGTCAAGACGACGCAAAATCATGTCTTCCAGCTCCAGCATACGGCCGGACAGACCATCGCCCGGGCGCATGAAGCCATCGGCAGGGCGGGCAAGGCCCCCAAGGCGAGCCCGGACGATCTGGCCCGGGCGCGCGAGCTGGTGCGCCGGGCGCAGTGGTACTGGGATTTCATTGCCGCGGAAAACTCGATGGGCTTTCATAATCCCGATCAGACGCTCAACACGCTGGGACAGTCCATCGACCTCGCCCATCAGGCGATTGCCGCGGCCGACCGGGCCTCCGGCGCGACCCGCTGAAAAAATAAACATTCCCCTGCCGGAAAAGCCGCGCCGCAAAGGCCGGCCGAATTCGCCGATAAACGGACAGGCAACCGGCGGCGGCCCAAAGCCGCCGCCGGTTTTTCCTTAAAACGCTTCCGCGGACGATCCGCCAAACTCCGTGTTCATGAGGACCTTGTCAATGTCCAGCAGGATCTTCACGCCCTGGCCGGACTTGGCCATGCCCAGCATGTAGCCTGTGTCGATCTTCGCGCCGAAGCTCGGCGTGTCTTCGATGTCCGCCGCCTTGATGTTCAGCACTTCGGAGACGGAATCCACCACGATGCCCATGGCAATCTTCTGGATTTCCGCGACGATCTCCACGACGATAATACAGGTCCGTTCCGTCGTTTCGGCCTGCTCCATGCCGAACCGCAGGCGCAGATCCACCACCGGAATCACCTTGCCGCGCAGGTTGATCACGCCCTTCATGTGCTGCGGCGTTTTGGGAACCGGAGTGATCGGCATAAGGCCGATGATCTCCTTGACCTTCAGGATGCCGATGCCGTATTCCTCGGCCGCCAGCGTGAAGGTCAGGTACTTCCCTTCGCGGCTGTCCTGCCGTCCGGGGAGGTCCGTATTTTGTATCTCTTCTGCTGCTTGCATGCGCTGCTCCTTCTAATTCTCAAAATCCCGGAAACTGTTTTTGTCGAGCGCGGCGATTTCCGCCGCGGGAACCGGCCGGCTTTTGCCGAACACGCCGGAAGCGGCCGTCAATAATTTTCTCGCACTCTTTTGCCCGCTCCTCTTGGCCGAGGCTTCCCCGGCTCCGCCGGAAACGTTTCCGTAATCCAAATGACCACGGCCGTTGTCGCCGTCAATAATCATGACCAGCGTATCCACGTAAGACTTCATCTGCACGGCCTGCGCGTTCATCTCCTCCGAAGCGGACGCCGATTCCTCCGCGTTGGCCGCCGACTGCTGGACGACCTTGTCCATCTCCGCCACGGCCTTGCCGATCTGGCCGATCCCCTGCGCCTGCTCCGAAGACGCCGCTGCGATCTCGTCAACGAGCTGGCCGATCTTTACGGCGTTTTCTATGTTTTCCTTGAAGGCGTCCTGCGTCTCCCGGGTCAGTTCGCTGCTGTTTTTCACGGTCACAATCGTGTTTTCAATCAGATTGGATGTGTTTTTCGCCGCTTCGGCGGCCCGCATCGCCAGGTTCCGGACTTCGTCTGCCACCACGGCAAAACCCGCTCCCGCTTCGCCGGCGCGCGCCGCTTCCACCGCCGCGTTCAGCGCCAGCAGGTTGGTCTGAAACGCTATCTCGTCGATGGTCTTGATGATCTTGCCCGTCTCCTCGCTCGACCGGGTGACCTCCGCAATCGCCGTGACCATCCGGTTCATCTTTTCATCCACCTTTTCCACGATCGTCTTGGCTTCCGCCATCAGCGCCTTGGCCTGCGCCGCGTTGCCCGCGTTTTGTTTGGTCATGGAAGACATTTCCTCAAGCGAAGAAGACGTTTCCTCGAGCGCCGACGCCTGCTCGGAAGCGCCTTCCGCCAGGCTCTGGCTTGCCTGCGCGACCTGCGACGAGGCGGTCGCCACCTGCTCGGACGCTTCGTCAAGATCAGTGGCGATCCGGCCGACCGGCAGGGCGATGCCCCGGGCAAAGAAAGACACGACGACGACCGTCACGATCAGAAACACGAGCCCCAGCAGACCGATCAGCAGCGCCAGGTTGCGGGCCGGCGCCATGAACTCGCTGTAGTCCTGCGTCACGCACACGCTCCAGCCCGACAGAGGCACCGGCGCAAAACCGGCAATCTTCTTCACGCCCTTGAAGACGTACGGCATCGTTCCCGTTTCTCCCGCAATCATCCGGGCGGC
>DBPV01000092.1:0-8806 GCA_002304995.1 Syntrophaceae bacterium UBA1411
AAAAAAGGCCGTCTCTTTCGGAGAGACGGCCTTTCGCCTGCCGGACATCTTTTTTCCCGCCGCCGCGCGGCGGGTCGCTTCTTCTTTACTTGGAGAACTTGATCACCGTCGGATAGTAAATGGGTTCCCCGTACTGTTTTATCCCGAATTCGGCAATGATCTTTTGCCCCTCTTCGCCGATCAGGAAATCGTAGAATTTCTCCGCGAGGTCCTGATTGTATTTCAGGTGCGGATGCTTTTCCGTGTTGACCAGGCACATTTCATATTCGTTGGGCGGCCCTTTGACCAGAAGCTTCAAGCCCTTCGTCTTTGATTTATGCAGCGCCCAGGTCGATGAATCAAGCATGTGGTACTGGCCGTTTTTATCGGCATCCAGCAAAGACGCCAGCATGAATTTCTTGCTGACCTGGTACCAGGACTGTCCTTCGGCGGTTACCCCCAGATCCTTCCAGGTCTTGCGCTCCAGAATATCCATGCCGCCGCCGTCGCCCCGCGACAGGTAAGGCGCTTTGGCCTCGTAGATGCGCTTCTGAACTTCTTTAATGCTGGTCAGTCCTTCAATCTTCGCCGGATCGCCGGCCGGGCCGACCACCACCGTGAAATTGTGCATGAGGTCGGTTCGGCGGGCTGCATAGCCTTCCTTGGCAAATCTGGCCGTGGCGGCTCTTTCATGCCCCATCGTTATGTGGGTAAGCCCATGCCGGCCCAGGTCCAGCCCCGGGCCCGTCGGCGTTTTGATACAGCGGATGACGCCGCCGTGCTTCTTCTGGAAGGCTTTGGCCAATTCATCCACCAGGCCGAGCTCATAAGGACTGCCGGTGGCAATCACAATCTGCTTATAATCCGCCTGGACGACACTGGCCGAATTGACCGCACACCCGGCGGCGAACAAACACCATACCGTTAATGTTAATGCCGCAACCAGCATGCGGCTCCGCCTGACATACATTTTTACCATAAACAACCTCTCCTCAACTTGGATTTATCTGTTTTGCTTGTTGCACATACTTTTGGAGCGCCGCAGGCAGCTTGCCTTTGTCGCTGGCCACCGCCGGAAAAAAGGTTTGCAATAGGGTTGGTCCATTCGTATCTAGCACTCTCTCTAACCGTATGCAGCCGTTACGTTCCATCAAGAACATGCTATTTCCAGCCTAAAACGACGCCACCATAGGCAACGATGCCACAACTGTCAAGGACAAAAGACGACTTAAAATTACTAATTCTTACAAAAAACGATATTTCATGCTTTATGCAAGGAGGCGGTTCTATGACAAACGGGTGAATCCAAGCCTGGAAAAGAGGAACGCCGGGCAGGCATGGTTTCAGATAATCCACGCTGAAAAAAAACTTTAAACCATTGCAGATAATGATGTACAAAAAATGCCGGCTTTACAGGCTGATCGGCCCTGCCGGTGCTGTATCTGAAAAGAAATTATTATATTCCGATTATTTCCAAAAGGAAGATATGGAAAATCTGCCCGATTTTACCCGCACGGCGGAACCCTGGGCCGTCTGGCACGGCTTTCCCTCAAATTGCCGAAAAATATCCCCGCAGCATATTCGACGGCGGGCGCTGGCAGACGGGGATTTTCGGCTATTGCGAAATTTATGTCCGCCATTTTCCGGGACGGCAACGGTCGGCGGATTCAAACGCCCTTTGCGTCCATGATATAGCAAAACTGCCGCAGCCCCGTCAGACGGGCGACGCCGGTAATCGTCACGCCGTAAAAAACCGTGTCCGGCCTGGCCGCAACAATGCCCTGAAGTGTGCCGTTGACCGCAGTGCTTCCCGTCGCAAAAACCGCGTCGGCCCAGCTGGCGCTTCCGGCAAACTGCTCCGGCCCGTCGATCGTCACGCCGTATTTGACCGCCCCGATGTTGTCGGGATTGAGATCGCAAACCCGCACCTGTTTTCGCGTCACCAGCGCTTCGAGAAGACGCGGCTGCAAGCCGACGAGCAGAATCTTTTGCGCTCCGGCCGGAAGACCATCGACATAACCGGCGAAGAAATCACCGCAGCGCATCAAATCGTCGTTTTTGCAGTGCAGCGCCTCGGGCATTTCGCCGAGTCCCGCCAGAATCGCGTTCAAAGAGGCAACAAAAATCGCCCGCCTCGCGTTGGTGTCGAGACTCAGAGAAAGAATATCTTTCACCGACCCTTTGTAATTGAAATAGGCATCGGAAAAAGCCTGCCCCTTTTTCCCCAGAAATTCAGCTTCGATGATCCGCTCTTTTCCCAGCTGGATGGGATAGTCCTCATGCAGCGGGTTGCCGATTGCTTCTTCCGGCGAAAGGGCCTTGCAGGTAACGGTGATCTGCTCATCGTCAATCCTGCGCGCATCCGTAAGTTTTTTGAGTTTGGCGCGGGCCTGGTCTAAAATCATTTGCTCTTCGGCGTCTCCCTGTATCCGTATTTGTTTTTGACCTGCAGCGCGGCGGGCGACCGAAGAAACTCCGCGAAGCGCCGGGCTTCGTCCTTGCGGGAGGAATTGGACAAAACACAGGCGGAATAAACGACCGGGGCCGCTTCATTCATGGTGTAAAAGCAGCCTTTTTGTCCGGGAGGCGTTCGGGCGTGCGACGACGAACAGAAAGCGCCATCCACCGCGCCGATCGCCGCGTATTGAAAAACCTGCGCGATGTCCTGTGCGACAACGAGCTTCGGCGCCAGGTCTTTCCACAGCCCCGCCTCCTCCAGCGCCTTTTTGGCGTGCGTTCCGTGAACCGCCGTCTGGGGATTGGGAATGGCGATTTTTTGAATTTCTTTTCTCTGGAGCGCTTCCTGCCAACCGGCGGACGTACAGAAGCGGCGATCGGCCGACCAGAGAATCACTTCGCCTTCGGCATAAACAAACGGTTTTTCGCACAGGGATTTTCCATAGAGCAGGGCCGGCCGTTCCACATCGGCGGAAAGAAAGATGTCGTAAGGCGCGCCGTTTTCAATCTGGGCGTAAATCCTGCCGGCGGAGGTAAAGGAGACATCGATGGAGATGCCGGTCTCCTTTTCGAACGCCGCGGCGATTTCCTGAAACGGCGACATGAAACCGGCCACAACCGCTGCGGTAAGCTTCCGGTCGGCAGGCGCGGCAAAAGGCGGCGTTGCCAAAGAAAAAAACAAGAAAACGAAAAAAAGCGGGATGATCCTGTCGGTCTTTCTGAAAAGTGAGCGGCAAATGAGCATGATTTTTGTATCCTCCGGAACTGAGGTTTTAGCGCGGGTGCGTCTATAAAACAAATGCGGCCATTATGTCAAGATAAACATAATGACGACGTTGCGGACGGCCATTTCCGCCGGCCAGACGGATAATGCCGGCGGAGACGGTGGAAACGGTTCGCGGTTTCCATGACGTGCGAAAACCGGAATATTCAACTGGCTCTTTTTCCGTTGGATATGGTATATTTCAAATCAGTAAAGATGTTGACCCGTTTATCAACCAGCAGGCGTTTTCGAGGAGGTTGCCCCATGAAACGAAATATTTCCATAAAACTCCTAATTTTTGTTTCTTTAATCCTTTTGCTTCCCGCAAATGGATTTGCCCGCGATATTGCCCCGGTCGTCTCCACCGACTGGCTTCTGGCCAATCTGAACAATCCCAAACTGGTGATTCTGGATGTCCGGCGCGTAGAGGAATACCGGGAAGGCCACATTCCGGGCGCAGTGAGTTCCTTTTACGGCGCCTGGGCCTACATGAAAGACGGTATATTTTCGTCGCTTCCGGAAAAAGACGATATTGACGATACCATCGGTTACTTTGGAATCGATTCCGACAAGTGGATCGTCGTGACCGGCTGTATGGACACCCCTAGGCTCAGCTACCAGAGCGCCCGCGTCGCCTGCACGCTTCAGTATGCAGGAATCGAAAATGTCGCCCTGCTCGACGGCGGCATGAATAAGTGGCTCACGGAAAAGAAGCCCCTTGCCAACAAAGTCGAACGCCGCAAGTCGAAGAACTTCAAAGGAAAATATTCCGGGGAGAAATTCATCGACAAAAGCGACCTCAAGCAAAACCTGGACAAGCTGATTCTGCTCGACACCCGCGAGCGCGAATTTTTCACCGGTGAAAAGAAAATGGACTGCGTTCCTCTGCGCGGACACATTCCCGGCGCGTTCAACATGCCGACCTCCTGCGCCTTCAATGAGGACAAAACCTTCAAGACTAAGGAACAGCTGGCCGAAATCGTCGAGGCGGCCGCCGGAAAAGACCGGAGAGCCGCGATCGTCACCTACTGCGACATCGGCCAGTGCTGTCCGACCTGGGCTTATCTGATGACGCAGGTTCTGGGCTACACGAACGTCAAACTATACGCCGGAGCGATGCAGGAATGGGCGCAAGACCCGGATGCGCCGGTAACCACGAACAACAAAGCGCCCCGCACGGATAAATAACCAATGCGCCGGACAGCCCGGCAAGCGGACATGGAAACCCATGAGTGAGGAAGATTTCAGTTTCAGACGCCAGAGCATCTTCTGTTCCGTCAGAGCCAATAAAATGACCGAGAAGGAACAGTTCGTTCCGGCCCATGTCCTGATCCACGTTCTTTCCGGCCGGCTTTCCGTTGTGGAGGCGGATTCCAGGAACACGTTTGAAAAAGGCCAGACGCTGTTCGTCCGCCGCAGCACGCTGGCCAAATTTACCAAATACCCCGAGAAATCGGGCGAACCTTTCAAAACGCTGAGCATCTTTATCCGGAAAACGTTCCTGCAGGATCATTTAAAAAAGGAAGGCATTGCTTACGATCCGCCGGCGGACCACGCCGGCGCCTGCTGTCGTGTCAAAAAACTTCCGCCTTCGGCGCTCCTGGACAATCTGTTCGAATCGCTTCGTCTTTATTTCGACTCCGGCACGACGCTCGGCCGGGAATTGAGCGACATCAAAACCCGCGAAGCCGTTTGGCTCATCAGACAGCTCGATTTGCCCCTTTACGAATCCCTGTTTCATTTCACGGATCCGGGCAAGATCGATCTGGAAGACTTCATGAGCAAGAACTTCGTCTTCAACGTCTCTCTCACAACATTTTCCAGAATGACCGGCCGGAGCCTTTCCACCTTCAAGAGGGATTTTAAAAAGGTTTTCGACGAGCCGCCCAGCCGCTGGCTCAAGAAAAAACGCCTGGAGCATGCCTATTACCTGATCAAGGAAAAACACAAAGCGCCCTCGGATGTTTATCTGGAGGTGGGCTTTGAAAATCTTTCCCATTTTTCCTCGTCCTTCAAGGAAGTTTACGGGCGGAATCCCTCGGCCCTGAATGACCCGCACAGCAAAGCAATTTTGGCCTGTGCGCGGTAACGGCGCACATTATTTTTTTGTATAGTAGCCTTCGCCCAAACCCAAGGGGCGCCGGTCAAGCGGGATCATGCCGCAAGGCGATCATCAAACGTATGTTTAATTCATGGAGGTGATTTCGTGTATCAATTGAAATTCGATCAAAAAGTTTGCGCCAGCTGCCGTTCGGCCGACTGTTTGCTCAAATGCCAGTACATGACCTTTACCGGGCACAAGGAAGCGCACGGGGAAATGATGAAAATCATGAAAGGCAAAGATTCCCGGGTGCTTTCCGAATGCATGACCTGCTACGCCTGTGAGGAATACTGCACGCGGGGCAACCACCCCTTCTACCTCATTTCCGAGAAGCGCGAGGAAAAAGGCATTTTCACCGCGCCTAGGCCCATCACCAACCAGTGGATCAACATGACGGTGATGCAGGGCAAATGCCTGGTGGGCAACGTGAAAGACAAGGCGCTTTCCTGCTGCTACATCCCCGACCTGGGACCGCTGGGGACGGGCGAGATTTTCAAGGATGTCGCCGACGCGGGCGTGTTCGGCGCGGAATTCATGTGCCCCGCCGTCCACACGCACTTTGCGCGCATGTCGGTCATCAAGGAGCGTCTTCCCATTGTCATCGAAAACTACCGGAAACTCGGCGTCAAGGAAGTCATCTGCCTGCATGACGAATGCTACGGCACGCTGACCTCGATTGCCCAGGCCTACGGCATGGAAGTGCCCTTTCAGCCGGTTTACTACCTGGATTATGTTTTGCAGCGCATGAAGGAGCTTAAAGATAAAATAAAACCGCTAAACATCACTGTCGCCTATCAGCGCTCCTGCTCCAACCGGCTCATTCCGGACAAGCACGCGCTCGTGAAAAAAATCTTCACTCTCATCGGCGTCAAGGCGCCCAAAAGAACCTACCAGGACGAAAACGCGCTTTGCTGCGCGGAGATTCTGCGCTCCATTTCCGGCTACAAACTGGCCGACGACGTGCAGAAGCGCAACATTGACGACATGCTGGCCGCAGACGCCGAATACTGCGTTTTCAATTGTCCGGCCTGCCAGACGTCTTTAGCGGAAAAAGTCGCCAAGCGGGGATTGAAACCGGTGCACATCATCGATCTTTGCAAAATGGCCATCGGCGAAAAAGAAAGGGGGACTTTATGAGCGACATTCTGCAATCCCTGATTGACATTGTCGGCGAACGATCTGTTTCCAACGCGCCCGAAGAGCTCTGGTTTTATTCGCGCGATCCCGGCGTGCTCGCGCCGCACAAGCCCGACTACGTCGTCGCGCCCAAAACGACCGAAGAAGTGCAAAAGATCGTCCAGCTGGCCTGCCGGGAAAAGGTTCCCGTTGTTCCGATGGGAAACGGCATGTCGCTTGCAGGTCTGGTCATTCCGCTCAAGGGCGGCATCGTCCTGGACATGAAGCGCATGAACAAAATCCTGGAAGTAAACCCCATGGCCCGCTACGTCGTTGTGGAAGGCGGCACGTCCCAGGGCGCGCTCAAATCCTATCTGCAAAAAAACCATCCGACGCTTAGGCACAGTATTCCCGATGCGCCGGCCACCACGACCATCGCCGCCAACGTTTCGCTGCACGGACAGGGCCGGCTCACCAATCAGTACGGTTTCAATTCCGACATGGTCACCGGTTTGGAAGTGGTGTTGCCCACGGGCGAGATCTGCCGGATCGGCTCGCCGTCGATCGGTCCCTACTGGATTTCCAAAGGGCCCACAATGCCTGATCTTTCGGGGCTCTTCCTGGGCTGGCTGGGCTGTACGGGCATCATCACGAAAGTCGGCCTCAAGCTTTATCCCAACAAGAAGTTTCGGGATGCGGAACTCTTCGTCACGGACCGTGTTGATTTGATTCCGGACATTCTGTACAAGCTCACGCATCTGGAAATGCTCGAGGACATCAATGTCTGGTTTCAGCCCAAGCCGCTCATGTTTCTGGGAAACTACCACATCACGATATTCTTCACGGGCGATACGGAGGAAGAAATCGAATTCAAGAGAAAGATGATCTGGGACTGTCTTCAGGAGCACATGGATGCCAAAGACGGCGGCTTCATGTCGATTCAGTACATGAAGGCCATGCTGCTGGAAATGCCGGGACGCAACATTGCCGATTTTGCCGACGTGCCCAAGGGCGGCGGGTTTGAATACTCGGGACCCATCGCGCCGATCGAGCATTTTCCGCAGTACGCCGCCAAGGTGGTGGAACTTGCCGCCAAATACAATGTTCTCTATGCCAGCACGGCCCGGCTCATTTCCGGCGGGCACTCCATGATGTACAGCATTTCGTTCGCCTTCAACCGCAACGACAAGGCCATGATGGACCGCGTGGAGCAGGCGCTCACTGAAGCGACGGCATTTGCTCTCGATATGGGCGGCATTCCCTGGAAGCCCAATCACAAGGAACAGAAGATGCTGCTCGAACGCATGGAACCCAACGCGCGCCGGCTTCTCCTGATGATCAAAAAAAATCTCGACCCGCAGGGGATCATGAACCCCGGCAACTGGGAGGTGAACGCATGACCACCATCCGACACATTGAGCATGAAAATATTGTCCATCGCTGCTTCCGCTGCGGCTACTGCAAGTATCCGTCCGACTACAGCGATTTCAACTGTCCTTCCTACAAGGCCTTCGGCTGGGACACCTATGCCCCCGGCGGCCGCATGTGGCTCACCCGCGCGTGGCTAAATGGCGAAATTGAAACCTCCGCGCGCTTTGCCGAGATTATGTTTTCCTGTGTCGCCTGCGACAACTGCAAGGACCAGTGCGTCTTTCCCAAATTCAAGGATTTCCTGCCGGACATCTTTCAGGAAACGCGCGCCGAACTGGTTGGCGAAGGAAAAATTCCGCCGGGCGTGCGCGACTACTTCAAGGCCGTTGCCGTGAGCGGCAATCCCTACAAGCTTCCGCAGTCCGAGCGGGGCGACTGGGCCCGCGGCACGGGACTGAAACCCTACACCAACCAGAAATACCTCTTCTTCGCGGGCTCGGTCGGCTCCTATGATGAAATAGGACAGCGCATGGCCCGAAGCGTGGGGAAAATGCTGGTGGACGCGAATCTCTCCGTCGGCATCCTCGGAAGCGAGGAGACCTGCGACGGCAACGACGTGCGGGCTCTGGGCGAGATGGGGCTTTTTGCCCAGTTGGCCCAGGCCAATATCGAAAAATTTCAAGCGAAGGGCGTAAAAGAAATTATTACGCTTGATCCTCACGCGCTGAACACCTTTAAGAAAGATTATCCCCGCCTTGGCGGGCTCTTCAAGGTGCGCCACTACAGCGAGGTTTTAGCCGAACTCATTAAAAAGAAAAAAATCAAGCTTCAGGCTTTTCCGGTCAGGATCACGTATCACGATCCCTGCTATCTGGGACGGCATCAGCAAATCTACTCGGCGCCGCGGGACATTCTGAAAGCCATTCCCAAGGCCGAGTTTGTTGAAATGCACCGCCACGGCGCAAACGCCTTTTGCTGCGGCGGAGGCGGCGGCAACTTCTTCACGGACATTCTGGGCA
>DBPV01000092.1:8914-13394 GCA_002304995.1 Syntrophaceae bacterium UBA1411
TGGATGGTGGATGGTGAATGGTGGCGTCATCCATCTGCGTGATTCCGGACAAGCGAAAAGCGATCGGAAATCCAGGAATATCATGAAGGGTCCCCGGCGAATACCCTGAACGGCACGCATGGGAGGGCACCTCTCTGCAAGGATCGGCCGCTCACCCCTCCCTTGATGGGAGGGGCTGGGGGAGGGTCCCCGCCCACCAGGGGCGGGAAAGTATCTTAAGGAAGCCAGAGTCCAAAATAATGACCATGGAGATAATCATTAAATGAACAGAGAAGAAATGCTTGAAGAAGTCTATAAACGGGCGAAAGCTTATGAACTTCGCGGCGGCAACTGCGCGCAATGCTCGCTGTCCGCCATCTTCGAAGTTCTGGGCGTGGAGGACGAAAACGTCGTGCGCTCCGCCACGGGATTTGCCGACGGCGTGGGACTTTCCGGCGACGGCCACTGCGGCGCCCTTTCCGGCGGCACGATGGCCATCAGCTACTTTTTCGGCCGCAAAAAAGAAGACCTGGCAAAAATGGGCAAGCAGATCAAGGCGCTGCTCCTGGCCAAAAATTTTCACGAGCAGTTTGTCGCGGAATTTTCCGCCTGCCGCTGTCATGACCTCCAGGTCAAGCAGTTCGGCCGCTTCTTCAACCTCTACAACATGGAAGACATGAAGGCGGCCCTGGCCGCGGGAATGCCGGAAGGCTGCTCCACGCTCGTGGGGAAGGCCGCCCGCATGGCGCTTGCCATCATCCTCGACGAACAGGCCAAAAAAGACAAAAAACAGGAAATGCCGGTGGTTTAAAGAATCGCTCTCCGGCGCCGGGTTCCCGCCTTTCGGGAATCCGGCGTCTCGCCCGGATCTCCGGTTCACCTCCATGAAAATTCAACTGTAAAGGCAGGTATATAAAATGATCCGTTCAATCTCCGAAAGTCCTCTCTATCCGATTGTCAATCCGAAAAGCATCGCCTTTTTCGGCGCCTCCAACACGTTTATGCGCATGGGATCGATCATGCTGTCCTCCCTGCAGGCGCTGGGTTATGAAGGCAAAATCTTCCCGGTCCATCCCACGGAGAAAGTTGTCCGCGGCCTCCCCGCCTATCCGAGTATTCTGGATGTGCCGGAAATCCCCGATCTGGCCATCATCGTGCTGCCCACGGAAATCGTCTGCCGGACGCTCGACGACTGCGGGAAGAAAGGCATCCGAAGCGCCATCGTGGTTTCCGGAGGATTCCGCGAGGCGGGCCCGGAAGGCGCGGCGCTGCAAAAGGAACTCGAAACGATTGCCCGCCGTCACGGCATCCGGTTTTTGGGCCCCAACTGCCTGGGCGTCGCCAATCTCCATCTCAAGCTCAATCCCACGCCCATCAAGGCGGATTGCCAGGCGGGCTTTGTCGGTCTGGCGTCGCAAAGCGGAAGCTTCATCACGCAGATGTTCAACTATCTTTACCGGCACGGCATGGGATTCAGCGCGGCCTTGAGCGTGGGCAACGAAGCCAGCATCGACATCGTCGATTGCCTGGAATATCTGGGCGCCTGCCCTAACACGAAGGTCATCACCCTGTACATTGAAGGCATCAACCGCGGCGATAAGTTCATGGAAATCGCCAAAGCCATCACGCCGCACAAACCCATCGTCGCGCTTTACGTGGGCGGCTCGGAAGCGGGAAAACAGGCGGGGCTTTCCCATACTGGCTCTCTGTCGGGTCCCAACGAAATTTACGATGGAATCTTCAAGCAGTGCGGCATTATCCGCGCCCAAACCCTCACGGAACTTTTTGATTACGCGCTCGCTCTGGGCACCCTGCCAGAGCCCGGGGGAAACCGGATCGTCATCCAGACGCATTCCGGCGGCCCCGGCGCCACGGCGGCGGATTCCTGCGGGCGTTCGGGACTCACGCTGCCGCGCCTCTCGCCCGAAACCGTGGAGAAGCTCAAACCGATGATCCCGAAAACCGCCAGCACGGCCAACCCGGTGGACATGACTTTCAGCAAAAATCCTTCGGAGGATTATTTCAATATCCCGGATGCCCTGCTTCAGGACAAACAGACGGATATGCTCCTTGCATATTTTGTCTCGCCGGGGCTGTTTCTGGAACGCATTCTGGGTGAGATGGGGATTGCGGAGGAGGCGGTCGGCGCGGAGGCGGACAAACTGATCGGCGATTACGCACAGAAGTTCGTGAGCCTCATCCAACGCCACCCCGATAAGCCGATCGTCGGATTTACCTACCGCAGCCTTCAGGAAAAGATGGTGCGCACACTGCTCGACAGCGGCGTTCCCGTTTACCAGGATCCGGAGCGCGCCGCGCGTTCGCTCGCCGCCGTGCGGGAGTACCACGAAAGACGCGGAAGAATGTAAAAGAAAACACTCTGCAATATATTAAGCCAAGGGAGGTCCGAAGATGAAAGAAAAACCCGCATATGAAAATTACCCCGTGAGCGAAGAGGAAATGGGCAAACGCTACAAAAACTGGATGCAGGTCCTGGCCCTGTATGTCGTCATGGCGTATGAAACAGGCAAAGAGGTGGGAGGCGATGCGTACGTCGAACGCATGAAAGAAAAATTTCATGCCATGGGGAAGCAAAGCGCCAAAATGTGGATGAAGCGCTCCGGTTCGCAACCGGAGGATATGGCGGACTGCCGCGGCATCCCGAAACTGCAGGACTGCATGGACGATACCTTTGCCAATTTCTGGCAAGGCTATATTGAAACCACGCCGGAGGCGTTTGAAAAAGAAGTCTACACCTGCCCGGTGGCCGGCATCTGGTCCAGGGAGCCCGAGCTTTGCGGGATTCTGCTTGACGCCTCCATGTGCGGCATGATGGAGAGCCTGAATCCGAAATTTCAGCCGAAAGGCTTCAGCCAATTACTGGTGAAGGGCGATAAAACCTGCCGCTTCAGAGTGGAAATGGAGAAATAAGTCATGCAGCCTGATCAAAATGCAGAAGCCCTGCTCGATGCGCTGGAAAAGAAGGCCGGCGACTATGAAGAGCTGTTTGCGAGCTGCTCGCAGGGCACGTTGCTGGCGTTGCAGGAGCATTTTCACCTGGGCAATGCCGAGGTGCTGAAGGCGGCCACCGCCATGCCCGGCATGGCGCTGCGCGGCGAGACGTGCGGCGCCGTCGTCGCCGGCATCATGGCGCTGGGGCTGGCCTTCGGCAGGGAACGCGCCGACGATCTGGCCGCGGTGACGCGGACGACCTCCGCGGCCCGCAAGCTTTGCAAGCGATTTGAAGCGGAATTCGGGGGATGCAACTGCCGCGACGTACAGCACGGCATCTTCGGCCGCAGCTTCAAGCTCACCGATCCCCGGGAGGGGATGGAATTCGTGAAAGCCGACGCCATCAAAAAATGCCGCCGTCCCGCCGAAAGGGCCGCCCGGATTGCCGGAGAATTGATCCTCGAGGCGCAATCCGGCCGGAATTCCGGTCTTCCGGAGGCTCCCCGATAGCCGCCGGCAAAGGAAAATTTAAACCGGGCCGGCGGAGCATCGCCGGCCGCATTCAAGCAAATACAGAAACAGGAAAGGCGATATGATTAAAGTCACTTCGGAAATCAAAGAAAGTTTACAGGCGGCAAAATTAGCGTACCTCTCAACCGCGTCCCCAGACGGCACTCCCAACGTCGTTCCCATCGGCGCGGTCAAATTTCTCGACGATGAAACAATCCTCATCTCGGACCAGTATTTCGGCAAAACGCTGCGCAACCTGCGGGAAAATCCGAAAATCGCGCTGGCCTGGTGGGGAGAAAAAGGCGGCTTCCAGCTCAAGGCCGATATCACCCTCCACACGGAAGGCGAAATCTTTCAAAAAAATGTGGAATGGGTTCACAGCATCCGGGCGACGCTCGAGCCCAAGACGGCCGTCGTCGGAAAGATCACGGACGTATATCTTGTCAAGGGCGGCCCGGACGCCGGAAAGAAAATTCTGTAAAGACAGCGGCCGGGCGGTTCACTCCTTCCGGAAACGCCGAAATCCGTTTTTGAGTTTCTCGAAAAGGATATCCGGGAAGCGGACCGCTTCGCCGTCTTGAGAGGCGCTTCACCCCGCGGGAAGCGGGCCGTCGAGCAGATCCTCTGCGGGATCGGCCGGGCGCGCCCGCTTGAACGCCGCGTCTTTGCAATTTTTCAGAAATTTCAGCATCGTCTTCTTCCGGAATTCAGCCGGACAGCCGCCCTTCTTTTTCATGGATTTTCCGGATGGCTTTCCTTGCCCTTTTTGTCCGGACCCGGACAAGCGGGGCGCATTCAGGTGGAAACGCCCAGTTTGGGCAAAAGCCAGGCCTGGACAAAGATCCACACGGCCACGATCAAAAGAAGAATCAGGATTTCCTTCATAGCATCCGCCTTTTACACAATGTGTTTTAAGTTTAGCCCAATTGCCGGCAATTGACCAGCAGCATTATTGCGGGCGTCGCGGGAAGCGGCCTGGTCCGCAATGACCGGCCGCTCCCCGCCGGGTTTTAAAACAAATCAATTCAAATTCCGGTCC
>DBPV01000034.1:0-316 GCA_002304995.1 Syntrophaceae bacterium UBA1411
GGGGCATACCAGGTTGCCCACATTCTCGATGATGAGCAGACGAAGGACTTCGATCTGCTCATCATCGAGAATGTGGGCAACCTGGTATGCCCCGCCGAATTCGACACGGGCGCGCACAAAAACGCGATGATCCTGAGCGTTCCGGAAGGCGACGACAAGCCGCTCAAGTATCCCCTCATGTTCAGCATCTGCGACGTGCTCGTCATCAACAAGATCGACTACCTCGCGCTTTCCGACTTCGACCTTGCCGCCGTGCGCCAGAGAGTCCTGGCGCTCAATCCCAAAATCAAGATCATGGAAGTTTCCTGCAAAACGG
>DBPV01000034.1:366-3184 GCA_002304995.1 Syntrophaceae bacterium UBA1411
GGCCATGCCGTTTATTTCTTTTTGGCCATTTCTTCGTCGCGAAACATTTTCCGCGCAATCTTGCCGCTCGTCGACTTCGGAATGGCGTTCCGGAACTCGACGAGCTTCGGCACCTTGTACGCGGCCAGCTTCTGCCGGCAGAATTCAAGAACTTCTTTTTCCGTGGCCTGCTGACCGGCTTTGAGGACAATAAACGCCTTGATGGTTTCTCCCCGGTAGGGATCGGGAATGCCGACGGCTACGGCTTCGGCGACTTTCGGATGCTGGTAGAGGACCTCATCCACTTCCCGGGGGTAAATGTTGAATCCGCCCGCGATGATCATATCCTTTTTCCGGTCGACGATCGAGAGGTATCCGTCTTCATCGGCCCGGGCGATATCGCCGGTGGACAGCCAGCCGTCCTTCAACTGCGCGGCCGTTTCAACGGGATTGTTCCAGTATTCCTTCATAACCGTCGGACCCTTGATGACGATTTCCCCCGGCTCTCCCGGCCGGACTTCCTCTGCGCCGTTTTCCGGATCCACCAGCTTCACGTCAAAATCCATTTGCGGCACGCCGATCGATCCGACTTTCGGGTTCATAATGGGATTTGAAATTCCGCTGGACATCGTTTCGCTCATTCCCCACCCTTCGCTGAAAAAGATCCCCATATCCTGTATCTTCAGGATCAGCTCCAGCGGCATGGGAGCGCCGCCGCTCCCGAGGAGGCGGAGATGCTCGCCGATCCTGATCTGCTCGGCTTTGGGATGGTTGAGCATCGCCGTAATCATGGTCGGCACCGACGGAAAATAAGTGATCTCCGGCGTGCGGGCAATGAGTCCCAGCAGTTCGTCGAGATCGAAGCGCGGCATCAGAATCAGAGTTCCGGCATTCAGCATCGACCAGCCGATGCAGCCGGTATTTCCGTAAACGTGAAAAAAAGGAATCGCGGCGATGGCCTGCCTTCTTTCGAAAGGAACGTACTGATTGATGGATTCGCCCCAGGCGCCGCTCTGGCACAAAGCGGCAACGATGTTTCCGTGGGTGAGGACCGCTCCCTTCGGCAGACCTGTCGTGCCGCCCGTGAACTGGATCAGGGCCGGATCATCGGGGGAAAACGCAATCCGGGGAATGCGGGTGTCGGCGGAGCCGTCGACAAGCTGTGAAAAATGGAACCACCCCTCCTCGAGATCCAGCGATTTTGCCGAACTTCTCGCGGCGCCGTCCATGTAATCCGAAATTTTTGTCACGACGACATATTTCAATCCGACTTCCTTCGCCAGCGGACGGATCAGCGGCAGCGCGCCGTCAAATGTGAAAATTCCCGTCATCCCCGTGTTTTCCATCATCCCCTTGAGCTCGTCATGGGTATAAAGGGGGTTCATGTTGACGACGATGCCGCCTGCCGAAAGAACGGCAAAGTAGGCGATGATGAACTGCGGACAGTTGAGCATGGCCAGACCGATGCGATCTCCTTTTTTGACCCCCAGCCGGATCAGAGCGTTCGCCAGGCGCAGCGTCTGGTCGCGCAGCTGCCGGAACGTCAGTTCCGAGCCGTATAAATGGGTCGCCGCCTTGTGGGGCAGCATGGCCGCGCTGATGTGCAGCATCTGCTGAACAGGGTAGCGGGGATACCGGAGGGTTGGGGGGACATTGCGATCATAAAATCGACACCATAATTTTGCTTCCATTGAAATCTTTCCTTTCTTATCTTTTTCAGCACAGGCCGCGACGGCCTGCGTTGTCATGCAAAGCCGCAACCGGCAGCAGCCCGCCCGGGCTGCAACGGCGTTTATTCCCCGCGGATCCGCCGCCGGCGCTTCCATCTTCTCATACAGGGCACCTGCTGTCCACCTTCAGACGAATTATTTTTCAAAAATCGCGCAATCACTTTTGCTGCGGCCGGCGCTGCGGTAAAAACCGATCGCACCCTTTGCAGCGGCTGCGGCGAATGTGTTGCCGCCTGCGCCCAGGCCGCCCGTGAGCTGGCGGGCCGGTATTACACGCCGGAAGCCCTGTTGCGGGAAGTCGATCTGAAGATTCACCACTGCCTGTTCAGCCTGGTATCGTCGGAAATCCTGCGCGCCGCGCAGGAAAAGCCGGAGGACTACGCGGATCTCACGGTGCGCGTGGCGGGCTACGTTGCCTACTTCACACGGTTGGGCCGCGACGTGCAAAAAAGCATCATCGCCCGCACGAAGCACGGGGCGGCGTAAAGCGCCGCTTTGGTTCAGCCCCGTTTGAAGGCGCCGCCCCCGCGAAGCTACCGGAGGCGGGATCATTCTTTCGCCCTGCTTCCTTTTTTGTTTGCTTTCGCGAAAAAATATCGCTACGCTGACGCCGTTTATGAGGACAAAGGAGAATCAGTCATGAAAGTAGTCGCCGTGAACGGCAGCCCGCGGAAAACGGGAAACACCCACACCCTGCTCCGAATGGTTTTAAGCGAATTGGAACAGGAAGGCATCGCGACGGAACTGGTGCAGCTGGCCGGAAAAAAGATCACCGGCTGCATCGCGTGCTACAAATGCTTCGAGAATCAGGACCGGCGCTGCGCCGTGCAAAACGACGGCCTCAACGAATGCCTCGGGAAGATGATTGACGCCGACGGCATCCTGTTCGGATCGCCAACCTATTTTTCCAACATCACCGCCGACATGAAAGCCCTGATCGACCGCGCGGGCCTGGTCGCAAGCGCCAACGGTTTTCTGCTGCGCCGGAAAGTCGGAGCCGGCGTGGTGGCGGTGCGCCGGGCGGGCAGTGTCTTTGCCTTTGACGCGCTCAACCATTTCTTTTTGTACCACCAGATGATCGTGCCCGGCTCCTGCTACTGGAATGTCGG
>DBPV01000083.1:0-10248 GCA_002304995.1 Syntrophaceae bacterium UBA1411
GGCGAATTGTAGGGGCACGGCGCGCCGTGCCCCTACGGTGTGATGGCGATTCGATTTACAGAAACAACCGGATTGCCGGGAATGTATGATGATAATCAAATATATAATCGCCGCGGCGATCAAGAAGAATTTTGAGGGGTTGAGGATATGAGTTTGAGCGAGTTATCTGTCTCTGATCTCGGTCAAATTGTAACGGGGAAAACACCAAGCACAAAAAACCCTGCTTTTTTTGATGGAGAGTATCAATTTGTTACACCTTCAGATTTGGATTGGAAGACATACTATTGCCAATCAACTGAAAGAACAGTTACGGAAGATGCGAAACAAATTCTTAATAATCAATTCATACCAGCCAATACTGTCATGGTGACGTGCATAGGAAACACTATCGGGAAATGCGGTCTTTCTTCTGGATTATGTTTAACGAATCAACAAATAAACAGTATCATTCCGCATGACGGGATTGACTCAAAGTTTGTTTATTACCTGCTGGCTCAGAATACAGATGTTATTCGTGGTTTTGGGCTTGGTGGTGGCGTGGCCACGCCAATACTCAATAAGAATGCCTTTGCAAGAATTAAACTTCGTGTGCCACCAAAACAAAGATGGGCAAACATCGCTTCCATCCTCTCCGCCTATGACGAACTGATTCAAAACAACCGGCGGCGGATTCAGCTTTTGGAGCAGGCGGCGCGGATCTTATATAAGGAATGGTTCGTCAGCCTCCGCTTTCCCGGCCACGAGCACACTAAAATCATCAACGGCATTCCGACGGGGTGGCATAATATTCAAGTTAAAGAATTATTATCAAAGATCAGGCGCCCAGGAAAAATTCCGATGAACGAATACTTAATTGAAGGTTCCATTCCCTGTGTCGATCAATCTAGGGAATTTATAGGTGGTTACACCGAAAATAAAGATGCATTGATTGATGATTTACCAATGATTGTTTTTGGTGACCATACTCGTATATTAAAATTCATCGACTTTCCATTTGCTTGTGGAGCTGATGGAACACAACTTATTTTAAGCAATGACCCATGTGTTTCTCAAGAATACTTCTTCTTCTCACTGGATGCCATTGATCTTTCGAATTACTTCTATGCACGGCATTTTAAATTCTTAAAAGATCAATTTGTGCTGCGTCCGCCAGACACGCTTATCCAGCAATTTACAGATATCGTAAAACCAATAATGATTCAGATTAGATTATTGCGTCATCAAAACCATCCCCTATCGAAAGCCCGCGACATCCTCCTGCCCAAATTGATGAACGGGGAAATCGCCGTCTGAATTCTTCGCCTTACGATTAGACGAAGGTAAACTTACAATCAGCCGGATATAATGCTTGCAATTGGACGGGATGATCGGTTACGATAACCACATGAAAAATAGTGATTTATACCCCCGATATCTTCAACCCCGGATTATGGAGGCGCTGGCCGATTCGCCGGTGGTGCTGATCCATGGCCCACGGCAGTGCGGCAAGACTACGCTTGCCCGCCAGATCGGAGATCTGAAAGGATTTCCGTATCTGAGTTTTGATGATGATGTGCAGCGGGCGGCGGCAAAGGCCGATCCGGTGGGTTATGTCGCCGATTTGCCAGAGCGGGTTATTCTGGATGAGGTTCAGCGGGTACCGGAACTTTTCACCTCTCTGAAAGCCCAGATAGATGCACGACGGAAACCGGGGCGATTTATCCTGACAGGTTCGGCAAATGTGCTGTTGGTGCCGAAGCTGGCTGATTCGCTTGCCGGTCGCATGGCCATTTTGCGTCTGCATCCGCTGGCTCAGGCGGAGATTGCCGGAGGGAAGGCCGATTTTCTGTCGGCCCTGTTCGGTTCGGTTTTCAAGGCTGGCTCGTCAGGCCGCCGCCTGGGCCGAATGATGGCGGAACGTGTGGCTGCGGGCGGATACCCGGCTGCGCTTACACGGGCCACGGCACGACGGCGAACAGCATGGTATCGGGATTATGCCGATACGCTTATTCAACGCGATATTCGGGACCTGGCGCGCATCAGCGAATTTGACGCTCTGCCACGACTGATGATGATGGCTGCGGGTCAAACCGCCTGTCTGGTGAATGTCTCTGAACTTGCCGCGCCCTTTCAGGTGAGCAGACAGACTATTCGTGATTATGTCACTTTGCTGTCGCGGATTTTTTTGCTGGAGGAATTGCCGGCATGGCACAACAACCGATTAAGTCGCCTGATTAAAACGCCGAAAATGCATGTGGGAGACACCGGCCTGGCTTGTTCGCTGCTTGGCCTGGATGGGGAAATGCTGTGGAAAGACCGCGCACTTTTTGGACGAATTCTCGAGACCTTTATCTTTCAGGAGTTGCGCAGGCAGGCAAGCTGGCATGAGGAAACGGTATACTTCAGTCATTTTCGCGACAAAGATAAGGTTGAGGTGGATATTATTCTGGAATGCACCGGAAGGTTGGCCGGGGTTGAGGTGAAGGCGGCAGCGACGGTTACAGGTGACGATTTTAAGGGACTGCGCAAACTTCAGAATGCCGCTCAAAAGAATTTTGCCGCCGGAGTTGTGCTGTATGACGGCGAGGCCGTTGTGCCCTTTGGAAAAAATCTATATGCCGTTCCCATATCTCACCTCTGGGAGGGCAAATGACGCTTTACACCGAAGACACCCTCGTTCAGCAAACCACCGCCGAATATCTGGAGCAGAAGCTTGGCTGGCAATCCATCTATGCATACAATAATGAGGACTTCGGGCCGAACAGCCTTTTAGGCCGAAACTCCGACCGCGAGGTCGTGCTCACAAGACCCCTGCGCCGGAAACTGAAGGAACTCAACCCCGGCCTGCCGGATGAAGCTTATGACGAAGCGGTGCGTCAGATGGTCGCTACGTCGGCCATGCAATCGCTTATCGCCACCAATCGTGACAAATACAATCTCCTCCGCGACGGTGTGCAGGTTGCCTTTCGTAACGCCAAGGGAGAGCTGGTCAAGGAACGCCTGCGGGTGCTGGATTTCAATACTGCAATCAACAATGAATTTCTATGCGTCCGCGAACTGTGGGTGCGGGGCGATCTTTACCGGCGCCGTGCCGACGTTGTGGGGTTTGTCAATGGCCTGCCTCTTCTATTCATGGAGCTCAAGACCGTAGGCCGGGATATCCGTGTTGCCTATGAGAAAAATTTTAACGATTATAAAGATACCGTGCCGCACCTTTTCCATCATAACGCTCTTGTGATGCTGGCTAACGGTGTGGAGGCGAAAATCGGTTCGGTGAGCAGTCGCTTCGAGCATTTCCATGAGTGGAAACGCCTGGCCGAAGATGAGCCGGGCGTGGTGGATATGGAAACCTTGCTCAAAGGCGTCTGCGACAAGACAAATTTCATCGATCTTGTAGAAAACTACATCCTCTTTGACGACTCCACCGGTGATACAAAGAAAATTCTGGCCCGCAATCACCAGTTTCTCGGCGTGAACCGCGCCATTGAGGCGGTGCGCGAACGTAAAAATCGGGAAGGCAAGCTGGGCGTTTTCTGGCATACCCAAGGAGCGGGTAAAAGCTATTCAATGGTTTTGTTTACCCGAAAAATCCACCGCAAACTCGGCGGGAATTTCACGTTTCTGGTGCTGACCGACCGCGACGATCTGGACACGCAGATTTATAAAACCTTTGCCGGTTGCGGCGTTGTGGACAACGACCGCGACCCGTGCCGGGCGATAAGCGGAGAGAACTTGAACAGGCATCTGAATCTGCAAAAGACGCACATCTTTTCTCTCATTCAGAAATTCAACAAGGACGTGGAGCAAAACCGGCCTTATTCGGAACGCGAAGACATTATCGTCATTACCGACGAGGCGCACCGCACGCAGTATGGGACGCTGGCGCTGAACATGCGCAACGCTCTTCCAAATGCCTCGTATATCGGATTCACCGGCACGCCGCTTTTCACGGATGACGAAATCACACGGCGGGTATTCGGCGCTTATGTTTCAACGTACGACTTCCAGCGGGCGGTAGAAGACAAAGCCACCGTGCCGCTGTATTACGACGCGCGCGGCGACAAGTTGGGCCTATCGGTCGGCGACCTTAACGAGCGTATTGCCGCAAAGCTGGAGGAGCTGGAAACCAGCGACATTGATGTGGCCCAGCGACTTGAGCAGGAGCTCAAGCGGGACTATCACATCATTACCGCCGACAAACGGCTGGAGCAGGTGGCCCGAGACTTCGTGGAGAACTATTCCCAAACCTGGGAAACCGGCAAAGCCATGCTGGTGTGTATCGACAAAATCACCTGTGTAAAGATGTACAACCTCATTGCCGGCTATTGGGCAGAACGGATTGCCTCGCTTGCGGCCGAACTGGCTAAGACCAGAGATGAACAGGAAGAACAGTATCGGAAGCGGCAGATTGCCTGGATGCGCGAGACGCAAATGGCGGTGGTGGTAAGCGAAGAGCAGGGCGAGGTGGACAAGTTCCGCAAGTGGGGTCTGGATATTACGCCGCACCGCCGCCTGGTTAAAGACGGGATGGATCTGTCCCAAGCCATGCGCCGAAAACCGCAGTTTCGCAATATGCAGCGGATGGCGGTGGATGATGCCTTCAAGGAAGCGGAGCATCCGTTTCGTGTTGCCATTGTCTGCGCCATGTGGCTGACGGGATTTGATGTACCGTCGCTTTCGACGCTGTATCTGGACAAGCCGCTCAAGGCGCACACGCTGATGCAGGCTATCGCCCGCGCTAACCGTGTAAGCGAAGGCAAAAATAACGGCATGATCGTCGATTATTGCGGTATCCTCAAGCATCTGCGCAAGGCGCTGGCAACCTTTTCCGGAACAGGTGACACCGGACGGCCGGGAGAAGGTGGCGAAGAAGAACCGGCCAAGCCAGAAGAAGAGCTGCTGGCCGATCTGGCGGAGGCCATCGCGTTTATTCGCACGTTTTTGACCGACCGGGGTGCGTCGCTGGACGACATCATCAGCAAGAAGGGCTTTGAACGCAACGCGGCCATTGCCGCAGCCAAAGAAGCGGCAAACGAGAATGACGAAACGCGGAAGCGCTTTGAGGTCATGTGCCGGGTGGTTTTTTCAAAATTCAAGGCCTGTCTGACGGTGACAGGTATCAACAGGTATCGCAAGGACTACGAGGCGATTAACGTTATTTATAAGAGTCTCCAGAAAGACCGCGAGCAGGCCGACATCAGCGACATCATCCGGCAGTTGCATCAAGTGGTGGACGAAACCATTGAAACGCGCCCAGGTACTTGGCATCCACAGCCCGCATATGACATCAGCAAGATCGATTTTGACAGGTTGCGGAGGGAATTCGAACGCAGCGCGACCAGGCGCACAACCGTGCAGAATCTCAAGACTGCCATTGAAGTACGACTTCAGCGGCTGCTTGAGCGCAATCCCCTGCGCACGGATTTTCAGCGTCATTATGAGCAGATTGTGGCTGAATATAATCGTGAAAAAGACCGCGTGACTATTGAGCAGACCTTCGAGGCGCTGATCAGATTTATAGATGAAATGTCCGAGGAAGAGTTTCGCGCCCTCCGGGAAGGTCTCGATGAAGAGACGCTTGCGGTTTTCGATCTCCTGAAGAAACCGGAATTATCAGCAGGAGAAATCAAGAAAGTTAAAGCGATTTCTGTGGATTTGCTCAAGACGCTCAAGGAAGAGAAGTTGCGCATCACCCGCTGGCGGGATAAGGAGGCGACGCGTGATGCCGTGCGACAGGCCATTTATGATTTCTTGTGGAACGATTCCACCGGTCTGCCGGTAGACAAATACACAGAAGCTGACGTGCAGGTGAAAGCCGATGATGTTTATCGGCATGTGTATCGCGCCTATCCAACGCTTCCGTCGCCTTTTTATCAACGACCGGCGGCATGAAAACGGCAAAAACGCGCACTTTGTCGCGGTGAAGTTTACCGCGCCGGCCTTCGATTTGCGTTGACGGAGCGCTGTCTGCCAAGCGGCCTGCTGCTCTCCTGCAGTCCAATGCCGTCGGCAGGATTGTCTTGACATTATCCTCAGCTTTTTTTTATACTCCCCCTTACTTTTAATACGGCAAGAATCATCGTTGCATCGTGTCATCCGTTAAGGTTGCGCCCCCGGCAGGCGTGACCTGTTGGAGGCGGTCCACAAGGCGCAAAGCGCCGGCCGACTGCGTTTGTGAATAATCCATATCACTGCAAAGGAGACATGAACCGTGCGCGAATTATCCATTGAGCAACTCGTTAAACTGCAATACGCCGATAAGACTCCTTCTGAACTGCTTCGCTCCGCCCCGTCCGTGCTCATCGGCATCGACGACCGCATCGCGTCTGTTTTGAGCGGCCTGGCGATTAAAACGGTGTTCGACTTGTCGCAAAGCCGCATCTTCCGCGCCGCCGAACAGATTGCCCAGACGCTCAGCGAGGAGACATCCATTTTCAAACTGTTCGGCCGGGTGGCCACCGAAATGGTAAATGACGACTATCTGGACATGACGCCCCGGCAGCTGGCCTCCCAAAGCATCCTGGTGCTTGAAGGCATCGGCCCCCGGAACTTTCAGGCGGTGCGCAGCGCCATACAGCTGGACACCGTGCGCGACCTGTCGCTTTGGCCGCCTTACCTGGCTGCCAAAACCATCTACCGGCACGCGTTTAACATCGACAACGCCCGACTGGAGGATCCGGAGGCGCCCGGCGAGCTGCTGCCGGTCGCCCGCAGTTACTGGACGGAGCGGCGCTTCATCAAAAAGCTGTTTATCGAGGAAGTCGCTGCGAACCGGACCAACCGGCCTTTGAACCAGCCCATCGACGTCCTGGCGGCGCTCGAAGGGTCTTACTTCACGCAGCCGTTGCTGGGCGCCATGCTGACATTTGAGCAGACCTGGACGCCGCACGGCCTGTCTCTGGGCAGTCTAGTTCATTCGCTCGCGCTCGCGCCCGCTGAAAGCACGCGGATCGCTCTCGTTGACTGGCAGCGGCAGGAAGCGGCGCGCCTTTCGGAATCCACCGATCAGCAGGAACGGCTGTCGAATTTGCTGAGCCAGGAAAGCGCCATCTCGGAAATTGCCAACGGAGTGATCAGCGAAGTCCAGGAGGGGAAATCTGCGACGGTTACAAACTCTTCCAGCACGTCAGGCGGAAGCAGCAGCGGCGTGCTCGGTTCGCTTTTCGGCGGAACCTCCTCAGGAAATGCGTCGACCACGTCAAAGACCTTGTCCGTGGCCTCGTCTTCGGGAAAGCGCGATGTTGCTCTGTCCACGAGTCAGGATATCCGCCAGAGCACACAGCAACAGGCCGCTTCCGTGCGGTCGCGGCGGGCCACCGCCGTCAAGGAGGTCGAGCAGTCGGAAAAAGAGGAAATCCGCACACGCATTATTACAAATTACAACCACTCGCACGCGCTGTCGATTCATTACTATGAAGTGCTTCAGATCTATAAGATGATGCTCCGGCACACGCGGACCGACCGGTTGGTCTTTGTGCCGATGCAGCCCCTGAATCTTAAAGACCGCAACGTCCTGCGGCGCTTCAGGCATGTCCTCAAGGCCGCTGCGCGAAACGACGCAGAGCTTGACCTGATTGCGCATTATACCGGGGAAGTCCGGCTGGAAAATCTCGCGCCGCAGGTCGGAGTGAAGCCCCGCTACATCTACGTCAACGATGACGCGGTGGTGGAAGCCATTGAAGTCAGCGGCGCAAGTCTTTACCGCCGGTGGGAGGTTTCGCAACTCCAGCTTAAACTCCAAAACGACCAGACCCTCCAGCTTGACGATTTCCGGCAGGTTCAGACAGCCACCTTCCGTTTTGAACCGTCTCGCCTTCTTACCGTCAGAGACATTGTCCGCATCGGCGTGAAATACAAGCATTTGCTTGAATATGAAGACCGTATGTTCGCCCAGACATCTCTGTTTATGAAGTCCGGCAACTCTCCAGTGACCCTGCGTCTTCACCATCACCTGCCGACAACGCGTTCGGGGGAGACGAATTCCTTTCAGGAAAAATGGCTGGTCGGCGTCGATCCGGGTTTCTACTCAGGCGATTTCATCAACGTCCTGGATGAAGACAAGGACTACTTCAGCCGGGTTATCTGGAACAGTCTCGATGAAAGCCAGATCGCGCGCCTCTTGCAGCCGTACACGTTCAAGAACCGCCCGCTTTTGGGGTCGGTGGACTTCCCGCCGCTGGGCGTTTACGGAAACTGCCTGGTTTTCATCTATCGCCACGAAGACGATCCGGAATGGCGCACCTGGAAGAAAACGCACATCAGCGACCTGGCCGAGGAAGAGGATTTTATTTCCGTGCCCACCGGCGGTCTGTTTGCGGAATCGGTGCTGGGTCGGTACAACGCCTCCGAAAAAATCGATCTCACCCGGTTCTGGAACTGGCAGGATTCACCCATTCCCTTCGGCGCGCCGGACATCGCGCCTGTGTCCGCCGGTTCGCGTTATGCCCCCGACGGCCTGACGACCGGAAATCTCGAACCGTCCGCAATACAACTGATGCAGCCCAATCCTCTGCCGGCGCCGCAAGGCATGAGCGCGCTCCAGGGGGCGCTCACCACGTCCGAAATTTTCCGCAACATGAGCGGGCTCGTTGAAGGCATTGCCGCCAACACGGCCGGCATGCAGGTGAGCGGCCAGGCGGCGGTGCAGCAGGCCTCCCTGGCGTCTGAAAATTTCAAGACGGCGGTAAATGCCGTAGGCGACATCGTAAAAACGGCCATCGGTCTTCCCCCGACCGGATCGGAAGGTGGAAAATCAAGCACGCAGCTGGGCGGTGAAATCAATCTGGCCAAAACGATCGACGCGATGAAATCCGGCGCGGCGGGCGGGAGCGCGGGCAGCGCGGGTGTCATAGGCGGCGGCGCGAATGAGAAGTCCGCCCTCCAGTCCGTGCTGGAAAGCAGCCTCAGTCCGGTCCGGCCCGCCGTCGACGCGATTACGGGATCCCGCGCCTGGAGCGGTCAGTCGGCGGTTCCTTCTTCAACAGAATCCGGCAGCGAAACCGATGCGAACGACGAGGGGGCGGAACCGTCCGGCGATGCCGATGGAGAAGACAATCCGGACGATGAGTCATCTCTCGCCATTAAATTTGCCATTGCCGGGGAGGATGGGCTTAATATTCGGGAGAAGGCGGATTCGAAAAGCGAGATTCTGGGGAAACTCCGGCAAGGCACAATCGTCGAAGTGCTGGGATCTGAAAACAATCGTGTTCAGATTTGTACGGATGAAGGAATTACCGGTTATACACTCGCTTCTTCCACTGTGCAAACGTTGGATCCGGTTTGCCTGGGAATGGTCGACCGGCACAGCAATGTGGGAATCCTGATTGCCGCTTTCAATAGCGGTGCGGTCTCGAACAGAGCGTTTAACGAAATTCATTATCATGTTTCGGGGGATCCGCATCTGACCATGGGGTTCGGACACTTCGCCGAGGGGACGCTGGATAATTTTTTCAAAAACATGCCCCAGGACATGAGAAATGAAATCGTGGACAGCATCTGGCAGCACCTGGAAGGTAATCCAAAGGCGCTGAAGCAGTTTACAGATGAGTTCAGCCTTGCGGCTTCCGACGAGGCGCCGGTCAAGCAGACGCTGAACGATTTTCTGGGCGTTAACTCAACTCTTTCCGCTTGGGCTCATAAGAAAATCGCAGCGGATCCAAAGAAAAACAAGAATATATTTAATAAATCCGGACACTGGTTTTATGATTCGATGAAGAAGGCGCTTCTTATACCGTCTGTCCGGGAATACCAAATCTCATTTTGGCAAGGCCAGACTCCCCTCGCTGACGGACAAAGTAATGCCCAAAAGCTGGGATTGGAAAAAATATATGGCGCAGTTGCCGCTTTGACGTCGGCGCGGAGCACTGGAATTGATGGCGGCTATCAAGCCATTCTTGGTAAAGGGTCCCTCTCATTTGCCGGATATACATTCAAGACTTCCGCCTGTCCGGAGAAGTATAAACCGGAAAACATCACCCTTGACGAAACAATTCTTAATCAGGATTGGCAAGCCCTTTTAATCTGGATGCACTATAACAGCACCAGAAAGGACATCCGGGAGAGACAGAAAGCCATCTGGTACCGCTGGTTTGAACCGTCATGGGGAACTTTGCCGGAACACAACAAAATGCCTGGAAAGCACACGGGTGTCGCCATGGAACGCACAGCGGACGGCAGCATCGCCTTTTCTTAGGAAAGCGCTGCATTGTGTCGCCGGGGCAAGGGAGTGTGAATCAAAGGATGTTTGAAAACATATCTTCCCTCTAACGA
>DBPV01000083.1:10289-11241 GCA_002304995.1 Syntrophaceae bacterium UBA1411
CCAGAGCTCCTGGACCCACTTCTGAAAATTCGACTGGAAGGTTTTGTCTCCTTCATAATCTCCGCCCAGAAGGTGCTCGGGAATCTCCACGGAGGAGATACGCACCATGACGCGCTGGACGCGGCCGGACATAAATTCCCAGAAGGTCGGAGCGCCGTCGGGATAGGCGATGGTCACGTTCAGCAGCGAATGAAACTTTTCGCCCAGCACGCCCACCGCCAGGGCGATGCCGCCGGCTTTGGGTTTGAGCAGATGGCGGTATGGCCGGCCCTGGGCGAGATGCTTGGCTTTGGAAAACCGCGTTCCCTCCAGAAAATTCATGATGCTGGTCGGCACGCGCGAGAATTTCGCGCAGGCCTCGCGGGTTGTTTTGAAATCCTTCCCCCTTTGTTCGGGATGTTTCTTCAGGTAGTCGGCGCTGTGGCGGCGCAGAAAGGGGAAGTCGAGCGCCCACCAGGCCAGCCCCATGAAGGGCACCCAGATCAACTCCCGTTTGAGGAAAAATTTCATCAGCGGAATGCGCCGGTTCAGAAGTTTCTGCAACACGAAGATGTCCGCCCAGGATTGATGGTTGCTGACGACCAGATACCAGCCCTGCGCGTTCAACCCGTCCAGACCGTCCACGTTCCACGTTGTTTTCTGGGTCAGCTTCATCCACCAGCCGTTGCAGGTAATCCAGTTTGCCGCGAGCCACGGCAACACCTTGTCGAAGCCGCGGCGCAAAATGAGCTTCAGAAAGGAAAAAACAAACAAAATCGATGTCCAGAAAAGAACATTCACGGCCAGCAACACCAGGGCGATAACGCCCACCAGCCTTTTCGGCAAAAAGTTCAGCATGACGACTCCCGTACTTTATTTCATGTTCATTGCTTAACACGTGCGGCAACAATGGTCAAAGCATTCATTTTTTAAGCGGGCAAGGCCCGTCTTTGAGAAGGCCGGTTTTCGCTGG
>DBPV01000120.1:0-1343 GCA_002304995.1 Syntrophaceae bacterium UBA1411
CCGTCTGCTCCTGACGGGAACGCCCGTGACAAACAAGGCAATCGACATCTTCAGTCAGTACAAGTTCCTTGACCCGCGGATCTTCGGCCAGAGCTTTTACGCGTTCCGCAACGCCTTCTTTTTCATGACCGGTTACGGCAACCACACGCCTGTTCTGAAAAAGTCCATGGAGGCGGAGCTGACGCGCCGGATGCACTCCATCGCGTTCCGCGCCACAAAGGCCGAGTGTTTGGACTTGCCCCCGACAACCGACATCATCCGAAAAGTCGATCTTGAACCGAGGGCGATGAAGCTGTATCAGAGCCTGGTCAGGGAAAGCTACGCCGAATTGTCCGGCGGCGAGATCACGATCACCAATGTTCTGACGAAGCTCCTGCGCCTGTCCCAGCTAACGGGCGGATTCGTCGGCAGCGACGAAAGCAGCGCCGCCGAGCAGGTCAGCACGGCGAAGCTGGAAGTGCTGGAGGACATCATCGATTCGACTCTGGAGGAAGGCAAGAAGCTGGTTGTCATCGCCCGTTTTGTGCCGGAGCTGAACGCCGTCTGCCGGCTGCTCGAAAAAAAGCGCGTCAACTACTCCCTCGTCAGGGGCGACGTCAAAGACCGTGACGGGCAGGTAGCGAGGTTTCAAAACGACCCGGACGTGCCCGTTTTTATCGGCCAGATCGCCACGGCGGGATTGGGCATCACGCTCACGGCAGCAAGCACGATGGTTTTCTACTCATTGGATTACTCCATGTCGAATTTCGAGCAATGCAAAGCCCGCATCCACCGCGCCGGCCAGCATATGCCTTGCACCTACATCTATTTGACCGCCGCCGGCACCGTCGACGAAAAAGTCATAAAGGCGTTGAAGAACAAGGCCGACCTAGCCAGGACGCTGGTCGACGATTACCGCAGCGGCAGCAACCCGTTCATGTAAAGGAGATGATCGCATTGGACAATTCCGAAAGGATGTTTGAACTCGCGGACAAGCTCAAGGCCCTGCGGGATGAAAAAAACGAGGCGGAGCAGCGCCTCAAGGACATAAACGCCGAGCTTGACGAGGCAGACGCCGCGCTGGCGCAGCTCATGACCGATACGGAAACGCAAAACTTTACCCGATCCGGCACCATGTTCTGCCTCACCAACACCATCCGCGCCTCGGCGGCCGCGGAACGCAAGGAAGAACTGTTCGACGCCCTCCGCTCCGAGGGGCATGGCGGCCTGATTTACGAAACAATCAACGCCAATTCGCTTTCCGCTTTCGTTAAGGAGCAGATGGCCGAAAACGGCGACGTATTACCCGACTGGCTCCATGGGCTGGTCAACGTATTTGAAAAAACGACCGTGGGCGTCCGCAA
>DBPV01000120.1:1376-2638 GCA_002304995.1 Syntrophaceae bacterium UBA1411
CTTTCCGAGGAACTGTCCGGCCTGTCCGGCAGCTTCGAGCGCATCAAAATCCCCGCCGGCGGCACGACGGTGTTCGAAATCCCCGGCGAAAATCCCGACTCGCCCGAAACCGTCAAGGAGTTTTCGGCGGTCATTTTGCACCATCACCCGCTTAACGCATATTACACGAACAAGTATACGGGCGGCTCTAATCCGCCTGATTGCGGCAGCTTCGACGGCGTGACCGGCATCGGCAGCCCCGGCGGCGAATGCGCCAAGTGCCCGTATAACAAATTCGGCTCCGGAGAGAACGGCGCGAAAGCCTGCAAGAACCGCCGCCGCATCTATCTTCTGCGCGAGGGCGAGATCTTCCCGCTGATCCTCTCCCTTCCGACCGGATCGCTTAAGGACTTTACCCGCTACATCATGCGCCTGCTCACCAAAGGCAAAAAGTCCAACGCGGTCGTCACCAGGTTCGCGCTGAAGAAGGCTGCAAATAACAACGGCATCGCCTACTCTCAGGCGCAGTTTTCGGTCGACCGCGCCCTGACCGGCGAGGAGTACGCGATCGTCTCCGGGCTTACGGAACAGGTGAAGGCGCTTTCTGCCCGCGTCGGCTACGACACGGAATCAACAACGGATATTCCCGCAAATGTTGACCCCGAAACCGGCGAGATCATCGGGCCTCTCGCATAAGACGGCAGCCGCAGCCGGGTGGAGCATATCCGCCCGGCCATGTGGCGGATAGGAGCATGTATGGATTACAAGACCATTTACACAAAAGACGAGATTCGGAATTACATCGCCGGAGCGAATGTCGTCGCGTTCGATTTTGAAACCGCGCCAGACAACGAATGGCGCGGCGAGCCGAAGGCGGCGCTGGACGCGCATAAGGCGCATATCGTCGGCGTCAGCCTTTCCGTTTCGGAAGGCAGCGCCGTGTATGTCCCACTGGCGCATAAGGCGGGAGACAACGTGAGCGACCGCACGAACATTCTGGAGTGCTTGCGCGAGGCTGTGTTTGAAAACCGCAGCGTTGTCAAGGCGGCGCATAACCTCGCCTTCGAGGCGATGTTCCTGTACGCGCTGGGAATCGTGGTTTGCGAACCCTGTTACGATACCATCGCGGCGGCGCAGCTGACGCTAAAAAGCAAGTTAGAGTTTCGCAGTCTGTCGGACAGCGGCTTAAAGCTGCTGGCGGCGTCGCTTTTCGGCGCGGATATGCCGGACTTCAGCGCCGTTACGGCAGGACGGCATTTCGACGAGCTGAACCCGCAGGACGC
>DBPV01000105.1:0-148 GCA_002304995.1 Syntrophaceae bacterium UBA1411
CAGATAATAGAATTCAGCCTGCAGAGCCACGGGACCCAACTGGGCTTTCACGTAAGGAATGAAGACCCAAACGTCCGCCTTCACACCGAGGTCTTCCAAGAAGGTCGGAGCCAGCGTATCGCCAGGCGTGCCTCTCGGGATGGCATTG
>DBPV01000105.1:290-709 GCA_002304995.1 Syntrophaceae bacterium UBA1411
GTGCCCCACGCGCCGTCGATCTGATAACCGGCCGTGAAAACACCGATCGGGGAAATGTACATCGCATAGAGCAGATCGAAAGCGATGTTTTCATTTTCAGCCCGCGTGCCGGCGGACATCACGTCCAGACCCGTCGCCGGAACTGATCTCAGGTTGCCCCAAGCTCTTTCCATGATGTCCGCGCGGGTGATCAGCATCAGGCCCGGATGGACGACGAACGTCGTGTTGAGGCGCAGTCTCTGATAGTAAAAAGCGGTGCTGGTGTTGGCCGCTTCGGCGCCGCTTGTGAAAATGTTGTTTTTAACCATTTCGCCCTTGTCTACATAGACGCCGGCCGCATAAAACTCGCCGCTGAACTTCACGTCAACGGCCATCGCTGACGTACTGAAGGCTACGATCAACCCCAGTGACAGCAAAAC
>DBPV01000105.1:761-13115 GCA_002304995.1 Syntrophaceae bacterium UBA1411
CGCATGCACGGCCCACGTGTCGCCCGTCACATCCGCGTCGCGAAGCTAACACCGCCCGGCGGAGGTTGTCAAGATGAAATTCCCAACGCTTCGCGCTGACTTATTTTAGCAAGTTCAATGCCACATTCCATAATCTTCCGCCGCTGTGACACCTTCCCCCAACAAGACAGTTTCCCAAACCAACGGCCCGCCGGCCCGGGCCACTGGTCCGTTAAATGTTTGTACTGGAAATAATTGAGATATGTCAAACAACCTCCGCGCGGTCCGTCCGACAACCCCAAAGCCCGCTTGTGTCAATATTCACCACAAATCCCGTGATGCACGATACATATTCGCCGAAAAATGTCATCCCGGCACGAACTCTGTGTTGTTTTTAACACACACGGAATGGATTGTGAGGCACATTGGTCAGGATGACAAACCGCAATCCGCCGCATTTATCGTTTATCTTTATGGCCTCTTGCCTGCCCACCATCTCCACCAACCGCAATTTGTTTTTTGAGATAGTCAATCCTTTCATATTCTGGTATGAAACAGCGAAGTGCCATTCTTCAGGATAAAAAACGGACAGGAAAACATGAAAAAAACGGACCTGAAAGCCGGAATGCCGCTGGATGTCATCTTTGAAAACGAGCTTAACACCCCCAACGCCCATTACATGAAGGCGGCGGTCTACGATATTGACGATCAGTTCGTCGTCATTTCACAAACATCGCCGGCCCTCACCGGCCGTTTCCTTAACCGCCGGCTTTTAATCACTTTTTTAGTCCGCAGCGACAACCGGATACTGCGCTTCGGCATTCCCGCTCTGTTTACGGAGCTCATCGCCGCGTATCCCATGTCCTCGGGGAAAACAGCGGAAGCGCTCAGGCTCCAAAAGCAGGGGCAAGTCGAACCCACCGATTTTCGCATGTATTTTCGGGTCAAGCCCCCCTCCAGCGCCGATCTCGGCCTCTTTCTGGAGGAAAAGAAAGTGCAGCTGCTGGACATTTCCATCGGCGGCGCCAAATTTTCTTATTCCGAGCGGCAGTTCTTCCGCCCCGGCCAGAATGTTTCATTCAAACTGGTCCTTCGAGAAGCCATTTTTAATGTCGATGCCGTTGTCCGGAAGGTGCAGGAGACGTCCGGCGCCAGCCGGAATCTAGAGTACGTCAGCGTCGAATTCCGCCACCGGGACAGGAAAATCGAAACCGCGCTGGGTGGAGCGATCATGGACATTGAAAGAAGCCTGCTCAGCAGGGGAGCGGCGTAAACCGTTGATTATTTCAAAAACCAGACAATCAAAATTCAGGAGGCTTTAGCCATGTCAAAATCCAAAGACAAGATCAAAGACAACAAGAAAAAACCGTCCAAGACCGCCAAGGAAAAGAAAGAAGCCAAAAAACTGAAAAAAGCGACAAAAGAATAAAGAGGCCATGGATTGTCGTTGACAGGCCGGCAGGCGGCCGGCTGTTCCGGCAAACGCCCGTCGCCGGACATCCGTAAATACGCGACAGAAGGATTGCTCATGAAAATTAAATTTCTCGGGGCGGCGCGGACCGTCACGGGCTCCTGTTACATCATTGAAACGCAGCAGGCCCGCTTTGCCGTCGACTGCGGCATGCACCAGGGGTCCGATGCCATTGAAAAACGCAACTGGGACATCGCTCCCTATGATCCGGCGCGCCTGGATTTTTTCCTCATCACCCATGCGCATATCGATCATTCCGGCCTTCTGCCCCGGATGGTCCAGCACGGCTTTGCCGGACCGATTTATCTCACCTGGCCCACCGCCGATCTGGTTAAAATTCTGCTTCTGGACAGCGCTCACATTCAGGAGGTGGAAGCCGCCGGAAAAAACAAGCGGCTCCAGCGCACCGGCCTTGCCGCCGACGCTCTTCCGCTGTACACGACAGCGGATGCGGAAGCGGTCGCGCCTTTTTTAAAGCCCCGCGGCTACGATGAATTTTTCAGCCCCGCGCCGGGCGTTCGCGTCCGTTTTCAGGATGCCGGCCACATCCTGGGCGCCGCCATCATTGAACTGTTCATCGAGGAAAACGGCGCATGCACCAAGCTGGTTTTTTCCGGCGATATCGGCCGCCCCAACCAGCTTCTGATGCAGGATCCCAGTTCCGTCCACCAGGCGGATTATCTTTTCATGGAATCGACTTACGGCAACCGCAACCACAAAGGCGAACGCGAAAGCCTCGATGAACTGGCCGAAGCCATCCGCTACAGCTACCGCAAAGGCGAAAAGGTCGTGATACCCGCCTTTGCGGTGGAAAGAACGCAGGAAATCCTCTACTCCCTGCACCTGCTTTTGCGCGACGGCCGTCTGCCCAAGGACATGCCGGTTTATCTGGACAGTCCGCTCGCCATCAAGGCGACGGATATCTTCCGCCGCTATCACAGCTACCTCGACGGCGACACGCAGGAACTCCTCAAAAACGGCGAGGATCCGCTCCGCCTGCCCAATCTGAAACTGTCCGTCAGCACACAGGAGTCCGTCCGGATCAACGAAACCCGGGAACCGGCCGTCGTCATTTCCGCAAGCGGCATGGCCAACGCCGGACGCATCAAGCATCATCTGCGCCACAACCTGTGGCGTCCGGGCGCCAGCATTGTCTTTGTCGGTTTTCAGGCGGAAGGAACGCCGGGGCGCCGCATCGTGGACGGCGCGAAAAAAATCCGCATTTTCAACGAAGACATCGCCGTCGGGGCCAGAATCTTCACCATCAACGGATTTTCCGCCCACGCCGGACAGGACCAGCTTCTCGACTGGCTGGCCGATTTTAAAAACGGCAGCCTGCAAGTGTTCCTCGTCCACGGAGAATTTTCCGCTCAGGAGCATCTGGCAGGGCTGATTCGTGAAAAATTCGGCTTCCCCGTAACGATTCCGGAATATCTCGAAGAAATCGTCTTGAAAGCCGGCGCCCAAATGGAAGAAATCAAACCGGCGGCTGTCGAGGCCGGTCCGGTCAGCCTGGACCGGCTGATCATTGATTTGAGAAACGAACTCGATGACATGGGCGGCAGGATGGATGACCTTCACCGCCTTCCCGCGGATCAGCAGGTCCGGATCGCCGAACTTCTGCGGCGGGCCGCGGCCAATATCGGAGAGATAAGAGACAGGTCTCAGGAGGTTCAAGGTTCAAGGTAGGCTTTATCTTTCGGCTGCGTTATGGTAAAATCTCACATCGTATAAGCAATATCGGCGCTGTCATGATATGCTTGCCTTATTCACGTCCCACGGAAACACGAAAGTTTTTTTACATAAAAAGGAGGATCATTCATGAGTATCGTGAAGGACATCCCATCTGCGAAAAAACCGTTTAAGCGGGCGTACGTCGGAATTTTTTTGTGGTTTACCGGCCGCGCCATCCAGGCTGCGGCCAAGGTGGACAAAGAGGTCAAAAAAGAATTCGACAATCTCCCCGATGATTTTACGTTTTCCCTGGGCTGCCTGCCCAACGGTCCCTCGATGGTGATCGGCAAGCGCAACGGCGCCGTGAAGTATCTGGGCGGCAATCCCGGTCAACATAAAGTCCATGTCCGTTTGGCGATTAAAAGTGTGGACGCGGCTTTTCTGATTCTGTCCTTCCAGGAAAGCACCGCGCTCGCGACTACCCGCAATCGACTGATTACGGATGGCGAAGTCCCTTATGCCCTGGCGGTGATCAGGATTCTCGATATCGTGGAAGTTTACCTCCTTCCCAAGATCATCGCCGGTCTGGCCGTGAAGCGTTATCCAAAGCAGTGGTCCGCGGGACGCAAGCTCGGGGGTCGAATCGGCATCTATACGCGCACCATTCTGGGAATCTGAGGAAAGGAAGACATCATGAATCCAGTGCCTGTTTTTGCATTTACCTGTCCGGTGAAAACGAATTCGGGAAATAAGGCGCTTGAGCATCTGCCGGTCGAACTGGCCGGTCTTAATGCCTGCCGTCCCTTGATTATTACAAGCGCGAAGGCCGTCGGCCGGAAAGCTATCCGGACACTGCAAAATGCCTTCGGCGACTCGGGTATGACCCTGGGGCTTTTCGATGGAGTGACGAAAACGGCCGATCTCGGGCTTATCGAACATCTGAAAAACATCTGTCTGGGAAAAAAGTATGATGCCATTATTGCGTTGGGAGGATACGACATCGTCGATGCGGCCAAGGTGCTGAATCTGGCCGTCTCGCTGAAAATGGCCGACGCACATAAGCTTTCTCCCCAAACGCCTGTTCTCCGGCATTTGTCGCCCCTTGTGGTTGTGCCGACGGCCGCGGCGTCCGGTTTGGAAACATCGAAATTTGCTCATTTCAGCAGAAGGATCTATTCTTCAGAATATCTGGCGCCCAATCTGGTGGTTATCGATCCCCGTCTGACAAGGGCAGCCGACGGAAAAACGATCGCCGCAACGGGTCTTGCCGCTTTGGGGCGGGCCGTCGAGTCCCATATCAGCGCCGATGCGAATCCGTTTCGGGACGCCTACTCTTTTGCCGCTATCCGGTTCGTCAAGGAAAATCTCCCCGCCGCCGTCAACAAGCCCGCGGACAGGAAGGCGTCGCTCGCCATTCTTAATGCCGCGTCCATGTCCGGTTGCGCCGCATCCGAAGCGAATTCGGCGCGGCTCCATAAACTCGGGCAGGTATTTTACGATATGCAACACATTCCCACGGGAGTCATCATGGGGATGTGTCTGCCGCATGTCCTTGGCGATTATCTGCAGGAAGGCGTAAACGACCTTGCAGCCCTTCTTCTGCCGCTTGTGGGAGACGATGAATTCTCGCGGACGCCGGCGGCAAAGCGGGCGGATGCCGCCCTGGCCGTTCTTGGCCGTTTCCTTGCCGATCTTTACGGCGCACTGGGAAAGGATCTGCCGCGCAATCTCAGGGAGGCCGGGGTTCCCGGCTATATAATGGAAGATATTCTGGATGTCCTGGGTAAGGACAACGAGGGGCCTTACTTGCGCACGGTTGTCGAACGGATCGCAGGATGACAAACGCCGGACTAAAAAAAGGAAAAGGTGATTCCTATGCTCTTGCCAGATTATTATGAATTTTGCTGTCGTGTGAAAATTGTCGCAGGTCATGACGCCTTGGAAAAGATACCCGAGCTGCTGACCGAGAGAGGCGCGAAAAGACCTCTGATCATCACGGACAAGGGTGTCGCTTCAGCCGGACTTATCGATATCGTGTCTGCGGCGCTCAAGGATCGCCTTTTCGCGGACTTGATTGCCGACAACGTTCCGCCGGATTCGGATCTCCGCGTCGTCAATCAACTGGCGAAACTTTATCAAGAGAATGACTGCGATGCCATTATCGCCGTCGGCGGCGGTTCCGTCATGGATACGGCCAAGGGTGTCAACATTGTTGTTTCGGAAAATGCCGCGGATCTGATGGCGTTCAGCGGCGTGGGCGCGCTCAAACGTCCTCTGAAACCGCTGATTGCCGTTCCCACCACGGCGGGAACCGGATCGGAAGTTACCCAGGTAGCCGTCATCAAGGATCATGAAAAACATTTAAAAATGGCCTTCGGCAGTTATTTTCTGCTGCCGGACATCTCCGTGCTGGATTCCCGGATGACCATGACCATGCCGCCGTTGATCACGGCCATGACCGGCATGGACGCCTTGAGCCATGCCGTGGAGGCTTATTATTGCCTGCAGAAAAATCCCTTGAGCGATGCCCACTCTCTGGCTGCCGTCAGGATGATTTATCACTATCTGCCGATCGTTGCTGAAAATCCTTCCGACCGGAATGCCCGCCTGTCCATGGCTGTCGGCGCCTGTCTGGCCGGCATCGCCTTTTCCAATTCCATGGTCGGACTGGTGCACAATTTGGGGCATGCGACGGGATCGGTCTGCGGCGTTCCGCACGGCATATGCATGGCCATTATGCTGCCTTACGGTCTTGAATACAATATGCATAAACGCGAGGAAGCTATCGCCGGTCTCCTTTTGCCCATGACCGGCGAGGCGGTTTACCGCGAAACACCGCCTGCACAAAGGGCGGACAAGGTTGTTTCCCTGATCCGGCAGTTGAATGCCGATCTCAACACGATAACCGGCGGTCGGCATGCCCGGTTTTTTCAGGAGGTCAAAGACCGCGAGGGGAAGCCGCTGGTGCCCAGGGAAGTCCTGCCCGAAATCGCGAGGGCGGCGCTGTCCGACGGCGCATCCATATATAATCCCGAAGATACGGATTATGAAGATAATCTGATGGTGCTGGAAGCGGCCTGGGAGGGGATTCCGCTGGATCGGAATAAAATAAAAAGGGGCTGAAAAAAAACGAAAAGGAATATTGCCATGAATAAACCTTATATGGGCAAAATCCTCATGGTGGATTTGTCGAATCAGACCATGACAGAGGAAGCGATCCCCGACTCCGTCTATAAACAGTATCTTTCCGGGATGGGACTGGGCGCATATGTGCTTTACAACCGCATGCCCGCGGACGCCGATCCCCTGGGACCGGAAAACATCCTGGGGTTCTGTTCGGGATTCCTGACGGGAACGGGCAGTTTATTTTCCGGACGGTGGACGCTTGTCGGCAAATCGCCGCTTACCGGCTGCTGGGGAGACGCCAATTGCGGCGGAACCTTTTCGCCGGCGATCAAGCATTGCGGCTTTGATGCCATTTTCTTTAAGGGCATCAGCTCCAGCCCCGTTTACCTGCATGTCAAAAACGGAAAAACGATGCTGCATGATGCCGCTCATCTTTGGGGACACGATGCCATTGAAACGGAAGAAATTCTCAAAAAACAACATGGTCCGAAAGCTGCCGTCGCCATCATCGGCACGTCAGGCGAAAAAGTGTCGCTCATTTCCGGAGTGTGCAGCGACAAGGGCCGAATCGCCGCCCGATCCGGTCTGGGCGCCGTGATGGGAATTAAAAAACTCAAAGCGGTCGTTCTCGAGGGTGTGAAGCGCATCGGCGCCCATGATCCGGCAGCCATGAAGCGTCTGAGCCGGCACTGTAACAAGTGGGTCAACTTCCCCCTGCCTCTTACGCCCGGCGGCATTTTTGCCCGCGTGGGCACTTTCATGCGGGTAACGCCTGTTGTGTTTCCCCAGGACGGTCTTCTCTACAAGTCCATCCTGCGCAAGTGGGGGACGGGGGGCATGAACCAGCTGTCGATCGAAATGGGCGATTCTCCCCTGAAAAACTGGAACGGATCGAATCGTGATTTCCCGCTCGAGAAGTCCCGGAACATCAATCCCGATCTCATCAAGGATACGGAAATCGTCAAGTACCATTGTTATTCCTGTCCGCTGGGGTGCGGCGGTATCTGCGCCACGAAAGGTAAATATTCGCATACCCACAAACCGGAATATGAAAGTATTCTGGCGTTGGGCGGCCTGTGCATGAATGAGGACCTCGACAGTATTTTCTATCTGAACGACCTGCTGAACAGGGCCGGCATGGATACCATTTCCGCGGGAGCAACGGCGGCCTTTGCCATTGAGTGCTACGAAAAGGGCATTCTCACCCAAAAAGATACGGATGGCCTGGAACTGAAATGGGGCAATACGGAGGCGATGGTCGCCCTGATTAAGAAAATGATCAGCCGGGAAGGAATTGGAGATTTATTGGCCGACGGGGTGAAAGTCGCCGCCGGCAAAATCGGCAAAGGAAGCATCGAATTTGCCATTCAGGCCGGAGGCCAGGAGCCGGCCATGCATGACGGCCGCAATGATCCGGGATTCAATGTTCATTACAGTCTGGAGCCGTCTCCGGGCCGTCACACGCTGGGCGCTCATTTGTATTATGAAATGTTTCAGCTTTGGAAACGTTTGAAGGATCTGCCCAAGCCCAGCCTGCTTTTCACCAAAGACAGCAAGTATAAAATCGACGAGGAAAAAGCCCGCGTCGCCGCCGCGTGCAGCAAATTCATGAGTCTGTCCAACGGCGCCGGCATGTGTATGTTCGGTCTTTTCCTGGGCGCCAAAAGAATTCCGACATTTGACTGGCTCAATGCCGCAACGGGATGGAAATTGACGCCCGGGGACTATATGCTTATCGGCGAACGGATTCAGACACTGAAGCAGGCTTTCAACGTCAAACACGGCATTGAACCCAAAGACAACTTTATGAGCAGCCGGGCTCTGGGGAAGACACCCCAGAAGGAAGGCGCCAACAAAGGCCGGTCGGTGGATATTGAGAAACTGGCGCCCGGTTACTGGGATCAGTTCGGCTGGGACAAAAATACCGGCAAACCCAAAGAAGAAACTCTGCACAAACTGGATATCAAGTAAGAGGTAAAATATGCCCTACGCGATTACGGAAAAATGCAACGGTTGCGGCGCCTGCGCCCGGATTTGTCCATCCGGCGCCATTTCCGGAGAAAAGAAGAAACTACACGTGATTAACGGATCTTTGTGTATCGAATGCGGCGCTTGCGGCAGGGTCTGTCCTCAGTCCGCCCTGCTCGATGCCGGAGGCTCCGGATGTTTGATGATCAAACGATCTGAATGGCTCAAGCCGGAACTCATCATGGTGGCCTGCATGGCCTGCTCCATCTGTGTAGATGCCTGCCCTGTCGGATGCCTGGCGATGTCGGAGCTGCCCCGGAATAACGGCGTTGACGCTTTTCCTTATCTGAAGGACGCCAAGGCCTGCATTGGCTGCGGTTTTTGCAGCCGGGAATGCCCGGCGGATGCGCTGACGATGACAAAAAAGGATCAAGAGTAAAGGCTGAAGGTCAAGTGGTGCGGCGCAAAAGCGCCGTCTGCAGGGAACGGTCGCGATCGTTCCCTGCAGTCTAATAATGACAACGGCCGCCCGGTGCATACCGGGCGGCCGCTCTTATTTTTTCCTTTTGCCTTGTTTTTGGAACCTTGTACCTTCAGTTAAATCGTGAAGCCCAGGTCGACGAGTTCCAAAGCGCTCTTGTCGCCGTCTTTGATAGCCTGGCAGCGCGCTTTAACGGTGGTCAGGTTTTCATTGGCAAAGAATTTGGCCGAGGCCACTTTGCCCGCGTAGAACGCGGCTTCCTGATCTTCCCGCTGGAAGCCCTTCTGTTTGCCGACAGTCGTAAGACCCTTGGCTTCATACATGGCGTTGAGCTTTTCCTGAGCGATGACGGCCGCATCCAAAAGGAAGTTGCCGACGACCACGTCGCCCATGATTTCCAGGAACTTGCAGGCGTTGTAAATGGGGGCCAGAAAATCACCGGCTTTGCCCGCGCCGGCGAAGAACATGGCCAGATCGATCAATGCGTTGGAGGCTTCTTCCATATAAGCGGTGGTTTTGGCAAACTCGGGAACGGCTTTGGCCTTGGCAATGGTCTTCTGAATCAGGCCGGCCATGTTCATGACATTGGCGCCTTTGCGCTGGCCGAGTTTGCGGCCGACCAGGTCAAGCGCCTGGATGCCGTTGGTGCCTTCGTAAATCGTGGCAATCTTTTCATCGCGGGTGAACTGTTCCACCGGATATTCGGAGCAGAAGCCGTAGCCCCCGTAAACGTCCATCGCCATCGAGCAGATGAGGAAACCCTTATCTGTACAGTAGGCTTTCATGATCGGAGTCAGAAGTTCAATGTAGCCTTCCCAGTCCGCTTTCTCCTGTTCCGTCTTGGAGATCTTGCTGCGGTCCATGCAGTACGCGATAAAGATCATCATGGAGCGCATGCCTTCGACGTGGGATTTCATCCACATGAGTTTCTTGCGGATGTCGGGGTGATTGATGATGGGAACGGCTTTGGCGTTTTTATTCATCATTTCCCAGACCGGAACGCCCTGAATGCGTTCTTTCGCATAGGCCACCGCGTGCTGGAAAGCGGCTGAACTCAGGCAGACGCCCTGCATGCCGATTCCGAGGCGCGCTTCGTTCATCATCTGGAACATGATTCTCATGCCGGCGCGTTCTTCGCCCATCAGTTCGCCGATGCAGTTTCCGTCTTCGCCGAAGTTCAGCGTGGAGGTAGCGGAGCCTTTGATGCCCATTTTGTGCTCGATGCCGCCGCACTTGACGTCATTGGGTTCTCCCAGGGAGCCGTCGTCATTGACGCGGATTTTGGGAACGATGAAGATGGAGATGCCTTTGGTGCCGGCCGGATCGCCTTCGATGCGGGCCAGAACGGGATGGATGATATTGGGAACCAGATCGTTTTCACCGGAAGAAATGAAAATCTTGGTGCCGGTGATCAGGAACTTGCCGTCCGGCAGACGTTTCGCGGTCGTTTTCAAGGCGCCGACGTCGGAGCCTGCTCCCGGTTCGGTGAGACACATCGTGCCTCCCCATTCGCCGGAAAACATCTTATACATATACTTGTTCTTGAGTTCTTCGCTGCCGTGGGTGTTGATCATGTTGGCGGCGCCGTGGGTGAGTCCGCCGTACATGCCGAACGCGTAGTTGGCGGCGCTCAGGATTTCATAAGCCGCCCAGCCGGCCATGTGAGGCAGACCCTGGCCGCCGACATCGGGAGAGTCCATCGGATTCAACCAGCCGCCTTCCGTGTATTTCTTCCAGGGTTCATGGAAGCATTTGGGAACATTGACCACGCCGTTTTTATAGGTGCAGCCTTCGTGATCGCTTTCCTTGAGCGTCGGGAAAATGACATTGACGGCCATCTTTTCGGCTTCATTCAAAATCATCAGAATGTCGTCTTTGGAGTACCCTCCGTATTCTTCCGATTCGAAAATTTTGTCCATGCCGAACTGCTCAAAAATGGCAAACTGCTGGTCGCGGGTGTTCACTAATAAATTGCCCATAACTAACTCCCTTCTTTTTAGTTGTGAAAATTTCAAACGTTAAACAACGTCCGTTAATGCCTGTTCCTTATTCGGGGCAGCCGGCGGACAATTGGGAACACGGAATTCTTCCGGCTGTAACATGCTGCAGAGATTTTTCCGATCCTGACAGAATACAAACGATTCTGAAACATCCCGGGCGGCCCAATGAGGCTGGACCTCACTCCACCCGCTGACTATAATTCTAATCTTGACCGAAAGTCAATCAAAAACAGCAAAAAACCGGTTGGAAAGGGTTTTCTTTTCAGCTCTGCGGAAAAGGACCTTTAGTCGGGACGCGCCGCTTTTCCATCTTTATGAAATTCGTGGTATTTTACCATTTTCGCCAGGGCCGCGGCCGCTTTCGGAATGCCGTCGTAAAACGGCACGCCGGCCGCAAGCAGTATGGATTTGACGGTGTCGAGCGTATGGCGAATCGGGGCGCTGGGCGCAAACTGCCGCAGGGCGACCACCAGGGGCTTGCCTTTCGTGTGCCGGCGCGCCTCGTCGGCGATATACTCTGCGATCCGGCGGGTGGCCGCGCCCTCGCCGCGGGAAAACAGCCAATCCATGTGCAGGGAAATGATGAACATGTCCAGCCAGGACCGGCTCGACAGCATCTCCAGCGTCTTGCCCAGCAGATCCGGCTCGATCAGAATCAGATGGGCGTCCAGGGGATTGCGGATCATGTTGCCGGCGGGCGGAATGAACGCGCGCAGTTTCGCCATCAGGTCTTCGGGAAAAGCGGCCAGGTTCAGCCCTTCCCGCGCGCAGGCATCCGCCGCCGCGACGCCGATGCCCCCGCCGGTGCCGATCACCGCCACGCCGCGCCCCCGCACCCGGCCGAGGCGTTCAAACGACAGCGCCGTCTCGGCCATTTCCTCCAGCGACTCGACGCGGACCGCGCCGGTCTGGCGGAAAAAGGCGCTCCAGATTTTCTCGCCGCCCGCCATCGATCCGGTGTGGGAGGCGACCGCCCGCGCGCCGGATTCGGTGAGCCCCGCCTTGATCATGATGACCGGCTTCGTTTTGTTGATCCGCCGGACCTGACGAAGCAGCCGGCGTCCGTCCTTCACGCCTTCGAGGTACATCGTGATAATTTTCGTCTCGTCGTCCTTCTCGAGAAAATCCAGAAAATCCGTGCTGTCAAGCGTGAGCGCGTTTCCGTAGCTGAACACCTTGCTGAAATGAACGCCGAGCTTTTCCGCCGCGTACCAGGTGTAATCCTGCGCATTGCCGCCGCTCTGGCTGACGAAGGCCACGGGACCGCTGGGCTTGGGCGCGTAAAGCCACGTCACCAGTCGGGAAGCGGGCACGTAGAGCCCCATGCAGTTGGGGCCGACGACATGCAGGCCGCCTTCGCGCGCAATCGCCTCGATTTCCCGCTGCAGGCGGACGCCTTCCGCTTCGCCGGATTCCTTGAATCCCGACGAGAAAATGTGCACGTTTTTGCTGCCCGACGCAATGCAGTCCCGAAGCGCGTCCGGTACTTTCGGCGCCGGCACGGAAATCACCACCAGATCGACCGGCTTGCCGATGGCGGTTACGCTGGGATAGGCCTTGCGCCCCAGAATTTCATCGGCGCGGGGATTGATGGGGTAGAGCTCTCCGGAAAAACCGAAACCGGCAATGCAGGCGAACATGCCCGGAAACCCCTC
>DBPV01000105.1:13129-19969 GCA_002304995.1 Syntrophaceae bacterium UBA1411
CGAACCGCCCCGCGCCGCCGGCGGCGCATCGTTTTCATCGAGCACCACCAGGGCGTCGACCGCCGCCACTTTTCCCTGCGGCGTAATGATGAGCGGATTGATGTCCACTTCCCGGACGTCCGGCAGCTCCTCGCTCAGGCGCGACAGGCCCAGAAGCACGGCGACGAGCTCTTCGACGGCGGCCGGCGCCTCGCCGCGAAATTCCGCAAGCAGCTTCCGGGAGGAGATTTCGCCGATCATGCGTCTGGCTTCCCTTTCGTCGAGCGGCGCGATCCGGAAAGTTGTATCCGACAAGGCCTCAGTGAAAATGCCGCCCAGGCCGAACATCACCACCGGACCGAACTGCGCATCGCGGATCAGACCGGCGACAAACTCCCGCCGGCCTTCGATGAAGGGCGCCACCAGGCAGCCTTCCCAGTCGGCGCCCGCCGCGTCCCGGACGGCGCGAAACGCCTCGCGCACTTCGCGGGCCGTCTTCAGATTGGTTTTCACCAGGCCGCGCTCCGTTTTATGGCTGAGCGTCGCTCCGGAGCCCTTCACCACCACCGGAAAACCGGTTTTCTGCGCATACCGCACGGCTTCGTCGGCCCGGGCAAACACCCGGCCCTGCACCACCGGCACGCCGAAAGTTCCAAGCAGCGTTTTCGCTTCCGTCTCCGTCATCGAGAGCCTTCCCTCTTTTCTCACCCGTCGAATCAATCCCTCATTGCGATTTCCCGTCATACTTCTTCCCTCTGTCTTAAAGTGTCATTGCCTCCGCGATCAGCTTTTCCGCCAGACGCAGAGTGTTTTCCGTTGTCCGCTTCCCCTTGCGGTCGTAAAATTTGGCGTCTTCGAGCTGGATGACCCCCACCAGCACGCCCCAGATAACGTCGGCCATCTCATAGACATTCACCTTCCTGATCAGCCCCTTTTCCATGCCGGTGGCCAGCAGCTGCCGGCAGAGACGGAAGTTGATCCGCCCCCGGTCGTTGAGGGCGGCGCGGACTTCCGGCCGCAGTTCGCCCATCAGGCCCTGCTGCTGGAACAGCTGAATGATCCGGAAGGTTTCCGGCCAATGCTCGTAAGCGGTATAAAAGGCGTTGAAGATCGCCGTGATCAGCCCCGCCCCGTCGCCGATTTTTCCCGTCGCCAGACGCTGTTCGACCGCCTGCAGCTCCGCCCGGATATCGTCGATCAGCGGCAGCATGAGCGAAAAAAACAGATCGTCTTTGGCCTTGAAATAAAGGTAAATGGTAGGCTTGGTGACTTCGGCCGCAAGTGCGATTTCGTCCATCGTCGCCTTCAGGTATCCCTTGGTGCCGAAGACTTTTTTGGCGGCCTCCACGATGGAGGCCATCCGCTGGGCTTTTTCGCGGTCGCGCCGCTGCCGGCAGACATCCTTATGCTCATCGCTTGAAATCACGATTTCCAGCGCTCCCGGCGGAAGATTCCGCCGCACAGTGAACTTACTAATGGTAGATTGGTTACCATAAGGAAAGTTATTCGTCAACGCCCAACGGCGGCCGCGCAATATTTTATTGACGGCTTGCGTCTTTCTCCCTATACTGCCGCGCAAAATCAAATGATGCAGACGCCTCACCATTACTTCCCGGCGGGCAGCGCTTTCCCGGCCCGCAGAAAGGCTTGCCGTCATGCTGGACTGGTTTTTTTCTCCCTACTTGATCTGGACAGTTGTAGGTCTTCTGCTGCTCATTACAGAGCTAACGACATTAAATTTCATTCTTTGCTTTTTTGGACTTGGCGCGCTGATTGTCGCTCTTTTAACATGGCTCGGTCTCACCGCGTCTTTGAGCAGCCAGTTGCTGGTGTTCACGTTGTCTTCTTTGTTTCTGCTGTTCGTTTTACGCAGGACAGCCAGAAAACTGTTTGCGGGCCACGCCGACGCGCCGCCGGACTATGCGGGACAGAAAGTAACGGTTGTGAAAACGATTCCCGCCGGCGGCGAGGGCGCCATCGCCTACCGCGGTTCGGAGTGGATTGCGTTTTCCGACGCGCCCGGGCCGATTCCCGAAGGCGCGGCAGTCATCATTGAAACCATCGAAGGCATCCGCGTCAAAGTCAAACCGGTCGAATAACTCTCACAAAGGAGGATACATCATGGAGATTGTGTTGATTGTTCTGGCAATCCTGGCCGTTGTGCTCATCATCAAGGGCGTCTGCATTATTCCGCAGCAGAGCGCCTACGTCATCGAACGCCTGGGCAAATTCAACCGGGTGCTGCAGGCGGGCATCAGCTACATCGTTCCGTTTGTGGATCGCGTGGCTTATCGGCATACCTTGAAGGAACAGGCGCTCGACATTCCCGAACAGGTCTGCATCACGCGCGACAACGTCCAGGTCGGCGTGGACGGCGTCATCTTCATTCAGGTCTTCGATCCGCAGATGGCCTCCTACGGCATCAGCAATTATGTGTTTTCCATTGTCCAGCTCGCGCAGACCACGATGCGCAGCGAAGTCGGCAAAATCGACCTGGACAAGACCTTCGAGGAACGGACCACCATCAACTCCGCCATCGTTTCGGCCATCAACGACGCCGCGCGGACCTGGGGCGTGAAGATTCTGCGCTACGAGATAAAAAACATCCGGCCTCCCGAAAGTGTTCTGATGGCCATGGAAAAACAGATGCAGGCCGAACGGGAAAAGCGGGCCATCATTCTCCAATCCGAAGGCCAGAAACAGTCCGCCATCAACGTGGCCGAAGGCCAGAAGCAAAAAGTCGTGCTGGAATCGGAAGCGGCGCGCCAGAAGCAGATCAACGAGGCCAACGGTCAGGCGGAAGCCATCCGCGCCGTAGCCTCCGCAACAGCCGACGGTCTCAAGGCGGTGGCTTCAGCCGTACAGGCCCAGGGCGGCCTCGAGGCGGTGCAGCTGCGCGTGGCTGAAAAATTCGTCGAACAATTCGGCCATCTGGCCAAACAGGGAAACACGCTGATTCTCCCGGCCAACTTCGGCGACCTCTCTTCGCTCATCGGCGCAGCGATGAGTGTGATCAAGCAGACCAAATAAGCCGAAACGCCGGGGCGTGAAAGTTCCTCTTCCGCCCCGGCGTTTTCTGCCGCCCCTGGTTCCCGCCGAAAAAGAGAGAAGGTATTTATTTTTCCCTTCATTTGTGCTTAGATGACCCCGCCCGGTGGCCGTAACCACCTTAAGCGGAGCGTCCTCATGACCCTGGAAAAAATGACAAAGAAAGAACTGATCGGCCTGGTGCAATCCCTCCAGGCCCAGCGGCCGGAAAACGATGTGCGGCGGATCAAGGGCGCATCGGAAGAGGACCTCTACAAGATTCTCGCGCACAGTTCGCAGGTCGGCTTCTACATCATGCAGGACGGACGCTTCCAGTTCATCAATTCCCATTTTCGGGAATACGGCGGCTACACCGAAGACGAGCTGCTGCAGATGAGCCCCACGTCCATCATCGTGCCGGAAGACCGCCGGAAAACGGCGAAAAACGCCGTCATGATGCTCAAGGAACAGCGGTTTTCCCCCTACGAATTCCGCATCGCCACCAAGGACGGACGGATCAAGTGGATCATGGAAACCGTCATGTCCATCACGTACAAGGGCAAGCGGGCCATTCTGGGCAACTCCATGGACGTCACCGAGCGCAAGGAGGCGGGACGCCGCCTCGAAGAGCTCGAAGCGCTGGAATCCTCCATCCTCGACGCGATTCCGCAGGCCGTCGTCGGCCTGCACGAGCGGCGCATCAATTTCGCCAACCACGCGGCCAAACTCGTCTTCGGCTGGCACCGCGAGGAGATGACCGGCAAGAGCATCAAGATGATTTACCGCAACGAGGAGGAAGCGGACAAGATCGGCGCGCTGTTTTATTCCACGCTGGAACACCAGCGGACCTATGAAACGGAATTCCCCTGCCTGCGCAAGGACGGGCGCGAAATCATCTGCCGGATGAAGGCCTCCCGCATCGGGGAAAAGCTCCGCGAGCGGCGCATCGTGGTCACGTACGAAGACATCACCGCGGAAAAGAAGGCGCAGGAGGAGCTGGAGCGCTCGCGCCAGGAACTGCGCAACCTTTCCGCCCACCTGCAGTTCGTCCGTGAAGAGGAAAGCACGCGCGTCGCGCGCAAGATTCACGATGAGCTGGGCCAGTCGCTCACCGCGCTGCAGATGGACCTGTCGTGGCTCGCCAACCGCCTGCCGGCCAACAGCAAGACCATCCGCGAAAAAATCGGCGGCATGACGGATATCGTGGACGCCACCGTCGAGAGCGTTCACAGCATCACCACCGAGCTGCGCCCCAGCCTGCTCGACGATCTGGGGCTTCCGTCGGCCATCGAGTGGCAGGCCGCGGATTTTCAAAAGCGCTCCGGCATCCGCTGCCAGGCCCAGATCGCCTGCACGGGAGAACTCATCGAGCGGGACCTGGCCACCGCCGTTTTCCGCATTTTTCAGGAAACGCTCACCAACATCGCCAGGCACGCCAAAGCCACGCAGTGCCGGGTCACCCTTTCCGAAAATGAAAAGGAGATCAGCCTGGAGGTGACGGACAACGGCGTGGGGATCATGCAGTGGCAGGTGGACGATCCGCGTTCCTTCGGCATGATCGGCATGCGCGAGCGCGCCCACCTGTGGGGCGGCACGGTCCACGTCCGCAACGTCAAGCCGTCCGGAACGGCGGTGCGGGTCATCATTCCACTGACGCAAAGGAGATAACGCCCATGATACGCATTCTGGTTGCCGACGACCACGCCGTTGTGCGGCAGGGGGTCATTCAGATTCTGGCGGACGTGAAGGACATGCTGGTCAAGGACGAGGCGCAAAACGGTGTGGAGACGCTCGACAAGGTGCTCAAGTACGAATATGACGTGGTCCTGCTCGACATCGCCATGCCCGGACGCAGCGGCCTCGAGGTGCTCGAGGACATCAAGGCCCAGCGGCCGAAGCTGGCCGTGCTGATTCTCAGCATGCACCCCGAAGAACAGTACGCGGTGCGCGCCCTGCGCGCGGGCGCGTCCGGCTACCTCACCAAGGCCAGCGCCCCGCAGGAGCTGATCGGCGCCATCCGCAAAGTGGCCGGCGGCGGAAAATACGTAACCGCGTCGCTCGCGGAAAAGCTGGCCGACGAGTTGGACATCGACACCGAAAAACTGCCCCACGAACGGCTGTCCAACCGGGAACACCAGGTGATGATCATGCTGGCCTCGGGAAAATCCGTGTCGGACGTCGCCGACGAACTGTGCCTGAGCGTCAAGACCATCAGCACCTACCGCACCCGCGTGCTCGCCAAGATGGGCATGAAAAAGAACGCGGAATTGACGCTTTACGCCGTCCACACCAAGCTCATCAACTAGCAGCCCGTCCGACAGCCTGTCGGACAAAATCCGTCATTTCGCCCCGCATCGTTCCGACACATCATTCGGACACCCGCCGATATTTTCTTTTGAACCCCCGTGCTAGAAGGGCATCGTGTTGACGTGTTTGGTTGATCGGATGCAGAAAAAAATCGTCCAACAGGAGGGAGCGGGACATGGAACCAGCATTATCAGCGGCAAAGCAGGAACTCATCGGGACAGACGGAAGACTTCTCAAAGATGAACTCGCGGAAATGATCCGCCAGGCGGTCCGGGACAACCGCAGCTACCTGATGGAGCACGAAAGCAAGGAAATCCTCGAAGGCATCGGCGTCGCGACCACCGGCTACCTGGTGGCCCGTTCGGAGGACGAGGCGCTCGCCATCTGCGAAAAAATCGGCTTCCCCGTCGTCATGAAAATCGTTTCGCCGGACGTCGTCCACAAGACGGACGCCGGCGGCGTCAAGCTCAACATTGCCTCCACCGAAGAGGCGCGCCGCGCCTACCGCGACATTCTCGAAACCTTCAAATACCAGCATATCGAAGGCGTGGCGGTGCAGCGCATGGCGAGATCCGGCATCGAAGCCATCATCGGCGTGACGCGCGATCCCAGCTTCGGCCCGCTGATCATGTTCGGCCTGGGCGGCGTGTTCGTCGAGGTGCTGCGCGACGTTTCCTTCCGCATTCTGCCGATCACCGAAAAGGACGCGGCGGAAATGATCAACGACATCCGCGGCTCCGACATTCTCAAGGGATACCGGGGGCAGGCCGTCGATCTGGAGTCGCTGAAAAAACTTCTGCTGAAAATATCGCGGCTGGTGGTGGAAAATCCGGAAATCCAGGAACTGGACCTCAATCCGCTGTTTTTGTACCGCGACGGCTACGTCACCGTGGACGCCCGGATGTTCGTGAGCGAACCGGCCCTGCCCGAAAAAGTAAGCCCGACCGGCGCGGAGAGCCTGCGCGATTTCTTTTATCCGGCCAGCATCGCCGTGATCGGCGCCTCCGACGTGAAGGGCAAACTGGGCTACAACGTTTTCTGGAACCTGGTCAACCACGACTTCCCCGGCAAACTCTACCCGATCAATCCCGGCAAGAACTCCGTCATGGGTGTGCGCGCCTACAAGTCGATCCGGGACGTGGAAGGGCCGGTGGATCTGGCCATCGTCATCGTTCCGGCCAAAGCCGCTGAAACGGCCATCGCCGACTGCGCCGCCAAGGGCGTGCGCTTCGTCGTCGTCGAGGCGGCGGGATTTGCCGAAAGCGGCGCGGAAGGAAAGGCGGCGCAGGCGCGCATTGAAAAGATCATCCGCGAAAACGGCCTGCGCGTGCTCGGCCCCAACTGTTCCGGCGTCATCAACACCCACCACAACATGGTGCAGTCCATCGGCCTTCTGGAAGGGCTCAAAAAAGGCAATGTCGGCATGGTGGCCCAGGCCGGCGTCTACGCCGCGGGCATCCTCACGGGCTTAAGCAACGTGCTGGACTTCGGCATTGTCGCGACCATCGGCAACAAGATGGACATCAA
>DBPV01000105.1:20100-24699 GCA_002304995.1 Syntrophaceae bacterium UBA1411
GCCGGCAACGACGAGGTCAACAGCGCCGCCTTCAAGCAGTGCGGCGTCATCCGGGCGCGGGACAATGAGCATCTGTTCGCGCTCGCGCGCGCCTTCTCCAAGCAGCCCGTTCCGAAAGGCAACGGCACGCTGGTCATCACCTACACCGGGTCGCTCGGCGTGGCCGCCACCGACATGCTGTACCTCTCCGGCATGCGGCTGGCCGCGCTGGAGCCGTACTTCCAGCAGCGGCTCAAAAATGCGCTGCCCGACTACGCCAACGTCGGCAATCCCATCGACTGCTCTTTTTCCATGACGCCCGAGCAGGTGAAAAACCTGATCGAAATCGGTGTGGAGTCCAACGACGTGCAAAACTTCATCGTCGTCATCCAGGGGGAAATCCTGGGCTCCTTCGTGGATGTGATGAAGTCGATCGACTACAAGGATAAGCCGGTGCTCGCCGTGGTGGCCTGCAAGGAGTTCATGATCGGCGACGTGGTCAAAATGGAGCAGGCCGGCATTCCCGTCTACTCGACGGCCGAAATGGCGGCGGAAGTTCTGGGACAGATGTACGCCTACGGCGTGCGGCGTCAGAACGCGATCGCCGATTCCATCGCCCGGCACATTACGAAGGATGATTTCTCGGTCGACGACAATCCGGTGCGCCTGCGGCTCATCAATCCCAGGGACATCGGCCTGTGGACCGATTTCGTGAACGGCTGCTCCGAAAAATCCCTGTGGCTCCGCTTCCTGTCGCCCTTCTCCGCCACGCCGGAGCGGGCCCAGCGCTTCTGCAACGTTAATCCGGAGGAGGAAATCGCCGTCGTTGCGGAAATGAAAACGGGCGATTCGCACAAATTCCTCGGCATCGCCAGGCTCATCAAAAACAAGCGCCGCGAAGGGGAAGTGGAATACGCCATCATTGTTTCCGATCCCTGGCAGCACAAATCGCTGGGGATTGCCCTGTCTGAGCAGTGCATTGAACTGGCCCGGAAGGAAGGATACAAAACCATCCGCGCCGAGACGCTCCAGGAAAACTACGCCATGATCCGCATTTTCCGCCGCTGCGATTTTGCCTTCGAGGGCAAGGATGAAAACATGGTGTCGATGGCGCTGAATCTGACGTAATCCGGCTTTGGAGCCAGAGCTCATTCGATCATGACGGGCGCCGGGCGCCCGACAGACGTGCCGGGAACCGTTTTGCCACCCCCTCCGGCGGAACGGTTCCCGGCATTGATTTTTTTTGCATGAACTTACAGGCAGCGCCCGAGGATTTTTTCCACCCGCTCCGGCGTGACGCTGCGCTGTTCGCCCAGGGCGACCATGTCGTGCGCCTTGAGCTGTTCGAGCACGAGCGGTATGGCCTCGGCGCCCAGGCCGTAGTCGCACAGACGGGTTTTCAGCTGCAGGGACTCGAAAAACTCCCGCGTCTTTGCAATCGCCCGGTCGATCCGTTCATCCTCGCTTCCGGCGTCAAGATGCCAGACGCGACTGGCGTACTGCAGGAGCTTGGCTCTTTTTTCGTCCCGGCGGATCTCCAGCATGGCCGGCAGCAGCACCGCAAGCGTCTTGCCGTGGTCCAGACCGAAGAGGGCCGTGAGTTCATGGCCGACCATGTGCGTCGCCCAGTCCTGCGGCACGCCGGCGCTGATAAGGCCGTTCAAGCCCAGCGTGGCGCACCACATGAGATTGGCGCGGACATCGTAGTTCTGCGGCTCGGCCAGCGCCCGGGGGCCTTCCTCGATCAGCGTGAGCATCAGCCCCTCGGCAAAGCGGTCCTGAACCTTTCCCGCCACGGGATAGGTCAGATACTGCTCCGCCACATGCACAAAAGTGTCGACCACGCCGTTTCCGATCTGCGCCGCGGGCAGCGTGAAGGATTTGGTCGGGTCCAGAACGGAAAATTTCGGATAGAGAAGCGGGCTTTTGAAAACAAACTTGGTGCGGATGGAAAGCCGCGTGACGACGCCCGTCGGATTCATTTCCGAACCGGTGGCGGGCAGGGTCAAAACCGTTCCCAGGGGAATCGTCCGGCTGACGCCTCCGCCGTGCGACGCGACGATGTCCCAGGGATCGCCCGGATAGTGCGCCGCGGCGGCGATGAATTTGGTGCCGTCGATGACGGAGCCGCCGCCCACGGCCAGCAGGAAATCGATGTGCCGGTCCTGCACGTCGCGGACGGCGCGCAGAAGCGTTTCATACGTCGGATTCGGTTCGATGCCCGAAAACTCGAAAACAGCAAAGTCTTGAAGCGCCGCCCGGACTTCGGCAAGCACACCGTAGCGCCTGGCGCTGTCTCCGCCGCAGGTGATGAGGATTTTCGCCCCCTGCGGAATTTCCGCGGCAATGTCTTTAATCGTCTCCCGGCCGAAGATAATTTTGGTCGGATTGTAAAATGTGAAATTGAGCATTATGTCTCCTTTTGTGCTGAACGAACCCTGAAGACTGCTTAAGGCCTGACCGCCAGCAGAATTTTACCCGCGTGGCCGGAGTTTTCCATGAGCGCGTGGGCTTTTTGCGCCTCCGCCAGCGGAAACACCGCGGAAACGACGACGCGCAGTTTCCCCGACGCGAAAAGCGGCCAGACTTTTTCCTCCAGCGCCGCCGCAATGGCGGCTTTTTCCCCGACGGAGCGCGGACGCAGCACCGATCCGGTCAGGGTCAGGTTGCGGGTTAAAAGAGGCGCCAGGTTGAGTTCCACTTTCGCGCCCTGCAGAAAGGCGATTTGCACCAGCCGGCCGTTTCTGGCCAGCAGATTCAGGTTTTTCTGGATGTAGGACCCGCCGATGAAATCGAGAATGCAGTCGATCCCCCGCGCGCCGGCAAAAGCGGCCGCTTCTTTTTCCCAGTCCCCGGCGGCGTAGTCGAAAACGGCGTCGGCTCCCAGCGTGCGGACGAGATCGATTTTCTCCGCGCCGGTGACGGTTGAAAGGACGGTCGCGCCGAACGCCTTGGCCAGCTGAATGGCCGTGTAGCCGATGCCGCCCGCTCCGCCGTGCGCCAGAAAGATTTCGCCCGCCTGAAGCCTGCCGCGTTCAAACACGTTGGACCAGACGGTGAAGTAATTTTCCGGCAGCGCCGCCGCTTCGGCAAGCGACAGTCCCTCCGGAACCGGCAGGCAGGAAGACGCGGGCACAACACAGTATTCGGCATAGCCTCCGCCGGGGGCAAGCGCGCAGACGGCATCGCCCACCTTTCGCTCCCGGACATCGGGCGCCGCCGCTACGACGGTCCCCGCCACTTCCAGCCCCAGCACCGGCGAGGCGCCGGGCGGCGGCGGATACAACCCCGCGCGCTGCAGAACGTCCGGCCGGTTGACGCCGGCGTAGGCGACCTCGATCAGCACGTCGCCCGCCCGCGGCTGCGGCACGGGGCCTTCCAAAATGCGCATGGCGGACGCGGGCCCGCCCTGGCCGTGATCGATATACCGCATGGTTTCTTTCATGGTTTCCTCCGGATGAGCCGCCGCGCGCCGGGGCGCACAGCGATCGTAATGGTTTTGCCGGTAATACTATCATGCGCCGGCCGGAAAGGACAGCGCTTCAGGCCGGATCGGCAGCCTGCCGCACCCCCGCCGGAGATGTCCGTGAAAGGGGGTTCGTGCTGTCCGAAAGGATGCCGTCCATGCATCCGACCGGGGGTGCGGCAATCCTGCCTTAAGAAAGGAGGGAAATATTGATGACGCAGCCTGCCGCTGCGGATCATCTGTGTTTAGTCTTGCTCCTTGTTCAATTCATCGGGGAGGCGTTCGACTTCGGGCGCCTCGTAAAGTACTTTCTCCGTGTACAGCGAATCGATCGTTGCCGGGGAGTACTCCAGGTATTCCGTCAGGATCTCGCGGTTATGCTCTCCCAGAAACGGCGCATATCCCCGGATGGCCGACGGGGTCTCGGAAAATTTCAGCGGGCTGCCGAACATCCGCACGGGCCCCAGGAAGGGCTGATGCACTTTGGGATTCATTTCCCGCGCCGTGATGTGCGGGTCCGTCGTCGCCAGTTCGTCGAGCTCCTTGACGCGGGAGCAGGGAATGCCCGCCGCTTCGAGCTTGCGTTCCGCTTCCTCCACCGAATCCTGCGCCTGCACCCAGGCCTCGACGACTTCGTGCACGATCGCCGTGTTTTCCGGAAGGCTGCGCGTGGGGACGTCTCCGAGCCGCGGATCCGTCTTCATCCAGGAACAGGATTCCCCCAGGCACTCGATGAGCGGATACCAGCGGTTTTCGGACATGCTCGCAATCGCGATGCAGCCGTTCTTTCCGTTGTAAATGCCGTAGGGCGCGGAGGAAACGATCGTCTGGCCGGTTTTCGCCATCCGGACGGGCTCTCCCACGGCCTCGCTGGCCCAGTACCAGGGCAGCGCATGCTCATGCAGCGAGTAGAGGCAGTCCACCATGGAAATGTCGATATTCTGGCCTTCGCCCGTCACGACTTTATGGTGCAGCGCGGCCAGCATGGCCGTACACGCGTGCATGGCGGCCGTCGTGTCGCCGATGGACACCGGCGCCATGATGGGCGGCCGGCTCCGGCCGACCCAGCCGCTCGCCGCCTGGGCAATGACGTCATACCCCGGCTTATGGCTGAACGGGCCCCAGTGGCCGAAGCAGGAAATGGAGCAGTAGAT
>DBPV01000105.1:24789-26808 GCA_002304995.1 Syntrophaceae bacterium UBA1411
CCCCGGTTGACATTGATGTGGTAAGAGCTCTGCGTGACGCCGTCGTGCGCGACCCGCAGATTCTGCAATCGTTCGTTGGCCCCGTCTCCGTAACGCTCCACCTTGATCACGTTGGCGCCCATGTCGGCCAGCGTTTTGGCCGCATGGGGCCCCGCCAGAACCCACGTAAAATCAAGCACGGTTACATCAGCGAGAGGTCCCGGTTTTACTTTCTTTCTCATACATCTTCTCCTATGCCTTCCTAACGCGTCGTCGCGCCGGACGGACCGCCCGAATGGCGGGGCAGGTCCATCTTCCCGTATCCGTCCGACGCCGCTTAAGAATATCTTTTAATACCAGGAGCGTTTTTCCCGGAAAATGCCCTTGGTCGAATCCTCAATTTTAATGCCGGCCAGACGCTTGGCGATGTTTTTCGAATGCTCGATATTGTGATCCCGGTAAATCGCCACTTTCTCGATGACCGGAGAGCCGCCGCCGTGCAGCGCGTCGATCAGCTTGTGCCCGCCCCAGGCCGAGGACATCATGTCCTGGAAAAGGCGGAAAGCGCGGTGCTGGTTTTCCGCGGGGATTTCAGGAACGCGCATAATGTACTTTTCCAGATACGGGCGCGTCTTCTCGTTGAAGAAATCCTCCTCGTGCGGCAGCGTCGCGGCCAGGCCGCCGGCGATGGCCGCCAGCGCCTCGTATTCGCCGTAAATCGCTTCGCCCGCCAGCATCCGGCCGGCGTTGCAGTAATTGGAATCGGGAATGCAGGTGCCGCTCGCCGCCTGGACGCTGTGCATCGCCGCCGCAATGCCGGAGGCGTAAATCAGATCGACGACCTGAATCATGTCGGCCAGCTTGTGGCGGACGTGCTGGGCGTTGGCGATGCCGTTGTACTCCGCCGCCAGGGCGGTGGCCCCGGTGAATATCTCGGAGACGGCCGCCTTGCAGCCGGTGTAGCTGTGGCGGTGGTAGAGGGCAAAAAGCAAGGCCGCCTTGCCGGCCTGCTCCGCTTCGCCGCAGAGAAACACCCGCTCCCAGGGCACAAACACGTGATCGAAAACGGTGAGCGAGTGCGATTCGCCCTGCCGGCAGTACGGCGACGACAGGCGGGGATGCTTCGGCGGATTGAAGGCGCCGTTGATGAGGTAGACGCCCTCCGTATCGGCGGGCACCGAAAACGCCACGGCCCAGTCCGTCTCGTCCGCGGCCATGTTGCGCGTCGGCAAAACGACGATCTCGTCCGCGTAGGCGGAGCAGGAATTGTGGGCCTTGGCGCCGTTGACGATGATGCCGTCCGGCCGCTTTTCCACGACCCGCAGGTAGAGATCCGGATCCTTTTGCTTGGCGGGGCGCCACGCGCGGTTTCCCTTGACGTCGGTCTGGGCGCAAACGAGCGCCAGATCTTCCTTTTGAACTTTCTTCATGAATTCGGTGAAATGCTTATAATAACTTGTGCCGTGCTGCGCATCGGCCTCAAAACTGGCGATGGACAGGGCGTTGAGCGCATCGGTGCCCATGCACCGCTGAATGCAGCCGCCGATTTCCTGGCAGTACAGACGCGTCATTTTCTGCTTGGCCAGGAGATCCGCCATGTTCTGATGGATATGGCAAAAGCGGTTGATCTTTTCCCCCGTGAGATGGGAGGTTGCGACGCCGACCCCTGCGAATTCCGGATCAGAGGCGAAGTCGTACGTGGCGGCGATAACGTCGATGCCGCCCGTAATGCTCGGGTCAAAGCGGTCCACCAGGTTGCCTCCCTGGTAAACGTTCGATTTGAGTTTCGCCATTCTTTCCTTGTATTCACTGCTTGAAATCATTTTTTTACTCCTTTTGAATTTCAGTCCCCTGTCGCCGGGGAACTTCCGGCAGGCCATGAAACCCATCTCCCGCACGAAGCCGAAGAAAAGCGGGAGACGGATTTCATTTTCTGCCTTTAAAGTTTTCAGGTCCTGCGTCGTCCCTTACGCGGACGAGGAATTATTTCTTTCTGTCCTTCCATTCGGGCAGAGGAATCAGGATCGCTTTACGCTCCGC
>DBPV01000105.1:26875-28943 GCA_002304995.1 Syntrophaceae bacterium UBA1411
ACCGCTTCCGGATCCAGCGAAGCCGTCTTGGCCAGCACCTGGGTGTAGAAAACCCACGCGCTGGTGAAGGCCGACATGGCGTGCAGGTCGGGATAATCGCCGAACTTCTTCTTGTAGCGTTCGAAAACCGTTTTTAAAGGCGGATCCAGTTTCGCATCGAGCGTCTTGGGATCTTTCACCAGCGGGAAATCCGCGCTGAACACGCCGTCCGAATCCTTGCCGGTCGCCTTGGCGAAGTCCAGAACGCCGTGGCCGCCGCCCGAACCGACGAAGGCTTTCACATTCAGATTCATCTCGCGCATCTGGCGGGACCAGAGAATGGCGTCGTTCGTATAGCAGGTGGTCAGAATAATATCGGGTCTCAGCATTTTGAATTTCATGACGATCGGCGCCAGATCCGTAACGGTTTTGCTGTAGCTTTCCTGCGCGACGACGTTGACGCCGTTCTGTTTCAGACGTTTGCTGGCCGCCGCCATCACGGACGTTCCGTAAAGAGAATCCTCGTGAGCGATGGCAACCTTCAGGTCCTTCAGGCCGATCTTGAAATCCGGCGCCAGTTTTTTCATAATGAAATCCGCGGCCGCATAGCCGAAGTCGCTGGCTTGCGTGCAGGTCCGAAACAGGTATTTGAAATTCCGCTGGGTGATGTTGTCGGCGATCGCGCCCGTTTCCCAGAAGATCTTCTTGTTCTTTTCCGTGACCGCGGAGGCCACAAAAGACAGCGAACTGGAATAGGTGCCGAACATCACATCGATCTTTTCGACGTTGATCAGGCGTTCCGCTTCGCTTCTCGCCGCGTCCGTGGTGGGCACGTCCGCCTTGACCAGTTGCACTTTTTTACCCTTGACGCCGCCCCGTTCATTGAAGATCTCCGTCGCCAGCTCCACGCCGTTCATGTCATGCGTTCCCAAGAGCGCCATCGGACCGCTCAGCGGATAGAGCGCCCCGATCCGAAAGACATCGGCGGCCTTGGCGTCAAACCCACCGATGGACACGAGCGCCAGGCCCAACAAAGCGGCAAACAATTTACCAGACCATTTCTTCATTTTTTCTCCTCCTAATCTTGATTACGGTTTCCTATTCCAGGCTTGCCCGGAAATCCTGTCAGATTCCCAGATAAGCCTCCCTGACCCTCGGATCATTCAAGAGCTCTCTGCCCTGTCCGTTGAGGATAATCGACCCGTTTTCCAGAACATACACATCATCGGAAATCATCAGGGACTGCAGAACGTTCTGCTCGACCAGGAGGACCGTGATGCCGTCGGATTTAATTTTCGATATCGTTTCAAAAACGGTCTTGACCACCAGCGGGCTGAGCCCCAGAGAAGGCTCATCCATCATCAGGAGTTTCGGCCTGGCCATGAGTCCCCGGCCGATGGCCACCATCTGCTGCTCGCCGCCGCTGAGCGTCCCCGCCAGCTGATCGGCGCGGTCTTCCAGCTTCGGAAAATAATTATAAACCGCCTTCAGAAGCGCCGGGATTTCTTTGCGCGAACGGCGGTTGAAGGCCCCCAGTTCCAGGTTTTCCAGAACCGTCATATCGGGAAAAAGGAGCCGTCCCTCCGGGACCTGGATGATGCCCTCTTCAACAATTTTGTGGGGAGGCAGATGACCGATTTCTTTGCCGGCAAAGGTGATTGTCCCGCCTGCGGAGGGCAGAACGCCGGAAATCGTGTTGAGGAGCGTCGTCTTTCCGGCGCCGTTCGACCCGACAATGGAAATGATGTGGCCTTCCGCAACGCTCAGGGAGACATCCCGGATCGCCGTCATATCTCCGTATTTTGTTGTCACATTATTTAAGTCCAGCAGTTGCATGATATGCTCCCCCAAGATAGGCATCGACAACGCGCTGGTCCTTCACCACTTCGTTGGGCAGGCCTTCCACCAGCTTGATGCCGTTGTTGATCACGACAATGCGGTCGGACAGCGACATGACCGCCTTCATCACATGCTCGATCATGATGATCGTTATGCCGTCGCGCGAAATCGACCGGATGATGCCGATGATGTCTTCCGTTTCCTTCGGATTCAGTCCGGCCATCACTTCGTCGAGCAGCAGCAGCTTCGG
>DBPV01000105.1:29084-29245 GCA_002304995.1 Syntrophaceae bacterium UBA1411
TTTTCCAGCACGGTCATGTGCTGAAACGGCTTGACCAGCTGAAACGTCCGCCCGATGCACTCCCGGCAGAAGCAGTGCGGCGCTTTCAGAGAGGAGATGTCCTTGCCGTTGAAGACGATCGTCCCCCGGTCCGGCACAATGAAACCGCTGATCAGATTGAA
>DBPV01000105.1:29314-33251 GCA_002304995.1 Syntrophaceae bacterium UBA1411
CGCATCCACCGTCATGAGCGGGGCGCCCGCCTCCGCGCGATGCTCCGCCCGCGCCTCCGGACATCCCACCGGTTCGGCGGATGTTTTTTCCGGCAGTTCGGGCGCCTTCTCGAATCCGGCGATCTTCTTGCGGATCCAGCCCGCAATGCCCAGCGGAAAGAACATCACCGCCAGAATCAGGATGACGCCGTAGACGATGAAATTCAGGCCGGAAAAGACGCCGCCGAGCCAGCCGCGCAGGAAAATGTCCAGAGGCGTCAGGAACAGGGAGCCCACCAGCGGACCGAAAACCGTACCGATGCCGCCGATGATCGACAGAAGCGCCAGCTGAATCGAAACGTGCGAGGTAAACACAATGTCCGGCTCGATAAACGCGACGTACTGGGCATAGAAGGTGCCGGCAATGGAGGTGAAGAACACGCTGATGAGCAGCGCGTACATCTTGGCGCGATGGGTATTGACGCCCAGGCTTTCCGCCGCGCCCGGATCTTCCCGCAGAGCAAACAGGCTGTAGCCGAACCGCGATTTCTTGAAGATGTAGGTCACGCACAAAACCGCCAGCAGCATGACGAGGATGATATAGGCGTAAACGGCCTTGTTGTCGAAGATAAAATTCCGAAAGCCCGGCGTATGCGGAAGGAGCAGACCGACGCCGCCGTTCGTGAGTTCCCGCCAGTAGGACGCAAGCAGCCTAAGCACTTCTCCGAAGGCCAGCGTGGCCAGGGCGAAAAAGTGGCTGGTCAGCCGGAAGGTCGGAAAACCGACCAACAGGGCGACGATCATGGAGAGGCCGGCGCCGGCGAACATGCCGATCCAGGGAGAGAGGCCGAACGTCAGGTAAAGAATGGTGGAGGTATAGGCCCCGATTCCGAAGAAGCCCGCATGCCCCAGCGAGATCTGCCCCGCGAATCCGCCGAGCAGGTTCCAGGCGGTCGCGAGCGTGGCCCAGAAGAAAATCATGATGATCAGATCCTGGTAAAACGGATTTCGGGGAAGAAGCGGAATCACCAGCGCGAGGACGACGGCCAGCGCGATGAGCGGCTTGCGGAAACGCTTTGCCGATTCGATGAGTGTAGTCAAAGTTTCTTTCATTTTTTCTATCCTATCGTTTTCCAAACAGCCCGGTCGGCCGGAAGATTAAAATGAATATAAACAGGACAAAGTACACCACTTCCTTCAAATGCGGAGAAATGAAGAAACCGCTGAAGCCCTCGATCAGGCCGATGATGAGCCCGGCCACCAGCGATCCCGCGAGGCTGTTGTACCCGCCGAGAATGACGATCACGAAGGCGATCAGCGAGAACAGGGACCCGACGGTCGGAAAGACGAAGAACAGCGGCAGCAGCACCGCGCCGGCCGCGCCGACGCAGGCAATGCCGATGCCGAAGGCGATGGCGTAGGTCCTGTGGACATCGATCCCCATCAGCATCGCGGCTTTCCGCTGCTGCGCGAGCGCCCGGATGGCTTTGCCGGTAAAGGTCTTCTTGAGGTAGAGCAGCAGCGCCGCGATCAGCGCAATGGCGATGGCAAATGCGATGAGCCGCGGCACGCTGACGAAGAAATTCCCGAAAATAAGATTCGCGTCGCTGTAGGACGTTTTCACGGTCCGAAAATCGGCTTTGAACAGCAAAAGCGCGACGTTGGAAAAAATCAGCCCCAGTCCGATCGTGGCAAAAATCTGGTTGAGCGGCGGATCGTTCAGGAGCGGCTTGATGATGATCTTTTCGATCGCATAGCCGAATAAAAAGAAAACAGGAAGAATGACGATGAGACTCAGGTACGGGTCCATACCGAAAAACGAGAACAAGAGAAAGGTGAGATACATGCTGACCATCAGAAACTCACCGTGCGCAAAGTTGACGATTTCCAGCACTCCGAAGATCAGCGTCAAACCGATGCTGAGCAGCGCGTACAGGCCGCCCAGCAATAACCCATTGATGACCAACTGAATTATGACTTCAACCATCTGAGAACCTCTTCTCCGGCGCGGCCTTGCGCCGCGCTGAAATAGTGTTGCCGGCCCGGAACCACCTGCTTTCGCGAGCCGATTTAAATACCCGGAACCTTCTCCAGGCTGTGCAGAAGCACTTCGGAAGCCTTGTTGACGTGGCTTTCCATCATTTTCCCCGCTTTTTTAAAGTTCTTGCCGCGAATGGCGGAAATCAACGCTTCGTGCTGCTCGACAAAAAGCGGGTAGTACGGCTCAAACAAAACAACGTATTTGAAATCGAACGTTCGCCAGCGGATGCTTTCCACGAGCGCGCTGAGTTCCGCATTGCCGGATCGGGCGGCAAACAGCCGGTGGTACTCCAGATTGGCCTCCTGCCAGATCCTTCGGGCCAGCGCCCGGTCTTTGGCGTTGATGCACCCCTTCATTTTTTCATTGCAGGCCGCCAGGTCGTCCAGATCGACGGACGTCATGTTCGTCGCGGCCAGTTCGACGCTCTTGGCTTCCAGCGCGGCCAGAATCTCGTAAAGATTTTTCGTATCCTGATAGGAAATCTTGGTTACGGCGGCGCCCTTCCCCCGGATAATCACGACAAACCCGTCGGCGCCGAGCATCTTGAGGGCTTCGCGGACATAGCCGCGGGTTGTGCCCAACCGCTCGCACAGTTCTTTTTCAACCAGGCGTTCGCCGGGATTGAGCTTTCCCGCGAAGATTTCATCGCGGATGGCCTTGTAAATGTCGTAGGCGGATTTTGTGGCATCGCGGCGCGGCGCTGTTTTGTTCATCTGCCCCTCCCTATAAGGTTTTGACGGCGCGAATCATCCGCAGGATTTTTCGATTCCGCTCGTCCTGGATTTCGTCAATCGTCCGGCCGCCGTAATCTCTCATCCCCCGGCCCGTTTTCACGCCCAGCCGTCCTGCGGCGCAAAGGCCGTCGATGAAGGCGGACGGCCCGCTTGCGCTTTGCAGCCGGGGGGCCAGAAAGGTGAGCACCGACCGGATGACGTCCCAGCCGACATTTTCCGCAAGCCCCATGGGCCCCTCAAACGCATAGCGCGGGCCGAAGGTGGCGACGACGGCCGCGTCGATATCCTCCGGCGATGTCCAGCCCTGGTCCACCATGTAGCTGGCCTCCCGCATGATGGCCATCGCCAGACGGTTGATGATGAAGCCCGGCACGTACCGGGTCAGAAGCGCCGGCGTCTTGCCCAGCGCGGAAAGAAGCGTTTTTATCGTCTCGATGGTTTGCGGCGATGTTTCGGGGCCGGGCACGACTTCGACCAGAGGCATGAGATGGGGCGGATTGAACCAGTGCGTGATGATGAGACGCTCCGGACGGCGGACGGTCAGAAAATCGTAGATATTGAGCGCCGATGTATTGCTGGCCAGAAGGGTGTTCTCGGAACACAGGCCGTCAAGAAGCGCGTAGAGGCTTTCTTTGACCTCGGGCGTTTCGCAGACCGCCTCGACCACCAGGTTTGCGCCGCAAACGGCGTCTTCAAGGCGACCGCAATAAGACAGACGGTTTTGGGTTGGATCGATCTGCGAGGCGGAAATCTCTTCCATTTCCGCAAGCAGCTGCAGATGGGCGGCAATCAGCCGTTTTGCCTGCTCAAGCTGCCGGGGATCCTGATCTGTGAGGGAGACGGGCAGGCCGGACAGCGCAAACGCAAGCGCAATGCCGTGCCCCATGGTGCCGGCGCCCACCACGGCGATTTTCCAGGCCGCAAACGGCGCCGGCATGCTGTCTGCCCTGTTGCCGCTTCCGAACTTGAATGTGCCGCCCGAGTTTTGCATGGGACCCTGCCTGGTGAAGGGACGCTGCCCGTTGGTGCGTTCCATGAACGGTGTCCGAACCGCTCATGCCGGATTGTTAACAATTTTGTTAACTGGATTGTCAACTACTAGAATCAAACGGAGCTGTCAAGCTTTTTTTGCCGAGGGTCGAAATTCGCCTTCGCGGGGCGGGGAAGAATACACCGCCGGGAA
>DBPV01000105.1:33323-44009 GCA_002304995.1 Syntrophaceae bacterium UBA1411
GCGGCGGCCGGCGGAAAGCACATTGCGGAAAGGTTGAAAAAAGGAAGTGCCGTTTTCCGGTAACCCGGAAAACGGCACTCGAGGAGGGACTTCACGATGCGGGCAACAACTGATGCCGTCCCCGCATCGCAGGGATGTCGGTATTAACCCAGCTTCTTGCGGTTGGCGACCAGGTCGTCCACGACCGCCGGATCGGCCAGCGTGGAGGTATCGCCGAAGTCGCCGAATGTTTTCGCGGCGACGTTTCTCAGAACGCGGCGCATAATCTTGCCGGAGCGCGTTTTGGGCAGACCGTCCGCCCACTGAATCTGGTCGGGCGACGCGATCGGACCGACGACCTTGCGGACGTGGGCGATCAGGGTCTTTTTCAGGTCATCCGTCTTGGCCACGTCGTTGTTCAGCGTGACGTAAGCGAAAATGCCCTGGCCTTTGATTTCATGCGGGAAGCCGACCACCGCCGCTTCCGCGACATCCGGATGGGACGTCAGCGCCGCTTCGACTTCCGCGGTGCCCAGCCGGTGACCGGACACGTTGATGACGTCGTCGACACGGCCGGTGATCTTATAATCGCCGTCGGCGTCGCGTTCCGCGCCGTCGCCGGAGAAGTAGAAACCGGGGAACTGCGAGAAGTAATTCTCGACAAAACGGCCTTCTTTGTCATCCCACAATCCGCGGGCCATGCCGGGCCAGGAATTTTTAATGCAGAGGGCGCCCTTGCCGGGGCCCTTCACTTCTTTTCCTTCTTCATCCATCAGGGCCGGGACAATGCCGAAAAACGGAACCATGGCTTTGGCCGGTTTGATGTCGATGGCGCCGGGCAGAGGCAGAATCATGTGCCCGCCCGTTTCGGTCTGCCACCAGGTATCGGAAATCGTGCAGCGGCCGGCGCCGATCTTGTTGTAGTACCACCACCAGGCTTCGGGGTTGAGCGGCTCGCCGACCGATCCCAGAACGCGCAGCGAGGAAATATCGTGTGCGTCGACCCACTTGTCGCCTTCTTTGGCGATGGAGCGGATCGCGGTGGGGGCGGTGTAGAAGTTGTTGACATTGTATTTTTCGACGACGGCCCAGAACCGGCCGAAATCCGGATAATTGGGCACGCCTTCAAACAGGATGCTGGAATGGCCGTTGCACAGAGGGCCATAGACAATGTAGCTGTGACCGGTGACCCAGCCGATGTCGGCGGTGCACCAGTAGGTGTCTTCTTCACGCACGTCAAACGCCAGCTGCTGAGTCATCGAAGCATACAGCAGGTAACCGGCCTGGGTGTGAACGACGCCCTTGGGCTGCCCGGTCGAACCGGAGGTGTAAAGAATGAACAGCGGATCTTCCGCGTCCATTTCTTCGGGTTTGCAGTAGCGGTCTGCTTTGGCCATTAATTCTTCGTACCAGATATCGCGGCCTTCCTTCATGTTGACCTGTGTTCCGGTGCGCTTCACAACCACCATGGTTTTCACGCCGGGGCACTGAGCGACGGCCTTGTCGCAGGTGTCTTTCTGGGGAACGGCCTTGGCGCCGCGGTAGGTCCCGTCGCAGGTAATAACCACTGCGGAACCGGAATTGTTGATGCGGTCTCTTAACGCTTCCGCGGAGAATCCGCCGAAAACGATGGCATGAACGGCGCCGATGCGGGCGCAGGCCAGCATGACGATCGACAGCTCGGCGATCATGGGCAGGAAGATGGTGACGCGGTCGCCCTTTTTGACGCCCAGGCTTTTCAGAACGTTCGCGAATTTGTTGACTTCGCGATACATGTCGTAATAGGTGTAAACTTTCCAGTCATTGGGATCGTTGCCTTCGAAAATGATCGCGGCTTTGTTTTTCTTGGTTTCCAGATGACGGTCGATGCAGTTGTAGCAGACATTGAGCTTTCCGCCTTCAAACCATTTGGAATAGACGTTTTTCGCGTCAAACGACCAGTCCGAAACCTTATTTTTGTCGAAGGGTTTGAACCAGCTCAGTCTTTCCATCGCCATTTTCGCCCAGAAAGCATCGGGATTGGTGATCGACTCTTTGTAAAGTTTGTCGTACTCCGCTCTGCTCTTGATGTAGGATTTCTCTCTTACTCTTTCAGGTACAGGAAAAACCTTGTCGTAAAAATCTTGTTCATTAATTTCAGCCATATTTTTCTCCTTTTATTTTTTGTGCCTTCTTCAAGTCCGCCAAAAAGGCAAGATATCGATTTACTTAACAGCTCTGAACCTTATGAATCTTTACTTTTCCCCCAAAAGAGCCAAAGAGAAGGATGGGGAGTGCCAATCTTTTCAGGAGGGGTACGCCCCGGCGAAGGGCTTCGTTCCTGTTGTTCAGACACGCGTAATCTGAAGTACCGGCCGCAACGCAGGGGCGTATTACATATGGCGGATGCAATACGTGTACCCCTTGAAAAGTGGTTACTGAATACACTTTTCGCAAAGCTTCCGGTATCGGAGTCCGTCCGATTTCAAAGACAGAAGAACACCGACACGGCGTCCGTGTTTGTCCTACACAGCGGGAGGAATAAAAAATGGAGTTTTGCGCCGGGGAATCCGTGAAAAGCGCCGGCTCCGGAGCGGGGTGCGCTTCAAAAGGCGGCCGCGGCCGGAAAAGACCTAGCCCTGCTGTTCCAGAAATTTGCGGCGGAAAGCCAGCGGATCGCGAATCCGGTCGAACGGTTCGCGCGTACTGCCGGTGCCCATGATGACAATCGTGCCGTAGCCCAGAATGCGCCCCAGAATACTTTGATTGACATTGATGGACTCGATCTTGGAATGATTCATTTCGAAAGTATTCCGGGAGATGAACCCCGTCTTGATGATGATGCGCTTGTTGGTGACGGCAAATTCGCTCGTGAGGTAAGACACGAGGGGCGCAAGGAACAAGGTGAAAAGACCTTTCAAAGAAAGAAACGTGATCCAGTGCAGCTTCGTTTCATAGATCACCCGCTCTGTGTCGATCAGATTGTCGTTGACGTAACGGCCCATCGTTCCGATTCGATCCTCCCGTTCATTAAAAATGCCGGCGCTCTCAGCGCCAGACGACCTGCATGTCGTTGCGCTTGGGAATGCGCAGATAGCGGTACTGCGGATATCCGAGCATCACCGCTCCGTAACACTGGCGCCCCGCCGGCAGAGCGAGCGCCCGGATCAGGGGCTCGTGCAGTCCGGCGGCGGCGGTAAAATAGCCGGCCCAGCAGGTGCCCAGGCCCCTGGCGTAGGCATAAAGCTCCAGATAGGTGAGCGCGATCGCGCAGTCCGCGGAGGGAAACGACAGATCGGCGGGGCTGTGCGCCAAAACCAGATGCGGCGCGCCCCGGGTGATGCGGTCGCGGCCGTTGTCCCAGGCGTTCACGATGCGCCGGAAGCGCTTCGCCGCCGCTTCGTCCGTCGTGACGGACAGCATGATGTTCATGAAATCAATCACCATCTGGGCCAGACGGCGCACCTCATCGGGATCGGAAATAACCAGCCAGTGCACCTCCTGCCGGTTGCTGCCGGTGGGAGCCGTGCGGGCAACGTCCAAAAGCTCCGCCAGCACCTTCCGGGAAACGGGCGTCTTTTTGTACCGGCGGATGGAGCGGCGCGCCAGAAGCAGATGCCGCAAGGCATCCGCGCCGGGAAGCAGGTCCCGCTCCACGGGCGGGCAGTCGGCCGGCGCCATGGTTGCGAGCGTAAGCGCTCCGTGGGGACAGACGGCGACGCAGTGCCCGCAGTTGATGCAAAACTCTTCGCCCTGCGCAAGGAGCGTCGGAAATGATTTTTTATCCGTCCAGACGATAATCTGCGCCGGGCAAGCGGCCGCGCAAATGCCGTCGCGCCTGCATTTTTTCGTATCGATCGTAATCAGCGGCATCGTGCCTCCTTTTCCGGGGATAATCTCTTGCCGCGGGCGGTCCCGCGCCGACGTCTTTTCAGATAAACCATCAATATGGTTATTGCAATGACTTTTTGCGATTCCCTGTTGTGATATTTTGTTTTTGATTTATAATGCCTCAACCAAGCGAAACCGGAAAGAATTTCTATGGCCAAACTGACCCTGGACGAGTGGATCGCCCGCCTGAAAAAAAACAAGAGCTTCAGCGCCAACGCGGCCGCGGTGATCGATCTTCCCGCCCGGTCCGGCGAGTGGGAGGACTATCCCTCCTGGGTGAACCCGCGCCTGCGCGACGTTCTGGCCGGGCGGGGCATCGCGCGGCTCTACCGGCACCAGGCGCAGGCGGTGCGCTTCATCCGCGGCGGTAAGGACGTCGTGCTCGTCACGCCGACGGCCAGCGGCAAGACGCTGTGCTACAACCTGCCGGTGCTCCAGAGCATTCTCGACGAACCCGAAACGCGCGCCCTGTACCTTTTTCCGACCAAGGCGCTCGCCCAGGACCAGATGCACGAGGCCCACGGCCTCATCACCGACCTTGCGGCCGACATCAAAACCTTCACGTACGACGGCGACACGCCCGACGACGCGCGCCGGGCCATCCGCCGGCAGGGGCATATCGTCGTCACCAACCCCGACATGCTGCACGCCGGCATTCTGCCGCATCACACCAAATGGCAAAAGCTGTTCATGAATCTGAAGTACGTCGTCATCGACGAGCTGCACATCTACCGCGGCATCTTCGGATCGCATTTCGCCAACGTGATCCGCCGGCTGGTCAGGATCTGCCGGTTTTACGGAGCCCAGCCCGTCTTCATCTGCTGCTCGGCGACGGTGGCCAATCCGCGCGAACACGCGGAGAAAATCCTCGAGCGGCCCGTGGCGCTTCTCGACAAGAGCGGCGCGCCGGCGGCGGCGAAAACCTTCGTGCTCTACAACCCGCCCATCGTCAACCGGGAACTCGGCATCCGCCAGAGCGCGCTCACGCCCGCGCGCAGGTTCGCAACGGACCTGATCGACAATAATATTCAAACCATCGTCTTTGCCACCAGCCGCCTCAACGTCGAGGTGCTGACCAAGTACCTCAAGGACAAATTCGTCAAAAGCAAACCGCTTGACGACCATTTTGTCACCGGCTACCGCGGCGGCTACCTGCCGAACCTGCGGCGCGACATCGAAAGCGGCCTGCGCTCGCGCGAGGTCATGGGCGTCATCAGCACCAACGCGCTTGAACTGGGCATCGACATCGGCAATCTGGAGGCCTGCATTATGGCGGGCTATCCCGGCTCGATCGCCAGCACCTGGCAGCAGGCCGGGCGCGCGGGACGGCGGTCGGGGCAGTCGCTGGCGATTCTGGTCGCGCGCAGCAATCCGCTCGATCAGTTCATCATGGAAAATCCCGACTACTTCTTTGCGCTTTCGCCCGAGCATTGCCGGATCAATCCCGACAATCTGCTCATTTTGCTGCACCACATCAAAAGCGCGGCCTTCGAGCTGCCGTTTGAAAAAGGCGAAAGATTCGGCGGCGAAAATCTCGAAGAGTTTTTGCAGTACCTCGAGGAAAAGGGCGTGCTCCACCGGACGGACGACCGCTGGCACTGGGCGGCGGAAAGCTATCCGGCCGACGAAGTGAGCCTGCGGGCGATCAATCCCGAAAACGTCGTGGTGGTCGACACCACCGACGCGGGAAACCACAAGGTCATCGCCGAAGTGGACTGGGACAGCGCGTTTACCGCCGTGCATGACGGCGCGATTTATCTTTTGGCCTCCGAGCAGTACCACGTGGACAATCTGGACCTCGAGCGCAAGAAGGCGTACGTCCGCAAAGTGGACACGGACTACTACACGGACGCCATGACCTACACCAACGTGCGTGTGATCGATGCCTTCGACGACCGGCGCGAAGGCGCGGTCATCGTGGAGCACGGCGAAGTCCAGGTCGTGCGCAAAGTCGTGGGGTACAAGAAGATCAAATTCTACACCTCCGAAAACCTGGGCTACGGCGATGTGAATCTGCCCGAAAAGGACATGCACACGACGAGCTACTGGTTCACCATTCCGCGCGACCGCCTGCGCGGCCTGGCGTTTACGCCCGCGGAAGTCATCGACGGCCTTTCGGCGCTGGCCTACACGCTCCAGCACCTCGCGGCCATGTTCCTGATGGCGGACACGCACGACATCGACCGGTCGCTCGGGGACAAGTCCGGCGAATGGTTCGTGAGCCAGGGGAAAACCGGCCGCGTCATCACGACGTTTTCCGCCGGACGGCCGCAGGCGGCAAGCGGCGTCGACGGCGCGCGCATCGATGAATTCGATCCGACCCTTTTCATCTTCGACGCCTATCCGGGCGGCATCGGCTTTTCGGAGCTGCTCTATCACGAACACGCCAACCTGCTTGCCGCGGCAAAGAGCCTCATTGAAAAATGCCCCTGCGCTTGCGGCTGCCCGTCGTGCGTCGGCCCCACGCTGGAAGTCGGCAAAACCGCAAAAGAGATCGTGCCGGAAATCATTGATCTCGTTTTGAACAAATGAAATCCATCGATAAACTCAAACGCCTGACCGGCGAAGCGGCGGCGCCCCGAAAAACAGAGCCGGCCGGACCGGTTTGCGCCGCAAGTGAAAAGCAGGAACAATTGAACGACCTGCGCCGGCGCATTGAAAACGTCGTCGCGCGCAGGGCGGCGGGCAGCCGCGCGGCGCAGGAGGAAGCGCGGCTCCGCGGCAACCGCGGCCTGCTGGAGCTTCTGGAAGGCGAGGAAAAAGAAAACGACTACGGCCGCTTCTTTTTGAAAAGCGTCTTTTTGCCCGGCGCCAGCCGCCACGGATACCGCAACCTCCGGGAAGTCTCCGAACCGGACATGACGGCGGCGGCTCTGCTTGCGGGCAACGCCGCCATCGGCGGATTCAGCTTTTCCGACGCTTTGTTTCTGGACACGGAAACCACCGGCCTGGCGGGCGGCACCGGCACGATGGCCTTTCTCATCGGTCTGGGCTGGTTTGAAGATAACCGGTTTCAGGTGCAGCAGATCCTGGCGCGGGACTTCAGCGAGGAGGCGGCGGCTCTGGCCTGTTTGCGGGACATCGCCCGGCAGAAAAAATTTCTGGTCACCTTCAACGGCAAGGCTTTTGACGTCAATCTGCTTTCCGCGCGCTTCATTCTCAACCGGCTGCCGTACGATCCGGCCGGGCTGCCCCATCTGGACCTGCTCCATCCCGCGCGGCGCCTGCTGGGGCACCGTCTGGAAAACTGCCGCCTGGCGACGCTGGAGGCAGACGTTCTCGGCGTCCGGCGCGAAGGGGACATTCCCGGCTGGGAAATTCCCCAGCGCTATTTCGACTGGCTGAGGAGGCGCGACCCGCGGCTGCTTTGCGACATCTTCGAGCACAACCGGCTCGACATCGTGTCCATGGCGACGCTCACCGCACATCTGGTGGACATTGTCACCGCGCAAATCCTCCGGGAGCAGGCGCACCCCGACGACTACCTGGCTGCGGCCGGGCTTCTGCTGCAGCGGACCCATCCCGCAGGAGCGCAAAAAATTCTGGACCTCTTGCGGGAAGACGCAGGCGCGGATTTTTCGCCGGCGTCAAAACAGAAGCTGGCGCAGCTCTGCAAGCGCACGGGCCGGCTCGAGGACGCCGTCTGCCTGTGGCGGGAGATGGCCGAGTGCAATCCCGCCGGATTCTATCCGGTTACCGAACTGGCCAAGTATCTCGAACATCGCGCCAAACGCAGGGCCGAGGCCGCCGCGCTCATTGAAAGCGCGCTGGCGGCGGGCCGGGCCTTTTCGGAAAAAGAGAGAGAGGCGCTGGAACATCGCCTGCAAAGACTGCTCCGGAAGGACGTCTGACCGCTGCGCATAAAACGGAAAGCCAAAGGAGACGCGTCATGAAAAAAGCAAAACCCTCGCCGCCCCTCACCGCTCTGTCGCTGCAGGGAGGCGGCGCCCTCGGGGCCTATGAATACGGAGTGCTGAAAGCGCTCTACGCCGTCCGGGGGGAAAATTTCGTTCCCCGCGTGGTCGCGGGCGTTTCCATCGGCGCGATCAACGCCGCGCTCCTCGTCGGCGCCAGGACAGACGCCATGGCCGCTCTCGACAGGCTCTGGCGGGAAAAACTGTGCGTCGATGCCGCCTTCACGCCGGAGTCCGCACCTGCGCCGGCTGCCGGGGAGAATGCTTGCGGCATCTGGGGAACCCGGCCCGGACAGTACCTCTCGTTTTTCGGCAATCCCGGCATGTACCGCCTGAAGCCGGAGTATTGCTTTATGCCCTTCTGCGCGCCGTTTTTCACATCCAGCGTCTATGACACGTCGCTTTTGAAAGAGACGCTCGCGGAACTGGTCGATCCGGAAAAGCTCAACCGGCCGGACAAAACCCGTCTCATCGTGACGGCCGTCGATGTCGAAACAGGCAGGCAGGCTAAATTCGACAACGCCGAAACAACCCTGACTCTGGATCACATCGTCGCCAGCGGCAGCTTTCCCGTCTCGTTTCCTCCGACGCTGATCGACGGAAGATACTACTGGGACGGCGGCATCTTCATGAACATGCCCGTCGGCGTGGCGGCAAACGCGCTCGAACAAATTGAAGCGGACAATCCTTCCGCCGTGCGGGAAATCATCCTGGTCTCGCTCCACCGCACACGGGGGGCTCTGCCCGAAACACTGCCCGCGGCCGCCGAACGGTTTTACACGCTGCTCTTTTCCGGCAAATTCGCGCTGGACCGCAAGCTCTACGGCAAGTACAGCGCCTTTGTGGACGTGATGCAGAAAATCGACGCGGCCCTGCCCGCCGCGAGCCCCATCCGGAAGCACGAAGGATACCGGGATCTGATCCGCCACCGCAAGATGGACCGGGTCATCGTGATCGGCGAAGAGGGAACCGGCGCCGTCGGATCGGGAAGCGATTTCACCCGCAGGACCCTCGAGCGCCGCATCGCGGACGGTTTCAACGACGCCATGACCTGCTTCTGCCCGAGCCCCGAATGACGGCGGCGCATTCTACAAGATCGTAAAAAAATCGCGTTCGAGCAGTTCGCCCAGAACGTCTGCCGTCGCGCCGACAATACCGATGCACTTCTGCACGCGCTCACCCCGGTAAAAGGCCCGGACCTCGTCGCGGTTCGTCCAGTCCACACGGGCGATGTCCCGGCAGGCGATCGTGCCGCCCTGGCCGACAATCTCATCGCGGAACCGCCGCACCATTTCCTGGGCGTCGGACCACATCTTCGGATTTTCCTTTTCTCCGGCGGAAGCGCGGCTGTAGCGCAGACCGATCACCGCCAGCGCGCCGGCCAGCGCGCCGCAAACCTCCCCGTAGCCGCCCAGACCGCCTCCGAAAGCGCCCATGGCGCGGATGACATCGTCATGGCCCCTGCCCAGCTTTTCGCGGCCGACCGCCGCCAGCGCCTGGCTTCAATGAAAGCGCTCCCCGGCCATCAGCACAATGGCCCTGTCCTTCATCTCTTCTCGCGTCATCTTCTGCCTCCCTTGCGTTCACGGTTTTCAACTGTAGCCGGCCCGGCCGCGAAAGACCGGGGTTCTTCGTCCTCTTTTCTGCATCACGGCGCGAGTTCGGCAATGTACCCGCGGTTCCAGGTCGGACTGATGATCATCTCGTTGATGCAGACCGTTTTGGGCAGCCGCGCCACAAACAGAATCGCCTCGGCCACATCTTCAGACCGGAGCATTTTCGCCTTTACGTCTTCGGCCAGCGCGTCGGGCCGGCGGTCGATGATCGGCGTCCAGACTTCGCCGGGGCACAAAGCGCAGGCGCGGATGCCGTCCCGGCAGCCTTCCATGTTGATGCTGGCGTTCATGGCCATAAGACCGTGCTTGGCCGCGCTGTACGCCGGTCCGGTCAGAAGCGTGTAAAATCTCCCCGCCCAGGACGAGACGTTGATGATGAGGCCGTCCTGCTGCTTCCGCATGATTTCCAGAACCGCGCGGGCGCAGTAAAATGCGCCGTTCAAATCGACGTCGATCACCTCTTTCCATTTCTCCGGCGTCACCCTGTCCCAGTGCCGCTCGGCGACGTTGGTCCCGGCGTTGTTGACCAGGATGTCGATCCGGCCGGAACGCGACATAATCCGCCCGGCCGCCGCAGCGACGGATGCGGCATCGGAAACGTCCAGCGTTTCCACGAAGGCGGCGCCGCCTTGCGCGGCGATGCGCTCCGCCGTTTGCTGCAAAACGGCGCTCCTGCGCCCCGAGAGAATAACCGCGGCGCCGTTTTGCGCCAGAGCAACGGCCGCCGCCTGGCCGATGCCCGTTCCGCCGCCAGTGATCCAGGCGACTTTGCCCGACAAAGATTCCAACATAGTTCCTCCTGTTTGCAAAATATTTGCGGCGTGCTCGCCGCGCCGCTGTTTAAGGCATGAACAACCATCATCAAGCCGGCCATCAGGCGCAAACTTCCCGAACGGCATCGATTGTTTATTTTGTGTTGATAACACGACGCCGGAAAATGTCAAGGCGCGCCTTGCCGCCATAAAAATGTAAGGCAGCCCTTTGAACTCTTTGACAGCCGCCCATCGATTATGTTTAAGTGCCCTTCATGGATCAGTGCGCCTCCCTGTTAATGACCGGCCTGGGATATGCCGGCGCCGCAGCCCAAAAGTCGCGGCTGGCTTCCGCTTCCGCGGAGGACTGGCGCTGTGTCCTCGATCTGGCGCGCCGGCAGAATGTTTCCGCTTTTCTGTATCATCGCCTCCAAGCGACGGGCGTCCTGCCGCCTGCGGCCGTCCGGGACGAATTGAAAAAGGACTACCTGATTTTGTCGATGCGCAACGCCCGTCTCTATTCCGCGCTGTCCGGCGTTCTGGAGCTCCTCCATC
>DBPV01000061.1:0-13403 GCA_002304995.1 Syntrophaceae bacterium UBA1411
CCCGGTGGGACTACCAGAATAAAAATCAAATCATTATGAATCACCTCCTGGCTCTGGCAATCGCAGTTTCAGCCGTCTTTCCGACAAAAGCCGCGAAATAGATTAAAGGATTTCTGGATGCTCGTTTTCCCCGGCATACCAGACAAGCTTTCCCTGCGCCGATGGTCACTAGCCAATCCCCCGATTCTCCCTCCGACAGGCGGCCGGGCTTTTCGTCCGCCGTCATTCTTTGTGCATGACGCACTCTTTCTTTTGCCATTGCATGCACAGACCTTTCGTTGATACTTCGTGCTTAAAATTATTTCAGAAAGCGAAAGGAGGCTGCCATGATGAAAGATGAGGAAATACAAGCCGGACTCAAGGCCTATGGAGAGGCTTTGCGGTTTGCAGCGTGTGCTTCGACGCAGGAGGACCGGGCCGGTGTGGAGGAAAACTACTGGATCGCCTTCAACAAACTCAGGGAGTCACCGCTTGAGGAACACCGGCTGATCTGCTCGGAATGCCTCGAGGCGGTCGCGCGGATGCTCGACTCCGAGGGCAGGCGCGCCGCCGGGAACGATCTTCGCACGCAGGCCGAAACCTTCCGCAAGCCCCCGCGCTGACAGGAAGCGGCGACGGACCCGGGGACCGGGCCGGAAGGGAGCGACCGCGACAGGCTCATTGCCTGGATACGGGAAGAAATCGCGGCCACAAAGGTGGTTATGATAAGCGAAGTGGTGGGCTACACTGAACGACTGGAGCCCAATCCCGCCATGCATATCTCGGAAGGCACTCTTTATCCCACGACACGCGACGGCATGTATGAAATCCACCAGGACCCTATTTACAAGGACGTCCCCCGGAACGTCCCTGATGAAAAACGCGCATCGGCTGCCGCTGCGGCGCTCGTCGCCCTCGCGCTTTCCGACGAGCGCCACATCCGCCTGGCCGGAGAACTCATGGGGAAGCAGGATGTGTTCGCCCCTTACTGGGAGAGCCTCTGCCGGCAAGGCAGGGGGGAAAAAACGAGGCACATTGCCCTTCATCGCCTGGGCAGAGCCCCTTCCCAGCTTTTCCTGAAGAACATGCTTGCGCTGGCCGAAGCGCTGAAGGGTCCGCTGGAATCGCTCTGCTATGTCTGCACGGCGGCCTTTTTCTGCGGTCTGCTCATCTATGTCTACTGGCCGGATTCGCAAGCAGCCTTGTGGATTGCCGCGACGGTAAAGAGAATCCTCGCGGAAGCGGCGAGAATAATATACAATTGAAACAAGGGAAGGCCATGAAGGACTTCAAGGAATCCGACAAAACAGAAAAGGCGCAACCTGCGCCAACCGGGACTCAGGGCCGGCAGGTGTCCAGTGCCGTTCTTACGGAGGCGCTCGCGGACTTCGCCCCACACAGGAAGATCACCCACCGCACGGGAACACACTTAAACCAGTATCACGGCGTCGCCATATCGCCCGACGGATCAAAAATGCTTACCGCCAACCGTGACCGCACGGCCCGCCTCTGGGACATCGCCACCGGCCAGTGTCTCATGGTTTTTACGGGGCACGCCGATGAGCTCAGGCGTGCGGCATTTCTGCACGACGGAACCCGCGCCGTGACCACGGCGGATGACGGAACCCTGCGCGTGTGGGATCTCGCCACGGGCGCCTGTTCGCTTGTCCTGGCGGGCCACACCGGCATCGTCACCGCCGTTGCGGTAAGTCCCGACGATCGGTATGTGCTGAGCGGCGGCAATGATGGAAGCGTTCGCATCTGGTCTATCGCCACCGGCTTTCCGGAGCGCATCATTGAAGACGGGGGCGCTCCCATCACAAAGATTCTCATCACAGGGGACGGCGTGTCTTTTGTCCTCCTGTCATCCGGAAACGACATTTGGCGCGGAAGCTTTAGCGACCTGCGCGGTCCTTTCCCGATCGCCCGCGGACACTTCCCCAGTCCCTTCAGGGATATTGCGCTGGCGGGAGATGGAAAGGTGGTCGCCGCGGCCTGGGATGGCCTTTACTGGTTCGACATACGCACCGGCGTCCGCGAGCGTGTCCTTTCCTTTGAATCGCGCCAGCCCTATAAGGTCGCCGTCACACCCGACAGCGAGCGCCTGGTTGTGTGCTGCCACTATGGGGTCATCCTGGTCGTGAATCACAAGACGGGCGTCGTGGAGAAGGAACTCACCGGCCATCGGGACGACGTGACGGGCATGGCGATTGCGGCGGATGGAAAGACCCTCTGCACGGTCAGTCTCGACTGGACATGCCGGATCTGGAATATTGACGAAGGCCATTGCACACGGATTCTCAATGTGGCGCGTAACCTTATTGATCTTTCTCTTTCCGGCTCAGGAGTTGCCCTGGCCGCCCATGACGCAGGAGGCGCAGCGAAAGTCTGGAATCTGGCAAGCGGCGCTGTGCGCGTTGTAATCCCCCGGGATGCGTCAGCTCTCGCCTTCCTCGGCCTTCCCGACCTGATCGCCGCCGGACTTAAAAACGGAAAAGTTCTTCTCCTGCGGAGGCAGGGCGTCACAGAAGAGCCGGCTCGGATTCTGGAAGCCCACAAATCTCCCGTAGACCGCCTCGTACCGCTCAAGTCCGGCGCGTTTCTCGCCTCCTGCGCATATGACGCAGTGAAGCTCTGGGATGTCGAAAAAGGAGAATGCCTCAGGTCCGTTTCCATACCGGGAAGACCGGCGGCTCTCGCGGTCGATGACGATGTCGAACGCATTGCCGTGAGTTGTGTTCTAAACGGCGATATCTTCATTTTCAATCTGCAGTCGGGCGCCCGGACCGGCCGGCTGAAAGGTCACACCTGGCCTAAAATATCGACCTATGTCTCTATCCGGAGCCTTCATTTTACCTCCCGCGGAAGCACGCTCATCTCCTCGGGCCGCGACGGCCGCGTCATTCTCTGGGATCTCGCGACATTCAGCATCCTGCGGTCTGTTGAAGAACCGGATACTGATATTTTCTCTATGGCTGTCGAGGAAGACGAACACCACGTGCTCGCCGGAACGGTGAAGGGAAGCCTGGAGCGCTGGGATCTTGCAAGCGGGCGGCGCGAGGTCCTGTGGCCCGGACTTGGACAGCCGCTCTTGTCCATCGTGTTGTCTCCCGACGACAGAAGGGTCTTTGCGTCCCTNNGAACGTGGACAATGGCTTCTTCTGGTTTACGCCGCCCGACAAGCACGCTCCGGAGGGCTGGATCTGGACGGACCGGGACGACTTGGTCCATGTCGTCGAGGAAAGCGCCGAAGGCAAGGTTCTCAGCGCCATTCCCCTCGCGGACGAAAGGCGCAGGACCTATGTCCGCACACGCAACAACGCGGCCATGGTGCGGGCCCGCCTCCAGGGCCTTGACGAATACGAACGCCTGGCCGGAGGCTATACCCGGGCTCTCACGGCAAAACAGAGGGAAACCGCCATCCAGCCGATTCCGCTGCTGCCCAAAGGAGGGGAGAATGCGTAAGAATCCTTCATTGCTTCCGGCGGCATCCTCACGGCCGGGCAATTTGCCGGCTCAGGCGGTTGCCTCAGTCCTTGCGAAATCCGCCGGGCCGAGCCGTTTGCTTCACGACACGGGGATTCACAGGGAAAGGATCTCCACAATGGCGGCGGCCATGGACGGAACCCATCTTGTCACGGCAAGCACGGACGGCACGGTGCGTCTGTGGGACGCGGCCTCGGGACAGTGTATCCGCGTCTTCGACTGCCGCAACTGTGGCCCGTCGGGACTCTTTGTCAGCCCCACGCGGCCGCGCATGGTGACGGCGGCGCCGCTGGGATGGAAAAAAATCTGGAATCTCGCCGACGGCAAATGCCTGGCCGTCCTGACGGATCACCCCGGCATTCCCGTCCACTGCGACGACACCTTTTTCTACTGTAAACAAAACTGGATCGTACACAACTTCCTGGACAAAAAAAGCCGCGATTCGCAAAGATCCGAGGTGATCCTCTACAACATCGACAACGGAGAAAGGGTCCGCACGTTTAAGATCGAAGGCAGCCATATCGTTTCCCTCAAAGTAAGCCCCGACAGCGCCCTGATCGCCGCCGTCAACAGCGATTTGCGTCTGAGGATATGGAACGCCGAATCGGGCGAGCTCCTCCACAGGTCTGCGCCGGAGATCTCTTTCCAGAAAATCGTCGGCATCAGCCCCGACAGCCGGTTTATTGTCGTGAAATCGGCAAGCGGCGTTACCGTCCTCAACAGGGCGGAATTTTCCGTGGCCTTCGCTGTGACGGCTCTGCAAGGGAACTACCGCGCCCAGTACGCTTTGAGAGGTTTTCAGCTCATCGAAAAGCAAAGGGCCTTTATCCATCCCCACCACCTGTCGGAGTTCCGGATTTTCGATATCCGCACAGGCGCAATGTTCCGGACGGGCACGTTCACGGGAGACCTCGAAATCTGGTCTTTCCTGGCGGAAGAGGGTCTGTGCCTGGAGTTCCCCGATGGCAGAGTCAATGTCTGGAATATTCGAGCCCATGCGATAGCAGCCTCCTACCCGCTGAATCCGGACTCCCCCGGCTGGACTCCCGGAGTTGCCGCCTTGCTGAAGGGAAAGGAGATTGCCCTGGCAAGACAGGAAACGGTCGTGCGCCTCGTCGATCCTCTTTCCGGAAAATCCGCGCGGCTGATTCCCGCGGGCGACCCGGTGCGGGACATCCTCATCACGCCCGACGGCCGGAGTCTTCTTACGCTGGGCGCGGCGGAAGGAAAACTTTGGGATCTCTCAAGCGGCCTGTGCCTCAAAGCATTCGATCTTCCGGAGATGGATGATCCCAGCGGTCTGCCGCAGGGCGCGCCGCTTGCCGCGCTCACGCCCGACGGCAAAAGCCTGGTTGCGCAGGCCAAGGACGAAATTGCCGTCTACGATTTATCCACTGGACGGCAAGAAACCGGATTTCCCCTCGCCGGACCAGCCGGGAAAGGCGCAGAGGATCGACCGCAGGGACCCTTTGCACTCTACGTCACGGCGGACGGAAAGAGGCTTTTTGTTGTCTCGGGACGCACCGGATTTTTGGGAGCCCACGATCTGCGGACAGGCCTTTCCGTTGCGGGTTTTCCCCTCAAAGGCCTGGAGCGGTTCAACGCTTTCTGCATGAGCGGCGCCCTCCTGGCCACGGCAAAGGACAATGCGCTTTGCCTGTGGGACGGACGCACAGGCAGGCTGCTTCACGAATCGCGCCAGGACGGCCGCATCGGCGACATCGTCATGTCCGCCGCGCGGCAAATGGTCATTACCGTGAGCGCTTTTGAACTGCGCTTCCTGGACTGGGAAACCGGCGCGCTTGTAAAGAAGCATTCCTACAGCAGCATCGGATCGGCCCGCGACAGATTCGACAGGTGGCTCACCCCCCTGCCGGACGGCGGGCGGTTTCTTGTCAAAGGCGCGGATCTCATTGCCCTGTGGAATGCGGACACACAGGACTTTGTCTGGCGCGAGGAGGTCCGGCGGAAAAACCGCCTGATCAGGGCCGCCGCCTTTCCCGACGGGAAACGTTTTGCAACGCTGGACACGGCGGGAGTGGTTGCGTTTCGGGACCTCGCCAACGGAAAAGTTCTGGCCGGTCTTCGCGTACTGCCGACAGGATTCATCTGGGAAACACCGCCCGATGACCACGCTCCCGCGGGGTGGCTGTGGACGGACAGAGAAGATCTGGTAAGCGTCATCTCCCGCGCTCCGGACGACCGCGACGGATCCGTATTCCGGCGGGGCGCAAGCGAACACGAAGCCTACCTGAAGATTTACAACAACCGGCAAATGGTCATGGCGCGCATCGCAGGACAAGCGGCCTACGACAGGCAAATCAGGTTTTACAACGGTATTCTGGATACTTCACGGATCGGCAACTCGGCCGGCGGTTTCCCCGCCGCTCTTCTCAACGAGTGAGAAAGGAGACAGGACATGACCCTCTATCGAAAACTTGGCGACGATCTGGACGCAATCATCCGGTCCTTCGAGACCAACCCCGCCGTCACGGACCGGCAAAGAAACACCTGGCGGGCGGAGGGCAGGAAAAAGGCGATCACGCACGATATGCTGGGCTGCGACCACAAAAAAGCCCTCGCCTTCGCGGACGGCGCGGCGGTGGGCTCGCTTAAAAAAAACAGCGCCCGCCGTTTCTGGGATTACGCCGAAGGGCATGTCTTCCCGCCCGTGGAAGACATCATCCGCTTTTGCCTTTTCATGCATCTCGACCTCTACCGGACGCTGGCGCTTGTGCTGAAAGCCGAGTGGGAGCGCTTTTTCGCCCATGAGGTCAAAGGGTGGAAAGCCGCGCGCGGCATGAACCTCACCGGCATCCTGCTTGGCGGAAACGCTCATGCCGCACGGGAAGCCCTGGCCCGGTTCCAGCCCCGGGAGGATCTCTATTCCCTCATGGGCGGCCTTGCCGCCCGACACGCGCCGGCCGACGACGGCACAACTTTTCTCGAGGGGCACACTCCCGCCACCTTCGCGGGCCTGATCAAAGAAATGCTCATTGGGCGCTACCTTTTCCTTTCCGNNCCTGCTCGTGGAAGGCACGGAAGAACAGCAGAGAGGATATGCCATCGAAAAGGCGCGGTGGGTCTCGCTGCGCCAGGAACTGGAAGACATCTATCTCCTCATCGAAAACCAGCGGCTCAGAAACGCGCACCCCCGCCGCGAGTGGCTCGCGCTCTTCGGCAAAGAAGAGGTGGCCCTGCGCGAGGCGGCCCTGGATCTGGAACGCAGCGATATGCGCTTCACGCTCAAAAAAGTGAATCCGGAATGGTCCCGCGAGGATATCGACAGCTACATCCTGGACGAAGAGGCGCGCCGGCGAAGCGAGCTTGCGCGGCTCAAGACGGACGCAGTCCTGGCGCCCCATCTCATCCGGGTGTCCGCGGAAGCGGCTGCGGAGACGGGCGCCCAAGGCACTGCCGCGGAAACCGACGCGTACCTGCAGGAGTGCAAGACGGTGCTGCGGCAGATCCGCCGGCTCCTCCATCCCGACAGACTTCTCCACCACCCCGCCTACGCGCATCTCACGCAGAAACAGAAGGAGCGCCTGGAGGAAATGCTGCTTGCCGCCCTGGAGGTCCGGCCCGAGGAGCTGGGCTATCCCGAAGGTTATCTGCTCCACGAGATGCGCTCCCTCCAGAGTTTGAAAAACGCTTTGTCGCGCGTCGAGGCCATCCTGGGCAATCCGGGAATCGAGATCGACGAACGGCTCGCCATCCAGGGCGAGACCCTGCCGGAAAAGCTTGACTGGCTGCAAAGGGAAGTGACGATGCTCGAAGATGAGATCCTCGCCGCGAAGGCCGAGCTCCAGGCCCTCTTCGAGGACGAGGAGCGGGCGAGGGAGAGGGCCATCCTGGACAATCGGGCAAGCCACGACAAGGTGAGAGCCGATCTGGCCGCCCGCACCGGCGAAGTGAGGCGCGACGCGGAGCGCCTGGAGCAGGCCTGCAACGCCCTTTTCGATCCCGAAGGAGAGTCCCAATGACGCTCAATGAACTTTGCGAACTCGTGGGCAGGTACTATCCGGACGGCGAACGGACCCTTCCCCGAATGCTTTTTGTCTGGACCAGCCATGATGCAGACGGCACCCTCGCCCGCCTCCTTGCGCCGGCGAAAGCCAGTCCGGCCGTGTTTGCTCTGGCCCTGGAACCCTTTCTCCGCGACAACGTCGACGAGGACCGGCGCCTGCTTACCCGCACCATCATCGATACCCGGATGAAGCCCGTCCTGGCCTGCGATGTCCTGTGCTCCCTGTGCGGCAGCCGGGACCACCGCCTCTACCGCGCCCTTCAGGCGGCCGGCATCGACATGACCGCTCTGGCGATAACCGCCCGGCACGCCGGTTATGCCGCGAGGCGCCGGCCGTCCAATCCGGGTGCGTCAAACGACAGCGTATTCCTCCAGTACGGCCGCGAACTGACAGCGCTGGCCGAAAAGGGCGATTTCGACGACCTTGCCGACCGGCCCGAGGAAATGGACCGCCTGGTCGAAGTGCTCCTGAGGAAGAAAAAACGCAACGCCATGCTCACCGGCCCGGCCGGCGTCGGCAAGACCGCCCTCGTCGAACTTTTGTCGCGGCGCCTAACGAGGCGCCAGGCGCCGGCGCGGCTCGCGGAAAGCAAGGTCTACGAAGTCAGCATGGGGAGCCTCCTGGCGGGAACCACGCTCCGGGGCATGTTCGAAGACCGGGTGGCGAAGGTGATCCGGGCGCTCGAAACCTGTCAACCCGCCATCCTCTTCATCGACGAGGCCCATCTCCTCTGGGGCGCGGGCAGGGCGGAAGGAGCGCCCATGGACGCGGCGAATCTGTTGAAGCCCGTCCTCGCCGGATCGCGCGTGTCCGTGATCGGCGCCACCACGACGGGCGAATACTTCCGCTACATCGCCCGCGACGCGGCGCTCGCCCGGCGCTTTCAGCAGATTAAACTCGAGGAACCGGGCAGAGAAGCGACGCTCGCCATTCTGAAGCGCCATGCGCAAACCCTGGAGAAACACCACGGCATCCGAATCGGCGCGGAGATTCCGGCCGGGGCCTGGCAGGCAACACAAAACCATCTGGCGAACCGCAGCCAGCCGGACAAAAGCCTGGACCTTCTCGACAGCGCCGCAGGCCTCGTCGAAAGGGAAGGCCGGAATGAAATGCAGACGGAAGACCTCTACCGGGTCCTGGCCCGCCAGACGGGACGGATGATGAGCTCTCTGGGCGAGGGCAAAACGAAGGATCTCCGGGGCCTCGAGGAATCCCTCAACCGCCGCGTGATCGGCCAGGAAGAGGCAGTGCGGAAAGTGGTCTCGACCCTCGTTACGCGGCGCTACGGCGAAACAGCGCCGGGGCGGCCGCTGGGGACGTTTCTTTTCTCCGGCGCGACCGGCGTGGGCAAAACGGAGCTCGCCCGGGCGCTGGCGCAGGAATACTTCGGAAGCGACAAAGACTTTCTCCACATCGACCTTGCCGAATATCCGGGGCACGACGGCGTGCACAAGCTCATCGGAATGCCCTACGGCGCCGCTTTCGGAACAGCCGACGGCCTGCTCATCCGGTGGCTCGAGGAAAGGTCCGGCGGCGTCATCCTTTTCGACGAAATTGAAAAGGCGCATCCCGACATCCACCGTCTGCTCCTGGGAATGCTCGACGAGGGAAGAATCACGTCGGGTATGGGGGAGCGCTTCGATGTCCGCCGCTCGGTAATCATTCTCACCACGAACATCCTTTCCCCCCGCGACATCAACCGGCGGAAACCGGGATTTTCCGCAAGCGACGCTCCCGCGGATCCGGTCGCCCTTCTCGCGAAACACTTTCCCGGGGAATTTTTGGGAAGGCTCGACGAAATCATCCTCTTCCGGACGCCGACGACGCCGATTCTGAAAAAGATTCTGGGCCAGAAGCTGGGCTTCGCGCTCGCCCGCCTCAGGGAAAAGGGAATCTTCCTCATCTGCGACGAAGAGCGGCTTGCCGATTATCTGCTCGCCTGTGACCCAAGACCCTGGGCCGGCGCGCGCGACATGGCCCGCCTCATCGAGCGCAAGCTCATCGCGCCCCTCGCCCGCCTCCTTGTCGGCCACGATCCGGAAAACCGGCTCTGCATCGACCTTCCGGAGTCCTTCTACCGCTTCGGAACTCTGGAGCGTCTGCTCCCCGTACAACAGCCCGGACCGCCTCCGCCTGCTTCGGAAAGGCCGGCGGTGGCCGCAAACGCCCGATCATGAAAGGAGATGCCGATATGGAAGACCGCGAACATCGAAAAACCGAGGAACACAACTGCCACGAACACGTCCACTACGACGGCGGCCGGAAGATCAACCGCGACGGCGTGCGGATCTGGGTTGAGACGTACACCTGCCGTCTCTGCGGGAAAAGACTCGACGTGAAAGAAGAGATCCTGGACTGAAAGGCGGCACGCACATTCGGCACGCTCTTTCCCTGCGGCGTTTGTTGCAGGAGAAATCAGACCAGGATTTGGTGAAGGCGGATTGATGTTTTTACGTCCCATAATTCGCCCTGAATCTTCGGGTTTTTTCTTCAAATCATCAAGAAATAATTGAATTTTCAATTCAGTTGGAGTAGATTGACCCGCATTGGAGAAGCGGATGAACTTGCTTGCCCATCCGGCGTAAAAAGGAATCTGGTTTTCGAGAGCCAGCCTTCGGTCCGCCATGAATTTCTGGAACTCGGGCAAAATCTGATTCACGGGCGCAACTCCATCAAAGCAGATATTTTAACCACGATTCACAAAAAACATTAAAATAACCGGAGCGGTATTTCCTGATAATAAGGACCTTTTGCCGCAACGGCAATTTATATTGAATTGATTTTCAAGGAGTTTTTCTAAAGAAGCAAAACGGCCTGGAAGTTGTTTTGCACCAAAAACCCGGCTTTTGCCGGAGCGGTAGATTAAATGTTATGTAAGGTGATTTATGGAAAAGATCAAAGAATATAGGAATACAATTTTTCCTGTCGATACTTTAAAAAAAGCCATTGTGTTATTTGATTCATTGGCCAAGACGGAACGCGTAATCGGAATCGCCAAATACATTGATCCAAATAAAAAGAATCTCACTGATGAAGAAATATTTTCACGTGAGATCACAAGAAATTTCAGTATCAAGCAATTTGACGAAACTTGGAATTATGATTCAGAAGATGAATTTTTCGGGGACTACCGAAAGTATGATCCGAGCAACTGCCAAAACCACTTTCACTATAAAAGAACAGTCCTATTTCATGCCCTTGAGATAGAATCGTTATCTGGAACAGACTCACGAATCGCGGTTAAGTTCAGTAGAGACGCAGATAGTCGTTCAGCCATTGAGAGAGTATTTGATATCTTTGAAACAGATGCCCCGAAATCAAAACTGCCTTATGAATTAACAGAAAAGCCAAAATTATTCATTGGCCATGGGAGAAGTAACCTATGGCGAGATATTAAAGATCACTTACATGATAAGCATCTCTATGAGGTTGTGGCCTACGAAGTTGGATCGCGGGCAGGACACACCATTAGAGACATTCTCGAGGACATGCTTGCCAAAAGCTCCTTTGCTATATTGGTCATGACAGCTGAAGATCAAACAATTGATGGACAATTCCGCGCACGTCAGAACGTGGTTCACGAAATTGGCCTCTTCCAAGGCAGGCTCGGATTCAATCGTGCTATAGTATTACTAGAAGATGGTGTGGAAGAATTCTCAAATATACACGGTATTGAGCAGATTAGATTTTCAAAAGGGAACATCAGGGAAACCTATGGAGAAATATTGGCAACTATCAAGAGAGAGTTCTATTGAAATACATAACAAAATCAATACACCCGATCGCTGCGCTCCGGGTGATTTCTTCGTTCTGTGTAACAAAGTTAATCGGAGATATCAATGTTTGCTGAACTAGAGAAAATCAATGCGCGTCCTGAACCATTCGAGTTTTATACAGCAAGTGACCTTTGGACAGATGAGCATACGTCAAAGCAGATGCTATCTTTCCACTTGAACGAGGAAATCGATGTTTCGTCCCGAAAAGTGGAATTTATCAACCGTTCAGTTGAGTGGATCGCATCTCGGTTCAACATCGGCAGGGACACCAAAATTGCTGATTTTGGCTGTGGCCCTGGATTGTACGCAACACGTTTGGCGAAAAGTGGAGCGAATGTAACGGGCATTGATTTTTCCGAGAGGTCCATCGAATACGCAAAGGAAGTCGCATGCCGCGAGCAGTTGAACATCAGGTACGTGACGCAGAACTACCTGGAGTTCGAAACAGAAGACCGCTTCGATCTTGTGCTAATGATTATGTGCGATTTCTGCGCCCTCAGCCCAACACAAAGGAAAGGGATTCTGCGAAAATTTCACAGCATTCTAAAACCGAGCGGTTATGTCCTGCTTGATGTATATTCCCTTTCGGCGTTTGAACAAAGGGAAGAGTCCTCGACATACGAGAGAAACCTCCTCAATGGCTTCTGGTCGCCAAACAAGTATTATGGCTTTTTAAATACCTTTAAATACATTGATGAAAAAGTAGTGCTCGACAAGTACACAATCGTTGAGGCGGAGCGTACAAGGTGTGTGTACAACTGGCTACAATATTTCGCTCCCGAGGAGTTGAAGAAATCATTCATGGAAGCCAATTTTAAGGTTGACAGCCTTTATTCGGATGTGGCTGGCGAATCGTATGATCAAAACACAGGCGAATTCGCAATCGTGGCGACCAAGGCGTAGGTCACACAGAACAATGCCATGCACGCGGACGGGAATTCCGCTGCGCTTCATTCCCGCCGGTGATGGCCACGTTGTCATAAATAAATGCTTTCAGAATCAGTCCGTTTATAGTACCATATAAAGACTGGAGGTAGTATATGAATATATCAAAAGACATAAAACCGATAACCTATTTAAAGGCACATGCACCTGAATTGTTAAAGCAAATCAATGAAACACATCGGCCCGTAGTAATCACACAAAATGGTGAACCTAAGGCTGTTCTCCAAGATCCGCAGAGCTATGAAAACATAAGAAATGCTATTGGCATACTCAAGCTTCTCTCTCAGGGCGAAGAAGACATTAAAAAGGGGAAACTCAAATCCCAAGATGAAGTATTTTCGAAAATTGAAAGTATTCTCAAAGATAAATGAGCATGAAGCAATCACATAACGTATGGTGGTCAGATACTGCGGAAAATGATCTGGTATCTATTATTGAGTATATCGCCAGAGAAAATCCCCTCCAAGCAAGAAAAATATTCAGTGAATTAAAAAAAAGTGCTGAAAGTCTTAATGCGTTTCCTGACAGGGGACGAATGGTTCCAGAATTACAAAATCAGGGAATCACATTATATCGTGAACTCATTATCGGGCCTTGGCGTTTGATGTATAGGGCATCAGAAGACAGCGTTTATGTTTTATCTGTTCTGGATTCGCGACAAAATGTTGAGGATATTCTTCTGCAAAGACTCATCGCATGGAAATAGAAATGCCAACCAGTTGCTAAAGCCGATCGCAGCACCTGTGGCGCTGCTCCGGCTCAGCTTTTCGTTGGGATTATCAAAATATAAGGAGTAGCAATCCTTGCCGGCTGATGCTACAAAGGCGCGCAGGCAACAAAGCCTTTCCCCAGTTACTTAAGCTGGCTATCTTTGCTGCCGCGGCGATTGTATAGCGTGAAAGTCGTCTGCTCTTTTTCGAGCTCTGCCTGGCAACCGACGCAAAGGCGAACTCCGGGAATGGTTTTACGGCGCGCCTCCGGAATAAGAGCCCCACATTCCTTACAATGGGTTGAGCTCTCGCCGCTGGGCAACCGACTCCTGGCCAGCTCCACTCCGTCTTCTATCGTGGCGTCTATTTGATCCTGCACAGCCCCGTCACGGGACCAACCAACAGCCATAATATGCTCCCCCGGTTCTTAACCGATATCCTTCCTTTGAATCTCTCTTCGGAAATTCTCAGGGACATTT
>DBPV01000061.1:13453-24676 GCA_002304995.1 Syntrophaceae bacterium UBA1411
GCCAGATAAACCGCCACTCCGGCCATGTCTTCGTCACGTCCGATGCGTTTTGCCGGCACACGCGCCGCAACCATATCCGAATGATCGCGCGCCAGCTGGTTCATTTCCGACGCAAAAGCTCCGGGGGCGATGCCGTTGACGAGGATATTGTCCTCGACCAGGCGAAGCGCCATCCGGCGCGTCAGATGAATCAGGCCCGCTTTACTGGCCGCATAAGAGTACGTCTCCTGGGGATTCACGAAAATGCCGTCGATGGAAGCCACGTTGATGATCTTGGCCGGCTGGATCCTGGCGGCATTGCGCAAGGGCTCGATCAGGGCCTGACTCAAAAAGAACGGCGATTTCAAATTCAAATCGACAACCTTGTCCCAGCCTTTTTCCGAAAACTTGTCAAAAGGCTCCAGCCATGCGGCGCCCGCATTATTCACGAGGATGTCGAGTTTATCCTCCCGGGCGGCAAACGCTTTGGCCAGAGCCCTCGCACCTTCAACGGATGACACATCCATCGGCAGGGAAAAGCAGGGTCCGAGACCGGAGAGCTCTTCCGCCGTTTTCTCGCACACGTCGGCTTTTCGTGAAGTAATATAAACCCGCGCGCCCTGTTCAAGAAATCCGGCGGCGATCATGCGGCCGATTCCGCGCGAACCGCCTGTAACAAGAGCGGTGCGGCCTTTTAAGGAAAACAAATCTTGCATCATGTCGAATTCTCCTCCACTTTGTTTTGTACAGGTCTATTCGAAACCGTCTTTCAAGTCAACGTAATAGGTGCAGATAAGCAGGATTCAGTGCGTCCCCTATGCTGCCTATTCCGGAGAGACGGTCAGGGATTCAATTCCGCGTTCCCGGGCGAAGGCGGAAAGCCGCGCCATGAATTCGGGGCTCTTGTCCTTTTTCTCCCCGTAAATCCTGGCGTAGGCGATAAACGCATATTCGTAATCTTTAAAATACCGGGCAGGCACTTTCATTAAACCATCCAGTGTGGTTTCGATCTGTCCTGCCGACATGCGTTTGCCGGACACGGCGATCTGCGCCGCTTCATTTTTCCGGTACGTTTCCTGATCGGCAACCGCCGTCTGCTTGGGGGACATCGGCTGCGCCGTGGCACCGGTTGCAGACGGAGCACTCTGCATAATGAAATAAATCGGGAAAAACAACAGCAGAGCAAGGGGGATGGCCACGGCGAGCGCGTAGCCCCATCCCCGAAACATTCCGCCGCGGATGGTCCATCCCGAAGCCAGCAGCGTTTTTTCGATGGGCAGCCAAAGTTCCCGGGAATCATAGGAGAGCTTCTGCACATGGACGGTGACACTGCCGTCGTCGGCAATCGACAGGGATGGCGCGAAGTCCGTGGAGATTTCAGCGAAAATGCCGGCTGCAAAACGCATGGAAAAATCAAAGTTTTTTGGGGAAGCCGACCAGCGCCAGTCTTTGTCCTTCATCAGAAAAAATGCCTCGTGATTCTTTTCATCAAAGGTCAGCACGACCACCCGCTTTTTACCGATCCGGCCGCCGGCGGCAACCTGGAAACAGCTGATGGAAGACGACCAGGTAATTGCCAGCCGGTCGTCATCCGAACGAAAAACGTCGAAAAGCTTTTTCCCCTCAAAGGGCCCGGCAAATGATTTCTCCAGTTTTGCGATCAGCGCCTCTTTGCCGGCGGGCGCGGTCGCCGGGTCCGGTTTCCAGACCAGGAAGACCTGCTGCAGGCCGAAGAAGGCCATGACCCAGATGAAGGCGTACGCGGCGATTGCCATGGCGACCGCCAGGGGATGCATTTCCGTAAAGGAACGAAGATCGAACTTGAAAACGAGTACGGCCACGGCCACGATAAGCGGAAGAAGCAGAATAATCCCGAAAAAAGAAAAGACGAAGGCAAACAATTTTCCGAACAAAGGCTTACCGCCTGGGCTTTCGCGCATCCGTCGTTCAGCTTTTTTTCAACCCGGCCTGGAATTTGCGGCGCTCTTCGCCGGCGCGGGCCAGCGCTTCGCGATTGGAGTCGTCCACCCGCATGAAGGCGGCGCGCCATTCATCGCCGGGCCAGAGATAGGGCGTCTGAACGGTCGTGCGCGGCATCCAGGCCCGGGCGAGCAGATCCAGGGCGATGCCCAGAATCGCGCTTTGCATGGCCGGGTCGCCGGGCATGCCGCAGGGATTCCCCAGCGGAAAATCGGTAAAGACAAAACGCGCGACGCCGCACTCCTCCACGATGTCGCGTGCGCAACCGACAACAACAGTGGCCAGACCGTTTTCCTCCAGGTGGCGGGAAACCAGACTCACGGTCTGGTGGCAAACCGGTCAAAGCGCGAAGAGGACGACTGCATCGACATGGTCCTCGCGGCACCAATGAAGGATCTGCGGTCCGTAAAGATGAATGGTTCTCGCCTGGCTGTAATCGGTGGGCACGCCATAGAATCTCGGAGATGCCGACCCGATGCGCTCCTGGAGGGCGTATTCCGCCAGCCGGTTAAGCGGCAGGAAACTGTCCACGTCCTTTGTGTGGGTTGCCTGTTTGTCCCAGAACAGGTCGTCGGTGTAGAGCGCTGAAGGCGGCGGCGCCGAGGGGTTTGCGTAAAGTTCCCGGCGGTACAGCATGGCCTTCATCGGATCTGCGGGCTTGGGGAGGCCTGCGGTCGTAACCAATCCGATGCGGGCTTCGGCCAGCGGCTTTGCCAGCGGCGTGAAAGGAACCTTGTCATAGCGCGGCCAGGCGTAAGGCTTTTGGTAGCCCTGAGCGCCGTAATATTCCCGGCTGCGGTCGATATAACTCACGAAGGAACGATAAGCAATGAGCTGATCCATAGACACCTCCCGTAGTCGGCATTTTATGGGAAATGCCCGGGAAAGACAAACGATAAATTCGGTTTCTCCCGGTTCGGACGCAAGCAAAGGACGGCAAGCAAGGGATGTTCTTCAAAATATCCATTCAGCATTCCATCCGGCAGGAATGCCCTTCTGCTATCTTCTTTCGCCTGAGCCCGCGCTTTGCATCGCCAGCAGCCGCGCGACTCTTTTTTCGATCGGCGGGTGCGTGCTGAACCATGACATGATCGTTTCACCGGAAAGCGGATTGACGATGAACAGATGCGCGGTTGCCGGATTGGCCTGAAGCGGCTTCTGCCTGCCTGCGGCGGAAAGCTTGAGCAGGGCCGCGGCCAGGGCTTGGGGATTGCCGGTGATGGCGGCGCTGCCCGCATCCGCCTCGTACTCCCGGGAGCGCGAAATGGCCGCCTGAACAAGCGCTGCGGCCACGGGGGCGATGACGGCTATCGCAACGGCGCCGAGCAGGCCTCCCTCGTCGCTGCCGAAAAAGACGGACCACCGCGACAGCAGAACAACCGCGCCGGCGACCGTGGCCGCCAGCGTCGAAATCAGGATGTCCTTGTGTTTGATGTGGGACAGTTCGTGCGCGACAACACCCTCAAGTTCGTTGCGGGACATCAGATACAACAGCCCCGACGTGACGGCGACGGCCGCGTGGTTTTCGTTGCGCCCGGCGGCAAAAGCGTTGGGCGCGTCGGAGGCAATGACATAAACCTTCGGCATCGGGATTTGCGCCTTTTGCGACAGGTCCGCCACGGCGTCGTAAAGACCGGGAGCTTCCGCCTGAGCGACCGGCCGGGCGTTGTACATCTTCAGAACAATCGTGTCCGAAAACCAGTAGCCGCCGAAGTTCATGAGGACCGAAAGAACGAGCGCGATCACCACGCCCGCTCCCCGGGCGACCAGATAGCCGATAACGATCAGCATTCCGGAAAGGACGCTCAAAAGCAGGATGACTTTCAGCGTGTTCATGCGGTCGTCTCCCCGGCAAAAGTTTTTTCCAGCAGGTTCAGCGTCGCCTTGTAAATCTCCGGATCCTTGCCGGCCTTGGGACCGGCCACGTTTAAAATCCGGATGCTGTTTTTGGCCATCCACTTCGAGAGGCTTGCGGCGGCCTCAGCAGGAGAGACCTCCGCAAGATCGATATGGATCCAGTGCCTCCCGTGTTGCCTGGCGAATTCCCGCGTCAGGGCCGATCCGCCGGTCAGGACGCCATGGGAAACGATCACGGTGCCGTCGGCGTCGAGCACGTTCTGCTCGGTGCGGTGGGCGTAATTGCCCGTCGGCATCTCCTGGAGCTGATACTGCGGATCGAGCGGTCCGTCCTCGGTTTTCCTTCCTTTCGGCAGCCACCCGCCGTAGGGAAGGCGATGCTTGACGGCAAAATCGAGCGCCGCCCGGTCCGCGCCCGTCTGTCCCCCGGAAATGATTTTAGGAATCATCGTCTTTCTCCAGCAGCCCGCGTATTCCCGGCTTCACGTAAATTCCTTCCAGATTGAACCTTCTAAGCGCCCGCAGCGCGACCTGAACCTGCTCGTCGGGCGCCGCCAGGCTGTTCAGGATCAGGACATATCGCCCCTCGATGCGGCAAAGCCCGCCCGCGCCGGAGGCTTCTTCGCCGGAAAGATTTTCATGCCGGACCGCTATGTCAAGCTGCCCGGCCAACTGTTCCAGGTGCAATAAAAGGATGTCATCGTCCACAAAAATCCTCCACTGCTTCCTCTGCCGGGGGGATTGTGCGCGCCAAAGATGAAAACCGCCTGCAAACCCAGGAAAGCCTGCCATGGCGGCAGACGAACGTTGAGGTCTTCAGACGTGATTTTTCTTCGGCCGCACCGTCTAGCCTTCGATGCGCGACCTGGCTTCGCGAAGCGCCAGGTCCCGGTCGCGGGTGAAGAGCCCCCACTGGGGTTTTGCGGTGTGCGGCCCTTTGTCCTTTTCGCGCCCCCGGCTGTAATACCAGGTCCCGTAGCGCTCGACGGTGGCAAAGGGGTGGTCGCCGGTGCACAGGACGCTGCACGGCCGGATTTCTTTGAAGTAAAGCGTCTCATCCGGCTCGTCTTCGCTAAGCAGGCGCGCCGGCGCGGCCAGGCGGGAAACATCGACGCCCAGGGCTTCCTGGCTGTCCAGCCACTGTGAAACTTTCACGGATCCGCTCTCCTTTGAATCTGCAACCGGCGGCCGCGGCAGGGCGCCGCGCCGCTCAGTCGTGATGGTGCTCTTTGACCTCCTTGCGGACGAACAGCGTGCAGTCGGTCCCGGACGCGTAGTAAACGTCCACGGCCGGCATCCGCGGGGCCTTGAAGCCCATGGCGCGGCAGCCATAGGGATATCTCGCCTCATGGGTGATGAAAAAATGTTCGCAGAAAAAGCAGTTCGTCAGCGTTCCGCGATGGTCCTTTTTTGCGTTCATGTCCTTGTTTCCTGCCTGACTTCAATGAAACGGGAGCGACACGCCTCCGGTGAGCGCTCTACATCTCCCCCAGTTTTTCCAGACGCAGCGGCGCGTCGAGCCGTCTGTTGGCCTCCTCGAGTTTTTCCTGCGCCGAATAAACCGCCACGGCGCCGGCATGGGCCGCGCCGCGGAAATACTCCGCCAGCGCCTGCCGCACCTGCGGCGGCGTCGCGGACAGGATGCGTTCCCGGAACGTCTGGCGCATCGCATCGGTGGCCCGGGCAAAATGCCGGATCATGGCCACATAGCCGCGCCCCGCGGGATCGAGCGGCTTGTCCAGCGCGCCCAGGGCGCTGATAACGGCTTTTTCCATGTCGTCGGCGGCCAGGTCGTGTTCGGAGTAATATTGCTGCGCGTCTTGGAAGACGCTGAGCGTTTCAACGATGTGCGGATCGCGGTAGGACAAAAACGCAAAAATGCCCGCCGTCATGTCCAGCGAGGACATGCCGCCGTAAGCGCCGCCCTGAACGCGGATATGCTTGTACAGGTAGCTGTTGGACAGTTCGCGCGACGCCAGCATGAGCAGGGCCGCCGTCGGATCGGTGTAGGCGGGGGCCGGAAGCGTGCGGGCGACGTAGGACACCTGCGTGGGAACGGCGATGCCCGCGCAAACGGGGGCAAGCGCGGGTCCGGCGGACGGTTGCGTGTTGCCCCCCGACGGCAGTTTATCGAGGAGTCGTACGATGTGTTCTTCCACCAGACCGAGCCCGCGGGCATCGGCGGTGATGTTCACGGTAAGAGCGCTTCTGGTGAGCACAAGGCTTTTCAGCGCCGCGAATTTTTCGCCGAGCGCCGGTCCGGACGCGGCGAAGTTTGCGGCCTGCTGCTGGACGAAACGCAGTTGCGTCCGTCCGTGCCACTGCTCGTCGCGGTAGGCCGGCAGCGAAACCGCGGCCGCCGCCGCGCGTCTGGCAAAGAGATGCCCCGACGGAACGACGGACGACTGCAGATTGTTTTTCCGCTCCGCGATCAGGTCGCGCATCCGGGCGCTGTTGTCCAAGTCGCCGGCGGTCAGGATGTCGCAGACCGTATCGATGGCCTGGGGAACGTTGCGGTAAAGCGCCTTGAAAGAGACGATCATCTTCTGCCAGACATTTTCCTTGTCCACGGAAAAGCCGGCGGAAAGGTCATAGCCGAAGCCGCCCATGTACAGAGCGATGCGCTTGGCCATCTCGTCGTAGGTGAGCCCCGCCGCGCCCATGCCGCTCAGCATTTTGCCCAAAAGCGGCAGATAGAGCTGCAAGTCTTCGGAAACGTGCGCCAGGTCGAACGCCAGGTCCACGTAAACGATGCCGTTGGTGAAAAGATCGTGCCGGAGCGCTTCGACCGTCCCCAGCATCCGGCGTTCGGTCGGAACCGTTTCCACCTGCCGGGGAATATCGGAAAGCCTGAGTTTGGGAAGCGTCGCCGCCGCCTCGGGCGTGTCAGCCTGCGACTGGTAGGCACGCAGCCCGGCCGCCTGTTCGTCGATTTCTTTCAACGCCGCTTCGGACAGGCCGGCCTTCACGGCGGCCATCTTCGCGCGGAACTGCTCTTCGTTTTTCCGCCCCAGATCGGGGTCCGGCTCCATCACGGCCAGCAGGCGGTGCGGATTTTCCGCGAGCCACCGGCCAGTCAGCTTCTGGAACACCTGGGGATCTTCCGCCCAGCGCCTGCGGATGTCTTCAATTGCGCGGGCAAAGTCCAGACCGATGAGCGGATCGCCGTCGTAGAGCCAGGTCTGGAAAACATTGCTCATCAGCGTGATGCCGTAGGGATAGGAGCCGCGGGAGATTTCCTTGCCGTGAAATTCGACCTGATGCAGGATGCCCTCGATGAGTTCCCGGTCGAAGCCTTCGGCGACGATGGTTTTAAGCGTGTCGTCCACGAGCTTTTCAAACTTGGGCACGTCGGCGCTCTGGACGTTGCGCAGGCCGGCGCAGAACATCAGCTGCTTGAGATCGGACTCGATGCCGGAGACGGGCGTCATGTCCTCCCCGAGCCCCGAATCGATCAGCGCCCGGCGCAGCGGCGCGGCCGCGCTTCCCACCAGCAGGCCGGACAGAATTTCCAGCATCAGCGACGTTTCGAAATCGCGGTTTTCAGAGAGCATCCAGGCGAGGTTGACCAGGGTCTTTTTCTCCCGGGGCTCGTCGGGATCCACGGGATAGAAGCCGCCAACGCGCCGGGGCGAAGAAAAAAGCGGCTGGCTGGCAATCGACGAATCCACCGCCACGCGCTCGAATCCTTCGAGCATCTCCGCCAGGAAGGCCAGGTGATCGGCGGTCGGAATGTCGCCGTAGAAAAAGAAGCGCGCGTTGGTCGGCGAATAGTACCGCCGGTGAAAATCGCAAAACTGCCCGTAGGTCAGCTGCGGAATCACATCGGGATGGCCGCCGGAATCGAGCGCGTAAACCGTGTCGGGATAGAGGTTTTCCTGGATGTCCTTGTACNNCCGGAAATGACCAGATCGCTTTGGATGTCGCCCGGCGTCGCAAATTCCAGATGGTGCCCCTCCTGCAGAAAGGTTTCCCGCAGCAGGCGGGGCCGCAGCACCAGGTCGGTATAGACGCGCGCCAGATTATAGAAGTCCGTTTGGATCTGGCTGGCCACCGGATACACGGTCTTGTCCGGATAGGTAAAGGCGTTGATGAAGGTCTGCATCGTCGAGCGCATCAACTCCTTGAAAGCGTCCTTGAGCGGATACTTTTCCGAGCCCGCCAGGACCGAATGCTCCAGAATGTGGGGCAGACCGGTGGAATCCTCGGGCGGCGTGCGGAANNNAGATGCTCGATTTCGTAGGCGACCAGCCGCATGGCCTCGATGGCGGTGACGCGCAGCACGCGAAAACCGTGGAGATGCTCGCCGGCCTGCATCGTCGGCTGTGGAATGTCGGAAAATGTCATGATAGGAACTCCTTTGTTTAGAGATGATGTCGCCGGTCAGACCTCCGGGGGACGGACGTTCCGCCCACCGGAGGCGCTTTTGGAAATGACGGATGCGCCGACGCCTGCCCGACGGCAAAGACGGCGGCAGGCAACGCCGCACGGGACGGCCGATTGTCTCTTCCCCGCTACCGGCCTTTCGCGAGTTTTTCCCTGAGCGCCATGATTTCGGTTCGTGTAAAAACGGACTGCACCGGGGCGACCAGCGCGAGAATGTTTTCCCGGCCGCCTTCTTCCCGGTCGATCAAAGTGATGACCCGGTCCACCACCAGCCCCGCCCGGCGCGCCTGTTCGATGGCGGTAATGGTGGAGCCGCCCGTGGTGATCACGTCATCGAGAATCACCACCTTCTCGCCGGCCGCGACATTGCCTTCGACGGCGCTTTTCGTCCCGTGGTCCTTCACGTCTTTGCGGACGATAAACGATTTGATCGGCCGGCCCTTCTGCCAGGAAACCACGGCCAGGGCGTTGGCGATCGGATCGGCCCCCAGCGTGAGGCCTCCCGCCGCCGTCACCGGCGCATCCTGAAGCATGTCGAAGACGACTTCGCCGATCAGGTTCATGCCCTCCGGATCGAGCGTGGTGGGCTTGCAGTTGAAATAGTAATTGCTCTGACGCCCCGACGCCAGCGTAAACGGCGGGTTATCGCTGTATTTGAAGGACCGTTCGAGAATGATTTTACCCAGACGCTCCTTCTTTTCTCCAATGGACATAGGACACATCCTCCGAATAAAGAGATTTCTCAAGATTGAGAGTGTTGATCGTCGATGACGAATTTAATGGGCAGTTCGGCCCACGTGGCGCAGGGAACACCCGACTTTTTGGCCGGCTCGAATTTCCAGCGCCGCACCGCCTTGAGCGCGGTCTGGTCGAGGATGGCATAGCCGGAGGACTTGCGGATCATCGTCCTGCCGACGCGCCCGTCCGTCAGAATTTCCGCCTGCACGTACACGACGCCCTGATAGCCCATCTGCCGGGCCACGGCCGGATACGAAGGCGGCGGATTTTCCCGGTACAGGGGATAAGCGTTGGCAAACACGGGAACGGCGGCCGGCGCCGGGGCCCCGCCCGCATCGGATGCGGCAACCGGCGCGCCTGCCGCCGCGTAAGCGACAAGGCCCGACGCGTCCCGGGCGGCTGACAGGCCGGCCTCGGCTTTTCCGGATGCGGGCGCAAAAGCCTGGACTTCCGGCCGGGCCGGCTGGGCGGATAGCGCTTCGTCGATCGCCGCGGCCGGCGCAGGCGCGGCGGCAGGCGCTGCTTTGGCCTTTTGTCCGCCTGCCGCGACCGTCTTCACCGGCGCCGGGTGCGGCGCGGCCGTTTGCGGCCCGGCCAGCGACACCCAGACCATTTCCAGCGGCCGGATATCGCGCGAAACGGACAACGCGCCGGACAGGCCCCAAAGCAATACGCCCGCCGCCAGCGCGTGCAGTCCGAGCGACACGCCGATGCCCAGAAATTTTTCCCTTCTATCCAGCATCATGAAGCAACCGCCCGCCGGCTGATAATGTCGTCGATCCTTTTTACGGCCGCCACGCCGTCTCCGGCATAAAACGCGCCGATGGACTCCGCATAAGCCGCCGTGACCACCGCGCCGCCGATCAGGAAAGCCGTCTTTACGCCCCTGGCCCGGGCCAGCGAGATCACGTCCTTCATATTGACCATTGTCGTGGTCATGAGCGCGGACAGTCCGATCACATCCGGCTTCTCCTTCAGAGCCGCCGCCACGATGGTTTCGTCCGGCACGTCTTTGCCCAGATCGATCACGCGGAAGCCGTAGTTGCGCAAGAGAAGCGCGACAATGTTCTTGCCGATGTCGTGAATGTCGCCCCGGACGGTGGCCAGAAGCACCGTGCCGCGCTGGGCGGCCGCCTCTTTTATGAGCAGCGGATCGAGATGGGCCAGCGCTTTTTTCATCGCCTCCGCCGCCGCCATCAGCTGCGGCAGGAAGTACGTCTTCTTTTCGTAGAGATCCCCCACGCGGACGATGGCCGGAATGAGAATCTCGTCCACGATTTTTCCCGCCGGCCGGCCGGTTTTCAGCACCGCGTCGACCGCCGCCGTCACCTGATCGCGGTCGCCCTCCAGAATGGCCGCGGACGCCCGCTCTTCCGGCGTCATTTGGGCCGCGGCGGCCGGGCCGGTTTCGGAGGCCGGCTTTTCGGCAAAATGATTGATGAAGCGCAGCGCGCCCTTTTCCCGCGCGGCCAAAAGATCGCCCGCCTTCTTCACATTCATGAACTCCACGCTCGCGGGATTGGCGATCGCCATCGTGAGGCCGCAGTACTGGGCCATGGCGAGGAAGGCCGCGTTCAGCCACGGGCGGGCCGGCATGCCGAACGACACGTTGGAAAGCCCCAGCACCGTCCGGCATTTGAACGTCCGGGCGCACCAGCGCACCGTGGCGAGCGTTTCCTGCGCGGCCGCGGCGTCGGATGCGACCGCCATCGTGAGGCCGTCCACCACGATATCCTCTTTGGTGAAGCCGAACTTCTGAGCCTTGCGGAAAATCGCTTCGACAAGCGCCCGGCGCCGCACGGCCGTCTTGGGCAAGTCGCCGTCGGCCAGCGGCAGCAAAATGAACATGGCGCCGTATTTTGCGGCCAGCGGCAAAAGCCTTGCGAGCTTTTCCCTTTCGCCGGAAATGGAATTGATCAGCATCCGCCCCGGATACAGCCGGAGCGCCGCCTCAATCGTTTCCACCCGCGACGAATCGATCACCAGCGGCAGCGAACTGGCCGTGGACAGAAGGCCGATCACCTTCCTGATGGTTTGCACCTCGTCAATGCCCGGCTGTCCGACGTTGACGTCCAGAAGCGACGCGCCCTGCGCCTCCTGCTCCTGCGCCATCTGGCGGATCAGGCCGAGTTTACCCTCTCCAAGCTCCTGCTGCAGGGCCTTTTTTCCGGTGGGATTGATTCTTTCGCCGATCACAAAAAGCGGTTCGCGGATATCGAGCTCCAGAAACCGGCGCGCCGAACTGAGCGCCGCCACCGACGCGCGGCGGGGCCGGGCCGGTTT
>DBPV01000139.1 GCA_002304995.1 Syntrophaceae bacterium UBA1411
TTACGCTTTATCTGAATTATTTTTGAAACATTGGGACGTAGTACACTTTTAACTTCAACCTGCCTTCACGCTTAAGGCATTGCGCTGGTTGCTGAATGGACGTCAGATTAACGCCCACCTGCAATCAGGCTTGGTCGCTTTCGCTTTTCTTTTCGTGGACGATTTTTCCGTTCACAAAAGTCATCAGCGCTTTTGCCTCTTTGATGGCGTCGGCGGAAACCGTGTAGAAGTCCCGATCCCAGACGACCATGTCGGCCCGTTTCCCTTTTTCCAGAGAGCCGATTTCTTTTTCCTGAAAGCCCGCATAGGCGCTTCCCATCGTCTGCATTTTCAGGGCGTCCGAAATCGAAACGCTTTCCGACGCATCCAGGCGGTAGCCGCCCTCGGTCGTCCGTTTGGAAGCCTGCCACAGCGCGATTTGCGGCTGGTATAACGGAAAGGCCGGCGGATCGGCGCCCAGGGCAACGGGAATTCCCGCCTGGAGATAGCTCCGGAGCGGAATGGCTTTTTCCTTGTTCCTCATCATCCATTTATCGCCCCAGGAATAAATGAATTGCGGATGCGTGGACACGACAACGTTCTGCCGGCTCATCCGTTCCAGAGAAGCGGCCTGCGGGCGGATGGCATGCTCGATGCGGTGCCGGGCGTCGCCGCGGCGGTAATCGTTTTGCGCCGCCTTCAGCGCATCGAGAAAGATATCGACGGCCTGGTCGCCCACCGCGTGGACGCTGATCTGCTGATCCGCCCGGTGAAAGAGCCTGACCATGGCCCGGACATCTTCCGGCGAGTGAAGCGGCAATGCGCGGGGGTTCATGTACCAGAGGGTCGTCATGCCCGAACCGTCAATGGCGAACTTCAGCCCGCCCCACAGATCGGCAAAAAGCGCCGGCTGCTCTTTGCGCAATTCAAAGAAATCGCGCACGGATGAATCCGGCTGCGGATCTTTTCCCGAAAAGAGGTCGTTCATGACGCTTGTGGCTTCCCTGAGATTGGCCAGGTAGGGCCAGATTTTGATCCGGGTGGGGAGCGCCCCTGTCTGGACCAGGTTAATGTAAGCTTTGGCGAATTGATTGGCGCCGATTTCCGAAATCATAAAAAAGTTGTCGTGGATCGTGGTCACGCCTTCCCGGGCGTAGAGATTTGCCGCATGAAGAATACATTCCCGCGCATCCTCATCGCTCAGGGCCGGCATGTGCTTGCGCACCAGGTAAAGGGCGGGATAATGAATGAGCAGCCCCGTCGGTTCTTTTCCGAAAGTCGAAAGGGCGATTTTGCTTCCGGGCGGACTCTTGGTATTGCCGTCGATGCCGGATATTTTGAGAGCCAGGGAATTGGCAAAGCCCCACTGACCGGTTGTGTGCGTGACCAGCATCGGATGATCGCCGCTTACTTTATCCAGGTCCTCTTTGGTGAGAAAGGACAGGGAAAAGCTTTCGATTCCCCAGGCCACGATCCACTGCCCCTTGGGCAGATTTTGCGCTTTGCGGGCCAGCGCCGCGAGCACGTCCTCCTTCGCGTCCATCCCCTGAAGCTTCACCCAGCGCTTCGATTCCCTGAGGCCGAAGGGCGGCAAATGGGCGTGGGAGTCGATCAGTCCCGGCGTGAGCGTCTTTCCCAGGAGATCGACGACCTTTGTTTCATGGCCGATATAACGGGCGATCTTCTCCGTGTCCCCCGCATCGAGAATTCTGCCGCGCTGGACGGCAAGCGCCTGAACGATGGATTTCTGCCGATCGACGGTAATGATTTTTCCGTTTTTCAGCACCAGATCGGCGGTGGGCTCCGCCGCCTGAATTTGCGGAATACCGGGAAGGAAGGCGGCGCCGGCAACAACGGCGGAGATTTGAATGAACTTTCTTCTGCTGATGGGCCTGGAGTTCGCATCCGACGTCATACGCACGGCTCCTTTACCGGATCGACGAATAGTCGTTTTTCTGAAGTATAGGCCGCGGAAAAAGATGTGTCAAGAAATTGAACAAAAATTGAACGCCCCTCGATTCCGGAGGAGACGTCATGGGCCGTCTGACGGCTGACGCTCAGGGGGAAGACTCTTCGCGGCATTCCATCCGCGTGTCTTCAACCGGATAAAGCCGTTGCGCTATTTCTTCCCGCAGATAGCTTTGCAGCGCGTCCGGCGTGATGCCCATGGCTTCCGCCTGAATGTGGCCGTAGCTTTTTTCTTTGGCATTTCTCAGGATTCTGAAGGTTGTTTCCATACCGCTTTCGCTTTGCCGGACTTCCGCGCCCAGATTGGCGGCTCCCGGCAGCCGGCCCGCTTCGACCATATCGGCGATTTCATGCTTGTGCGTGGTAAAATAAGCCGTCACGCCTTTTTGACTTAAATACTCCAGAACGATCTTCGTTCGTTTGACCGACTCCTCATGATCCGTTCCGTTGGCAAATTCGTCGAAGAAAACGACGGAATAAGGGGTCATGCGGGGCTGCCCCGCCGCGGGACGGGAAAACCGGGCGATTCTTTTTAATTCCGTCAGATATAGCCCCGTGCCCTCGGCCGTATTGTCTTCGGTATTGAAAGAGGTGAAGATCGCGTCAATGAGGCTCAGCTCGGCCTGATCGGCGGGCAGCGCCATGCCCAGATGGGCCAGCCAGTACATCTGCCCCACCTGCCGGAGGTAGGTCGTCTTGCCGCCGTTGTTCGGGCCTGTAATCACAAAGAGGTTATGGTCCCTGTCCGACAGGATATCGTTGCCGACAATATGATCGGCTTGCAGACGCTCCATCAGCGACGTATTGCGGGCGTTCGTCACGGAAGCTCTGATGGCTCTTTTGTCCAGGAGGACGGGCAGGGTCACGGCAAAGCCGTCCGCCTTCCATTTTCGCTGCAGCGCCGCGGCGCCAAGATAAAAACTCAACTCTGCCGACAAATCTCCGATCGCCAGTTGCGGAATGCGGGAATAAACCGCCTCGTTCACGAGCAGAAGCCAGTATTCCATCAAATCTCCGTATCGTTTCCGCTCGTTTTTCCCCCACGTTTCCAGGGTGATGCCGGCAAGATTGAAGCTGAATATTTCTTTGTGCCAGATGTCGAGTTTGGCTTTCATGGTCGCAAGCAGATTGACGGCCCCGGCTTCATCGTTGAGAAATTGCGCATAGGGATCTTCGGTAAGCATCTTTTCCGTGGCTTCGAGAAGAATCCTGTTTCGCTTGTAAAACTCCCTTCGCGATCCCACGGCGCTGAGCGACGTCAGATAATCCATGTTGTCGTCGATGGCGTCGCCCACGCCGTAAGGAACATAGATGTCCCGGAGAAACCTCTCGGCTTCGCCAAATTTCGTATCCGCGTCGAACCGGTCGCCCAGGTCTTTTATGCGTTTCAGGCGTCGGGAAAGGGGCTTTTGCATTTTGCGGATGCTGGAAACAAATTCCATGATGTTGGCCGCATCCTGAAGAGATTTCAGACCGTTGACGGCGCTCCGATAGCGCTCGTCGTACAGGCAGGTATCCAGGCTGGACTTGACGGCAAGGACCTGCCGCCACAAGGCTTCGCTGTTCTGCAGCTCGAAAATCGTTTCCTGCCGTTTGCCGATCTCCTCTTTATCGCCGGCCGGATGATGAAAGAGGCTTTCAATGTATTCTCTGTCGCTGACCCTGCTTTTTTCATACGGCCGGGGAACCGCGGTGAAAACCGCATTCAGGACTGTGCCGATGCCGAGATCATGAAAGGCTTCCGGATTGGAAAGAACAAAGCGTTCACCGCCATCTGCGGCCTTTCCGCGATTCAGACAGGCTTCGCTTTCCTCCAAAGCATAAAGATCCTCGCGCGGCGTGAAATCCTGAAGATAATGCAGAATCCTGGAGGCGGTATTCTTTAACTGGTGCTTAAGCATCATCGTGTCCTGCCTTTCATCACGAAGGGGCGGAAAATCAGTTTTTTCTTTTCTTCCGCGGAGGCTTTATCTCAAAGACCGCCGATCGCCGTTCCGGAGCGCCCGTTATCGTCTGCGGCCGGCCTCTTCCCGTTTCTTCCGGTGGGCCATATGCCGCCGGAGTGCTCTGCGGCACACTTTTCCGGCAGATTACAGGTGTTCCCCGCGCTTTGCTAAAACATGTCCTGGGGCGCCGCCCAGTCGGGAATGTAACGGTAATACTCCGGCGCGTGAGCCTGCTGAAGGCCGGCCAGGGTGACCCGGGCGAGCGCAATGCCCTGGCGGGTGCGGTAGAGGCCTGCCCACCCCCGGGCTTCCAGGGCTTCGAGGTATTTTTTCAGGTCCGCGTCGCTTGCCTCGAGCCACTCCCGGATGTCGTCCATCGTCATGTGCAGTCCCGGATTGACCCGGTAATTTTCGGCCAGAACCGCAAGGACATCCGCTTCGCTGCGGGCGGCAACCCGCGCCGGCGGCTTCCCGACCGGCAGGGGAACCTTGAGGTCCGGATCGATCATCCGCTGCGGGGCTTTCAAATCGTCCTTCATCCGTTTGGTGCCCTGGCGATAGATGAGCAGCTTCAGCACTTCCGAGGTTCCGGCCGCAATCTGCGTCAGCTTGGCGTCCTGCATGATGCGCTGCACGGGATAAATTTTCAGGGCGCCGTTTCCGCCCATGCACTGGATGGCTTCGAGCGCCGTTTCCATGAGCGAATCCGCCGCGAAGAGCTTGGAGACGGCGGCTTCCACCGGAATTTCGCGTCCCAGGTCGATGCAGTGGCAGGCATAGTACATCATCACCCGGCTTAAGCAGAGCTTCGAAATCATCTCCGCGAGTTTGAACTGGTTCGTGGCGATATCGCCGGTGGGACGGCCGAACTGCAAACGTCTTTCCAGATGCTGCTTGGCGTAGCGGATGCACTCGCGCATCAGGCCCAGAATCGGCGCGGCGTTCAAAATCCTTTCAACGTTGAGGCCGCCCATCATGATCTTCCATCCGTCGCCTTCGTTTCCCAGGCGGTTGAATGCCGGAATCCTGGCCTGATCAAAGGTCAGGTTGCCGTTGTAATTGCCGAACATGCCGATCATGTCGTTGACCTTCTCGACATGGAAGCCGGGCGCGCCTTTTTCCACGACAAAAGCGCTCAGGTGCCGGTAAGCCGCCCGGTCTTCCGGCTTCCCGCTGGTCCGGAAATAGCACAGATAGAGATCGGCGGCCGCCGCGGTCGTTTGAAACCGCTTTTTCCCGTTGATGATATAGTCGTCGCCGGCGCGCACGGCCGTCGACTCGATGGAGGCGATATCGGAGCCCGCGTAGGGCTCCGTCATGGTGATGCAGCCCAGCAGCTCTCCTTTGGCCATGGCGGGCAGCCACTTTTGTTTTTGCTCCTCGCTGCCGTTGTGCAGAAGCTGCGTCGCGCTTCCGAACATGGTTGTGCCCAGGGGGCCGACCACGCCGGCGCGGGCGGCTTCCTCGTTCAGAATCGCCGCGCCCGTCACGCCCCAGTCTTCAAAATGTCCGCCGTATTTTTTCGGGACCAGCGCGCCGAACCAGTCCCGGCCGGCCATCAGCCTTGTCGCCTCGCGCGCCAATTCATTTTTGGCGATGCTGCGCATGCCGACCGGCATCAGGACTTCGTCCACAAATTTCGCGGCCTCCTCGGCCAGCCTGATCTGCGCTTCATTCCACCACGGAAAAGTATCCATATTTCTTCCTTTCTGTTGTCTGTTCTGGGGTGCTGCCGTCTTTGCGCATAGCACACCCGGCGGGGCCGGTCAAAGGGGGAAGCGGCATGCCGCGCCTTTTCGTTCCCGGTTCTTTCGCGCCGCACCGCGCGCAGCCATAAAATATGATCTGGACAGATGGCCCCCGAATATGCTTTTTCTGCCTTCTGAAGGCGTCATCGACTAAGATTTGAGGGTGGCTTGAAATGGAGCACAGCGATTTTGCATCCGTGGTCTTTGCGGGCGGCGGGTCGCGCTGCGCCTGGCAGGTCGGTTTTTGGGAAGAGCTTTCGCCTTTTTTGAAAAACGGACCGCGGGCGGTCGGCGCCGTGAGCGCCGGAGCGGCGATGGCCTGCTTTGTCTTTGCCGGCAGAGCGCCCGAGGCCATGGATTATTTTCAGAAGATCAC
>DBPV01000004.1 GCA_002304995.1 Syntrophaceae bacterium UBA1411
AACGCCCGGTTCTTGAACCGTCTCTGCCGGCGATTTTGCAATCCCAGACAAAAGCGCCTTGCCGTCCTTCCGGATGGCAAGGCGCTTTTCCTTATACCAAAAACAATTTTTCGCTTTGTACCTTGTGCCTTGTTCCTTGAACCTTATTTTTTCCTCGCCGCCGCGAGTTTCGCCTGCAGGGCGTCGATACGCTGGTGGTTGTCTTCGGAACCGATATAGGTCCGGAAAAGCCATTCCTGAACCCGCAGCGCGCCGTCAAGGTCTTCATTGAGCACCTTGTTGGACAGGGCCTTCGTTTCTCTGAGGCAGCCCCGGTCGTATGTCGCCATTTCGCGGGCGATGGCCCCCACCTCTTCCAGGAGCTTTCCTTCAGGGAAAACCCTGCTCACATATCCCATCTTCTCAGCTTCATAGGCGTCGTAAATCCGGCCGGTGAGCGCCACTTCCTTGGCGCGACCCAGGCCGATGATCCGCCACAGCGGATCCATCACGGGCGTCAGCGACAGAACGATTTCCCGCTGGCCGAATTTGGCGCGCTCGGAAGCATAGCGGATGTCGCACATCAGCGTCAGGTCGAACCCGCCGGCAATGGCCGCGCCGCCCACGGCGCAGATGACCGGCTGCGGGCAAAACAAAATCGCCCGGTACGCCCGGTGAAATAAGTTGATGTAGGCTTCGTTGGAAACCTTTTCCAGCTTGCGGATCTCGTTGAGGTCGAAGCCGGCGGAAAAGTATTTTTCGCCGCCGGTGAGGACGACGACACGGACATCCTCGCGCGCGCCCAGTTCCGTAAACAGCGCCGCGACCTCCTCGAGCACCTGCGGCGCCAGAGCGTTTCCCTTGTCCGGCCGGTGGATGGTCACCGTCGCAACGTTGGCCTCCACCGACAACAGCAGATATTTAAACTCCATTTCCTATCCTCCATTTTTTATTTCATTGATTCTTTGGACGGCGACGGCCGCCAGTTCTTCTTCGGGAAACTCCCGGCTGTCCAGCGTCTTTCCGGCAAGCGTCACCCATTTGCCGGCCAGCGCGGCAACTTCCGGTTTCCAGGCGCAGGCCGAGGTGCAGCCGCAGGCCAGAAGGCCGATCGCATAGGGAGCGCCCGACGGATCGGTGGTCAGGCGATCGGCCGGGTCGAGCTTTTCTTGAATGTCTGTAAGAATCCGGGATCTGTCGATCTGACAATTACAACCGCCGCAATACTTTACTGCAATATCCAAATGCGTTTTACTCCGAAGAAGGCCGATTTTTAAACCAGAAAGCAGGAGTGAACGAAATCGGCGATCTGCTTGTCGTTCAATCCCTGGCCGGGCCGGCTGTCCAGACGTTTGACGGGCAGGCCTTTTTCAAACAAGAGAAGCGTCGGGAAAATGTCGATGCCGTAAGCATCGGCCACGTGCTCCTCGTCGTCGGCCACCAAAAGCATCTGCCGGCCGCGGCCCGCGGCCTGCTTTTCAAACACGGGCAGCGCCTTCCGGCAGTAGGGACACCAGGTGACATACACCATGGCCACCACCCGGTCGCTGTCTTTCAGCGCCTGCTCCAGATCGTGAAGGGTGTTGACTGTGACGCAACTTTCGTCCGGACGCATCGCGACCTCCCCTGCCTGAAATGGAACGGGAAAGGGCCCGGCCGGGCCCCTTTCCGCTCTGCGATTTATTTTTGCTTTAACGGCGCTCCCGCCGTGAATCTTTCCTGAAGCCGCCGCATGCCCTGCAGCCACCGGTCGTAATCCGACGCTTTTCTCTGGATGTAGGTTTTGACTTCCCTGTGGGGCAGAATCAGAAATTCATCGGCCGCAAAGGATTCCATGACCGCCTCCGCGAGCTGCTCGGGTTTCATCAATCCGTCCACACCGGCCACGCCGCCGCCTTCGTGATCGCGCGTCATCGCCGTTTCCACCGCCTGCGGACACAAGGCAAACACCTGGATGCCCTGGCCGCCGTAGGTGATCGCCAGGTTTTCCGCCAGACCCACCGCGGCGTGCTTGGTGACGGAATAAGGCAGGGAACCGATCTGGCTTAAAAGTCCGGCCGCCGAAGCCGTGATCATGATCGCTCCGCCGCCGCGGGCAATCATGCCGGGGATCGCCGCCCGCGCCACGAAGACGTGCGCCAGAACGTTGATCTCCCAGATGCGCTGCCAGGTTTCGTTGTCCACTTCGTATCCGCCGATGGCGATGATGCCCGCGTTGGAGCAGAAAAGATCGATGCGGCCGAACTTGTCTTCCGTCATTTTCACCAGACGGACAATATCCGCTTCCTTGCGTACGTCGCACAGCGCGGCTTCACCCTTGACTTCTGCGGCGACGGCCTTCGCGCCTGCCTCATTGACGTCCGCCGCGACGATTGCTTTTGCGCCTGCTTTGGCAAACCTCTGGCACAGTCCCCGGCCGATGCCGGAGGCCGCGCCTGTCACAACAACTACTTTTCCCGCTACTTCCATTCTCTATATCCTCACCTTTCTGTGAATTTTGCCTTTTACCGGCCCCGGTAGGGCCACGCCTCCCACAAAGGCCGGATTTCCTTTTCCCTGGGCTCCGCCTGAAGGGCATCCAAAACCATCTGCTTGGTCAGCTCGCCTCTGGACATGGCGATCCTGGCCTTTTCCAGGTCCGCGTCCAGAAGCAGCGTTTTGGGAAATCCTGCGATATTGGACCAGGGCGACCACTTGGGCAGGCCCGGCTTGTTGGGGTTGCCCGTCTTCGCAAATTGCGCCCAGTAGTCCATCATCGCCTGCGATAGGGCCGTCCGGCCCGGTTTGTTTTTGTCGCTGAAGACCAGCGCGCCTAAAGACGCCTTTTCGGTTCCGAAGACAAAATCGATTTCCATCGCGTGGCAGGCGCCCAGAATCACGTTCAGCGGAAAAGCCATCACGGGATTGGCCGCTCCCCCCGCGCCCCAGAGGAACTGATAGGTAAAGATGAAAGGCTGGCCTTCGTTGTCCCGCATCGTCCGCGCGGGATCGTCCACGGCCATGACCTTCCAGCTGTCGCTCTGATATTTGGCCACGAGATTGTACAGCTCCATTTTCGCCGGGTCTTTAAGCAGTGATCCGTCCTGGCGCCAGCCGGCAAATACCGGATAGAGACGGATGAATAATTTCGCCTCTTCCTTGTTGGTGCCCAGAATCAGCGGCACCTTGTTGTAGTTTCCGGACTCGAGCGCCCCGTAAAAATCGGCGGGCAGGATTTTGCCGTCGCTGAAGGCCGTGGGAAACCGGATCATGCCGGCAGCCGGGCCTTCCGGGTAGAGAGCCAGAAAATCGGCGGACGATTTGGAGCGCAGATAGCTTTCAACCTCAGCCGCGGGCATGGCGGACACGAGGGCCGCGGCTGCTTTGGCATCGGCCGCCTTGCCGTCCTTCACAAGCAGCTTGGCCAAAAGAGCGTTCACGTGCGCCGCGCCCTCAGCGGGTGTCGACGGACGGATCACTCCGCTTTGGGAAATCGCCTTATGGAACAGGCCGGCCGCCGCGGGCGAACTCACCAGACAATAGACATTCTGGCCGCCGGCGGATTCGCCGGCAATCGTGACGTTGTCCGGATCGCCGCCAAAATAGGCGATGTTGGCTTTCACCCAGCGAAGCGCGGCCATCAGATCCAAAAGCGCAAAGTTTCCGGAATCCTCGGCCGGATCGCCGGCGGCAAGCGCCGGATGGCTGAAAAATCCCATCGGGCCGAGACGGTAGTTGACCGTCACCACCACCAGATTGCCCCGGGCGGCCAGGTAGCCGCCGTTCTGCAAGGACAGGAGCGGCCACTGGATGCTGTTGCCGCCGCCGTGAATCCAGAAAAAGACGGGCAGTTTGCCCGCCGCGTTTTTCGGCGACCAGATATTCAGATACAGACAATCCTCGCTGCCGGTCACCACCTGGGCGGTCGCGGGATTGCGGTCATGATCGATATACTGGGGACACAAAGAGCAGAACTTATCCGCCTTCAAGGGCTGCGGCCGCTTTTCGGGCGCCTGGGGCGCCTTCCAGCGCAGCGCGCCGACCGGCGGCCTGGCGTAGGGAATGGCCTTCCAGACATTCGTGCCGGTGGCCGGATCTGCAAATCCGATGACGACTCCTTCGGTCGTCGCCCGCTCTGCGGCCGCCGGAGCTTCCGCTTTGACCGCAGGCGCCGTTGCCGGAGGCGCCGCAACGGTTTTTCCCGTCGCGCACCCCGCCAGGATCAGCGCGGCAAGAGAAACCAACAACGATAAGGCACGCCATACTCCCGTATGATCCGAAAATACTGCTTTGGGCGACATTTTCCCGATCCTCCTTTTCGTTATTTTTTAAAACGGATTGTTCCGAACATCCCGACGTTTCAGCCGGCGAGCTCTTTGGCCCTTTGCGTTGCCGCTTCCACGGCGGCCATCAGCGTGGCGCGAAGCTTTCCTTCTTCCAGGACCTTCAGTCCCGCGGCGGTTGTGCCGCCCGGCGAGGTTACCATGTTTTTGAGCTGCGCGGGATGCTGACCGCTTTCGAGGCACAGGCGCGCCGAGCCCAGCATCGTCTGCGCCGCCAGTTTTTCGGCCAGGCCGCGCGCCAGGCCGAGTTGAACGCCTGCGTCGGTCAGGGCTTCAATCATCATGAAGCAGTACGCCGGGCCGCTGCCGCTCAAGCCCGTCACCGCGTCCATCAGCTTTTCCTCGACTTCCACCGCCAGTCCCACGGCGTTGAAAATGGCGAGCGCGTACCTGGCGTCTTCCTCCTGTGCAAACCGGCCGCGCGCCACGGCCGTAGCGCCCGCGCCCGCAAGCGCGTTGACGTTGGGCATCACGCGGAGCACCCGGGGGCTTTTGGTCAGAAGCTTTTCAATGAATTCGGTCTTCACGCCCGCGGCGATGGAGATGAAAATCTTTTTCTTCGTGACGGCCGGCCGCAGCGGCTTGAGGGCTTCCGGAAAGTTCTGGGGCTTGACCGCCAGCAAAACGATGTCCGCGCCGAGCACCGCTTTTTGATTGTCCGTCGTCGTCCGGATGCCGCAAGAGGTGCGCAGTTCCCCGAGCCTCGCGGCGTCGACGTCCGCCACCGTGATGTGTTTTGCCGCCACAATGCCGCGGTCGATCATTCCGCGGACGATAATCCCGCCCATTTTCCCGCCGCCGATCACGGCCACTTTCTTTCCTGTAAACATAGGTTAGTCAGACCTCCGGGTGATGGCTTCATACATGCACTTTTTCGCGTCGTCCTGTCAATACAATTCCTGGGGACGCGCCATTCTTCCGTTGCATTCAAATTTGCTTTTGTGATAGTCACTTGCCGGAGGGTGTCAACCATGCTGAAATATTTTACCGTACAGGAAAACCAAACGGCGGTCTGGATCAATCCGCACCGTTTCGGCGAACACAGGCAAAGTCTCGTTTTCATTCACGGCTCCGGCGGCAATTCCGGCGCCTGGCTCTACCAGTATTCCCAATTGGACAAAGCGTTCAATATCGCCGCCGTCAACCTTCCGGGACACGGCGAATCCGCCGGAACGGGCCGGCAGGAAATTCGGGAGTACACGCTCTTCCTGCGGGAGATGCTCGGCGTTCTTTCGCTTGTTAAACCGCTTCTGATCGGCCATTCGCTGGGCGCGGCCGTCGCCCTGGATTTCGCCGCCGAATTTCCCGGCCTGGCGGGCGGCATCGTCCCCGTGGGCGGGGGCGTCACCATGCCGGTCAATGCGGACATGATCAGCGGTTTTCGCAGCCAGCCCCAAATCGTACTGGATATGATGTGCAAGTTTTCCCTGGCCAAGGAAAACCGGCCCCGGCTCTACGACGCGCTGCGGGCAAGTTTGGGCGAAGCGTCCGTCGAGGTCACGGCCGGCGACATGCTGGCGTGCAGCAAATTCGACATTGCCCCGCGGATCGCGGGGATTTCAGCGCCCGCGCTCGTCATCTGCGGCACGGAAGACAAAATGATGCCGCCTTCCGCCTCGGAGCAGATCGCCCGGAGCCTTCCCGGCGCAAAGCTCGTTCTGATCGAAGGCGCGGGCCACATGGTGATGATGGAACAGCCGCAGGCGTTCAACGCCGCGCTGCAGGATTTCGCCTTGTCTCTGCCCGCCGTGTAGCACAACGCCAATAACGGAGGACTTCATGCTCAGCATCGGCGCCGGTAATTTTTTGATCGCCATCGCCAAGGTCATCGACATCGTGCTCACGGTGTACCTGTGGATCATCGTGGCGCGCGCACTCATCTCCTGGGTCAATCCCGATCCCTACAACAAGATCGTGATCTTCCTGTACCGCGTCACTGAACCGGTGCTGCGGCCGATCCGCAGAATCATTCCGCGGCACAGCCTGCCCATCGATTTTGCGCCGCTGGTCGTTTTGCTGATCATTTTCTTCCTGCAGTACTTTCTGGTGCAGACCCTGATTCAACTGGCGGGCGGCATCTAGAGAAAGGCGGGCCCAGTGACCGGCGCACCCCTCATTCGCGAAACCAAAGACGGCCTGTCCTTCGAGATCCACGTCAATCCGCATGCATCGCGGGCCCAAATCGCGGGGTTTGCCGACGGCGTCCTGAAGGTCAAAGTCACGGCGCCGCCGGTGGAAGGCGCGGCAAACGCCGCCTGCATCGCGCTTCTGGCAAAAAAGCTGGGGCTGCGGAAAAGCGAGATCGCCATTTTGGCGGGCGAACGGGGGCGAAAAAAAACGATTGTGGTGAGCGGCATCGACAAGGCGCTTCTGGAAAAGAAGCTCCGCGAGCTCGCAAACGCTTCCTGAAAAGGAAAAAACAAAGCGCGGCCGGATTGGCCCGGCCGGCGCGGACAGGCCCATGGAACAGCACGCCTCTTCATCCGAAAACGCAAACGTCGCCAAAGCGGCGGGCATCGTCGGCGCGGCCACGATGGTCAGCCGCGTTTTCGGCGTCGTCCGGGATATGGTCATCGCCGCCTTCTTCGGCGCCACCTGGATGACCGACGCCTTTTGGGTGGCTTTCCGCATTCCCAACATGCTGCGGCGCCTTCTGGGCGAAGGCTCGCTCACCGTCTCTTTTGTCCCCGTCTTTACCGAGTACCTGCAGAAGAAGTCCCGGGAGGAAGCCCTCGACCTGGCGTCAAACGCGCTCACGATTCTGTCCGTCCTCCTGGCGTTGATTTCCGTCCTCGGCATCTGCCTGTCGCCGGTCATCGTCGGATTGATCGCGCCGGGGTTCATCGCCCATCGCGAACAGTTTGACCTGGCGGTCTTTCTGAACCGCCTGATGTTTCCCTACATCTTCTTCATCGCGCTTGTCGCCCTGTGCATGGGCATTCTGAACTCCTTCCGCCATTTCACGGCGCCGGCCCTGTCGCCGGTTCTGCTCAACATCGCCATGATCGCGGCCACGCTGGGCCTGCGCGATTTCTTCGCCCAGCCGGTGACGGCGCTCGCCGCAGGCGTCCTGGCGGGCGGCGTCCTGCAGCTTGCCATGCAGTGGCCCGCGCTCCGGAAATATGGCATCCGTTTCCGGTTTCGTTTTTCTCTGCGGCATCCGGGCATCCGCCAGATTGGGGCGCTCATGCTGCCGGCCATCCTCGGCGCCGGCGTGGGCACGATCAATGTCTTTGTCGGAACGATTCTCGCGTCGCTGCTGCCGGCCGGCTCCGTCACCTACCTGTTTTACGCGGACCGGATCATGGAATTTCCGCTGGGCATTTTTGCCATCGCCATCGGCACGGCGGCCCTGCCCAGCTTTTCCAAGCACGTCGCCGCGGGGCGGACGGACGAACTGAAATCCGGCATCTCCTTTTCGCTCCGGCTGATGCTCTTTCTGACCATTCCGTCGATGGCCGCCCTGATGGCGCTCAACGCGCCGATCATCTCCGTTTTGTTTCAGCGCGGCGCTTTTAACGCCGACGCGGCCGTCAAAACGGGCCAGGCCCTCTTCTGCTATGCGCTGGGCCTGTGGGCATACGCGATGCTCCGCGTTTTTGTGTCGGCTTTTTATTCTCTTAAGGATTCCAAGTGGCCGACCAAGGCGGCCGTCATCGCGCTCATCGTCAACGTCGTTTTCAGCCTGATCCTCATGTCCCCCCTGAAACACAACGGCATCGCCCTGGCCGGGTCTCTTTCCGCCGCGGCGAACGTCCTCATTCTCGCGTGGGTGCTGAAAACAAAAATCGGCGGCTATCTCGACCGCCCCTTTTTCCTGTCCATTTTCAAAATCATCGCCGCGTCGGTCATCATGCTGGGCGGCATTTTCCTGGTGCAGACCGCAATGCCGTGGAATCCGCTGGCGGGCTTCCGGTCCCGACTGCTCTTCCTGGTCCTGGCCATCGCCACAGGCGGCCTGGTTTTTCTTGCGAGCGCCTGGTGGCTGAAAAGTCCGGAAATGCAGGCGCTCGCCTCCACCCTCAAAAAGCGGCTGGGCCGGCCGTAAGGCCGCCGCATCAGACAAAATCATTGACTTGAAGATTCCAAAGTGATAGGTGTTTCCGTCCTCGGCGGGAGGCAACAGCCGGGGGTGATGAAGGTTATTTATGCTGGATATCAAGTATTTAAGACAGAACATCGATTTCGTCCAGAAGAAGATGAACGAGCGGGGTCAAAATATCGATTTTGACCGTTTTTTAAACCTGGAAGCCAAAAGGCGCGACATCCTGCAGGCGGTGGAAACGCTGCGCAACGAACGCAACAGCGTTTCGAAGCAGGTCGGCGAACTCAAGAAGAAAAAAGAGGACGCCTCAGCGCTCATCGCCCGGATGGGCGAGGTTTCCGCCAAGATCAAGGAATATGACGAAAGCCTGCGCCTGACCGAAGAAGAACTCGGCGCCTTCGTCATGATCGTGCCGAATGTTCAGCACGAATCCGTGCCGTTGGGCAGCGGTTCGGAAGACAATACGGTCGTCCGCACCTGGGGCGAAAAGCCAGTGCTGGACTTTGAGCCCAAGCAGCATTTCGAGCTCGGCGAAAATCTGAACATCCTGGATTTCGCCCGCGGCGCCAAAATCACCGGAGCGCGCTTCACGCTTTACCGGGGCGCCGCCGCGCAGCTGGAACGGGCTATCACCAATTTCATGCTGGATCTGCACACCCGGGAGCACGGCTACACCGAAGTGCTGACGCCCTTCATGGTCAACGCCGACAGCATGACCGGCACGGGCCAGCTTCCGAAGTTCAAGGAAGACCTGTTCAAGATCGAAGGCATGGAGTACTACCTGATTCCGACGGCCGAAGTTCCGGTCACCAACATTTACCGGGACGAAATCCTCGACGAAGACCTGCTGCCCGTGTACTTTGTGGCGTATTCGCCCTGCTTCCGCGCGGAGGCCGGCTCCTACGGCAAGGACACGCGGGGGCTGATCCGTCAGCACCAGTTCAACAAGGTGGAGATGGTCAAGTTCTCGAAGCCGGAAACGTCCTACGACGAGCTGGAAAAGCTCACGGCCAACGCGGAGATGGTGCTCAAAAGACTCGGCATCCATTATCGGACGGTCTGCCTGTGCACGGCCGATCTGGGATTCTCCTCGGCCAAAACGTACGACGTGGAAGCGTGGCTGCCCGGACAGAACGCCTACCGGGAAATTTCGTCGTGCAGCAATTTTGAAGACTTTCAGGCCAGACGGGCGGCTATCCGCTATCGCCGGAAAGACAACGGCAAGGTGGAATTCGTCCACACGCTGAACGGTTCGGGCCTGGCGGTCGGCCGGACGGTCGTGGCGGTCATGGAAAACTATCAGCAGGCGGACGGGAGCATCATCATCCCTGAAGTCCTGCGTCCTTATATGAAAGGTCTTGAGCGCATTGCTCCTTGAGGTCTTCCGGAGGATAACCGAAAAAAACTGATGGAGGGATGGCCGAGTGGTCGATGGCGGCGGTCTTGAAAACCGTTGGACGAAAGTCTCGCGGGTTCGAATCCTGCTCCCTCCGCCAGATAAAACGAACAGAGCCGGGAAATCACGGGACCGCCGCGGGGCGGCGCCCGAAGCGGCGCACATATCCTGCGGCGCGCTTTTCCGGCCGGAACAGCAACAGGGCGTCTTGCTTTTTTTAAGGCGTCATGTTTTAAGAAAGACAGGCCTGAAATAATTTCAGCGGAGAGATGGCTGAGTGGCCGAAAGCGATCGCCTGCTAAGCGATTGTACGCCCTTTAAAGGTGTACCGCGGGTTCAAATCCCGCTCTCTCCGCCATTTTTCATTTTTAATCCCTTCCATTCTTCTCTTCCCCCCGCCCGGGAAGATGCGTTTCGTAAAATGATTCGCGGGTAAAAAAATTTCGCCCGCAATGCTCCGCCGGCTCGAGACAATACGCGACAGCCTATGGACAAGCAGTCGAAACCTTCCCTTGTAAAACAAGCGCTGAGATCAACCCTTGCCGCTTCCCGGCCGGCGGCGCAAAACATTTCCGCCGCGCCTGTTGTCGCTTCCATGCTCGGGCTTGCCGGGCCTCTGCTCATCGGCGCGGCAGCAGGCCTTCCACAAAGCGGCGTGGTCGCTTCTCTGGGAGCCCTGATCATCGGCGGCCAGGGCCGGGAAGGCTCTCTGAAAGACACCATCACCGCCTGGACCTATGCCCTGATCGCCGGCGGCGCGGCCATGTTCATCGGAACCGTCGTTTCAGGAAACGGCTTTGCCGGCTGGGCGATTGTCGCCCTGTGCGCCGTTGCCGGTTTCTTCGGCAGCGCAAGCAGGCCGCTGGCGCGAGCCACAGCGCAATTCATGATTCTCCTGATCATCGCCGGCAACATGCCTCCGCCGCAGGCGCATCCTCTTGGAATGACCCTTTTGTTTGCCCTGGGCGCCCTGTGGGCAGCCGCTCTTTTTTCCGGCTTGCCAATGCTTTTCCGGGCGGCTCGCCTCTTCCCCGTCGTGGATGCCTCAGCAACGGACCTTCCCCGGCCCTCCTACACGTTTCAACAGGTATTCCGCTACTGGCGAAACAATCTCCGGCATCGGCGCGGCTGGCAATATCCCCTGCGCATCACACTGTGTCTTGCCGCCGCGGAAATCATCCGGGAACTCTGGCCGCAAGACCACAGCTACTGGATTTCGCTCACCGTCGCCATCGTCGTACACCGCGATTTGCAGTCCGCCCTTACGCGCACCGTTCAGCGAACGCTGGGGACCTTCCTCGGTGTCCTGCTCGTCAGTCTTTTTCTTCTGGGAATGCCGCCTTCGTGGGCAATCCTCTGTCTGATCGCACTGCTTTCAGGAATAAGACTCATCCTGGCCGAAATCAACTACGCCGCCTCCGTGGCGGCGGTCACGCCGCTCATTATTCTGCTTTTGGACTTCGGCCGGCCGCCCGCGGCCGATTTAATGGCGCACCGGCTGATGGCCACTTTGGCCGGCTGCCTGATCTCCCTGATTTTGGGATATCTCCTCTGGATAAACCCGACAGGCCGTTCGCGCATGGAGTCAGAGGAAAGCAAATAACCTCAAACGTTCCGGGTTTGCCTGTGGTGTCTCTAAAGTACGCTTTGGTACTTTTCCAGCTTCTTGCGCAGGGTTTTGCGGGTGATGCCCAGGCGGCGGGCCGCTTCGCTTTTGTTGCCGCCGGCCGCGGCCAGCGCCTCCAGAATGCTTCTCTTTTCGACCTCCTCAAGCGGCAGGGAGAGCGCCCCGGCGGCAACGCCGCCTCCGCTTAGCGCGCCGTCGGCGCACACCGCCGCCTCCGCCATGGGAAACACCAGGTCATCCGCGTCGATTACCGCGCCGCGCGCCAGCACAACGGCCCGCTCCACGGCGTTCATCAGTTCCCGGATGTTGCCGGGCCAGGAATACTGTCCGAGCTTGACGAGCGCCCGCGGCGTAAAGCCGGAAAGGGTCCTGGCGTTCCGTTCGGCAAACGTCTTCAGAAACTGCTGCGCCATGAGCGGAATATCTTCGGCCCTGTCCCGCAGAGGCGGGACGGTCAGCGCCACGACGTTGAGACGGTAAAACAGGTCTTCCCGGAAGCGGCCTTCCCGGATTTCCTTTTTCAGGTCCTTGTTGGAGGCGGCAATCACGCGGACATCGATCCGGACGACTTCCGAACCGCCCACGCGCGTGAGTTCCCGCTCCTGAAGCACCCGCAGCAGCTTGACCTGCATGGCGGGAGACATTTCGCTCACCTCGTCGAGAAAGAGGCTGCCGGTGTCCGCCTGGACGAACTTGCCTTCCCGCCGGCGGTCCGCGCCGGTAAACGCGCCTTTTTCGTGGCCGAAGAGCTCCGATTCCAGAAGCGTTTCGGCGAGCGCCGCGCAGTTGATCTTGACAAAGGGCGCGGCCGCACGGCTGCTGTTGGCATGGATGGCGTTGGCGATCATTTCCTTGCCCGTGCCGGATTCGCCGGTGATGAGGACGGTCGCCTGCGTCGGCGCGACCTGCTCGACCATTTCCAGAAGCTTCACCATGGCCAGGCTCTGCCCGATGATGTTCTGACGGTCGAACTTCTCGCCGAGCCGCTGCTTCAGGTATTCGTTTTCTTTTTTCAGCAGCGAATGCTCGGTGGCCCTGGCGACAACGATTTGCAGTTCGTCGAAATCCAGCGGCTTGGTCAGATAATCGTACGCGCCTTTTTTCAGCGCGCGGACGGCCGTCTCCACCGACGCGTAGGCGGTCATGATGATCACCGGAACAGCCGGCGAAATTTTTCTGATCTGCTCCAGGGCCTCGATGCCCGAAACATTCGCCATCCGGATGTCCATCAGGATCACGTCATAAGACCGGCGGCGGGCCTCATCGATCGCCGTCGCGCCGTCGTCCGCCTCGAAAACGGCATATCCCCAGCCGCCGATGAGTTTTTTCAACATCAGCCGGTGAGCCGCGTCGTCATCCACAATCAAAACGTCTGCTGTGCTTTTCATTTTTCTCCCTGATCGTCGGACATTAAGACAAAACGCAGCGTCACGGTCGTGCCCGCGCCGCGCGTACTTTCCACGAAAATTCTGCCGCCGTGCGCATCCATGATTTTTTGCACGACGGCCAATCCCAGGCCCGTGCCCGCCGGCTTGGAGGTAAAGTACGGATCGTAAATCCGCGGCAGGTCCTCCGCGCGGATGCCCTCGCCCGTGTCGGACACCGCCACATCCAGAAAAGAGCCCTGCGCCGCCAGATCGACGGTGAGCTTGCCTCCGCCCGGCATCGCCGCCAGGGCGTTGAGCAAAAGATTGAGCAGGACCTGCTTGATTTTATCGGGATCGACTTCCACATCGGGCAGCGGCTCCCGGACCCGCACATCCACGGCCACAGTCTGCTTTGCCGCTTCTGCCTCCACCAGACGGACGGTCTGCCGCGCCAGCTCCGCAAGACAGGTCCGCTCCTTCTTCAACTGCAACGGGCGGGCAAATTCGATGAGCTGGCTGATCACCCGGTTGAGCCGGTCGGTCTCGGCAATCATGATCTGCGCCGTTTCCTCGTCCTCGGCGTTGCCGGCCAGCCGCTGCTTGAAATACACGGCAAAGCCCTTGATGGAGCTCAGCGGATTGCGGATTTCATGCGCCACGCCGGCGGCCAGCGATCCGATGGCGTTCAGGTGGCGGCTGTGCGCGACCTCCCGCTCCATTTCCCGCAGCGCCGTCACATTGCGGGCCAAAAGCATCCGGCCCTCTTGCGCGTCTTCATCGGCAAAGGACGTCGCCGCCACTTCCCAGATCTGGTCCGGCCCGTCGGCGGACGAAACGGAGATCTCCTTTTCCACCGGCGCATTTTGCCCCGCAAGCCCCTCCAGAATCTGCAGAAACGGCCCGCGCAAAACCGCGGCGGCCTTCTTTCCGGTCGCTTCGTCGCAGCCGGAGACGATGAGCGGCCGGGCCGGTTCATTGCAGGCGACCACCTCGCCTTCCTTATCCACCGCCAGCAGGGCGATGGGCATGCTTTTTACCAGGGCCTCCGAAAAAACAGTGAGCCTCGACAGGGACACCTGCGCCAGGCGGTAGGCCTGCACGAGAAAAAGGGCCACGATGGCGAGCGACCCGATGAGCACCAGCACAATCGCCATCATGACCGTCTGAAGGGCGTCTTCCCGCGAGGCCTTTTCGATCTTCTCCATGTTGAAACCGACGAAAACCGCCAGCGAATGGCCCTTTCCCGCCAGCGGAGAAAAGCCCCGATAGACTTCAAACGTGTCTGCCCCTTCGGGATTGGCGGCCTGACGCCAGCGAAGCTCCCGGCTCGCGGCGATCTTTTGCACGTCCAGATCCAGTCCGTAAGACCGCCCCAGCATAGTGGGATCGCTGTCGGCCAGAATGTTCCCCTCGCCGTCCGTCACGATCATGTAGTCGATGTCCGGCTGTCTGGCGACTTCCGCAAGCAGGGTCTGAAAATCGAAAAGCGCTTCCTCATGCCGCAACCGGCAGCTCAGTCCCGCTTCAAACGAGGAAATCAAGGTTGCTCCTTTTTCGATAAAAAGCGTCACCGCCTGCGTCTTGCGCTGCGAAAACTGCATGACCATCATCAGGCCCAGAATTCCGGCCAGCACGATAATCGCGCTTCCGGCCAGCCAGACGGAAACACGCCGGCGGGCTTTTGTCTTTTTCTTTTGCTGCATGGTTCCTCCTGCACACCCTGGATACTAACGAACCATTCGGATACGGAAATTGGATACCAATTATCCGCGCGATACGGGTAAAAGGCAAATCAAATTTCGTAAAATATTTATAAAATTAACGATTCCAGATAATTAACAACAATGGCACAGGCATTGCTATGATAAAAGACAACTGATCAGAAATAAATATAGAAGGAGATGTACCATGAAAAAACTGACCTTAACTTTAACAGCCGTTGTGGCAGGCTTGCTTTTAGCGACTTCAGCCTTCGCCTGGGGCCCCGGTCCCGGCAAGGGGAGAGGCTATTGCCAGGGGGCAGGCCTGGAAAGACTTAATTTGACGGACGATCAAAAAGCGAAAATCGATACGCTGCAGACGGAGCATGCAAAAGCCGTACAGCCGCTGCGCGAAAAGACATTCGACAAGGCGGTGGAGCTGCGCCGGTTGTGGCAGCAGGCCAACCCCGACAAGGACAAGATCACGGCCGCGCAAAAGGAATTGAGAACGCTGCGCAACGAAATGGAAGACAAGGCGACGGCTTACAAGCTGGAAGTCCGCAAGGTCCTGACACCGGAACAAAATGAAAAACTGGCCGCCTTCGGCTGGGGTCCCCGGTCCGGTTTCGGTCCCCGCGGCGGCATGAGAGGCCCCGGACCGCAGGGAGGCGGACCGGGCTACGGAATGGGATTTTGCCAATAGTCAACGAATCAATGCCTCCTTTCAAAAAAGGGGGAGCCTCCGGCTCCCTCTTTTTTTTGTAATCAAAAAAACTTTTGACAACGGCCGCATTTTGCATTAAGGAGAACGACAATTTGTTTTTTAAAGGATAGGTTACATGTTCAGTTTTACGGCAATCACGATTTCGGCATGCGCTCTTCTGACCCTGCTTCTGGGCCTCGCCTTGTTGCGCCTGGTCTTAAAGGCCGCCTGCCCGTCGTCTTCAGGTCGTCACTGAACGTTAAGCATAACGAATCACCTGAAAAAAAGGCCGTGGGCAGCAAATCCCACGGCCTTTTTCGTTTTGGAAAACATTTAGTGAAATACAGACAAAGGAGCCCTTTATGAAAAAAGATAAAAACCGCGTTTACATTTTCGACACGTCGCTGCGCGACGGAGAGCAGTCGCCCGGCAACAGCATGAACACGGAGGAAAAACTGCTTCTGGCCCGGCAGCTCGAAAATCTCGGCGTGGATATCATCGAGGCCGGGTTTCCCATCGCCTCGGAAGGAGACTTCGACGCAGTCCGGCAGATTTCCCGCGTCATCCGGAAATCCCAGGTGGCGGGTCTGGCCCGCGCCAACAAAGTGGACATCGACCGGGCCTGGCAGGCCATCAAGGCCGCGGCGCATCCGCGCATCCATACCTTTATTTCGTCTTCGGACATCCACCTGAAATACCAGCTCAAGAAGAGCCGGGCGCAGGTGCTCGACGAAGCGGTCGCGGCCGTCCGGCTGGCAAAATCCTACACCGACAACGTAGAGTTCTCGCCGATGGACGCCACGCGATCGGACCGCGACTATCTCGTGCAAATGGTCGCGGCCGTCATCGATGCGGGCGCGATCGCCGTCAATATTCCGGACACGGTCGGCTATGCCGTCCCCGAGGAATTCGGCGACCTCATCGCCTATCTTTTCGCCAACGTCAAAAACATCGACCGGGCGATTCTCTCCGTCCACTGCCACAACGATCTGGGGCTGGCGGTGGCCAACTCGCTGGCCGCCATCCGCGCGGGCGCGCGCCAGGTCGAATGCACGATCAACGGCATCGGCGAGCGGGCGGGCAACACGGCCATGGAGGAAATCGTCATGGCGCTCGCCACGCGCAAGGATCTGTACGGCCTTTACACCGGAATCAAAACCGAGCAGATTTACAAGACGTCCCGGCTCCTCACGCAGATCACCGGCATTGCGGTGCAACCCAACAAGGCCATCGTCGGGGCCAACGCCTTCGCGCATGAATCCGGCATCCACCAGGACGGTCTGATCAAGGAAAAGATTACCTACGAGATCATGACGCCGAAATCCGTCGGCATCAGCGACACCCACATCGTTCTGGGCAAGCATTCCGGACGCGCCGCCATAGCGCACCATCTGAAAAAAATGGGCTACGTCCTCACCGAGGAGCAGCTCAACCGGGTGGCGGCCAAGGTCAAGGAACTGGCCGACATCAAGAAGGACATCTATGACGAGGATCTGCAGGCGATCATTTACGAAGACGTGTACCGCGGCGAAGAAAAGTACCACCTGATCTACCTCAACGTTGTGAGCGGCAACGTCGCCATACCGACGGCCACCATGGAAATGAAAGTCGGCGCGGAAGTCGTGCGCGACGCCGGCTTCGGGAACGGCCCGGTGGACGCCACGTTTGCGGCCATCCGCAACATCACCAAGACCAACTACCCGCTTCTGAAATACGCGGTGAACGCCATCACCGGCGGCTCGGACGCCCAGGGCGAAACGATGGTCCAGCTCAAGTACAACGGGCATACGGTGGTGGGCCGCGGCGCGCATCCCGACGTCATCGTCGCGTCGGCCAAGGCTTACATCAACGCGCTCAACCGGCTGGAGTTTTTGAAAAGCAACGTCAAGAAGGTAAAAGTTGAATTAAGCTGAAAAATAGGTTAATGACAGCGTCTCATTTTAAAATTAAAGCGCTTTGGCCAGTCAAGGAGTTTACAACGTGGGATATACAATAACGGAAAAGATTTTAATGGCGCATACGGAGCTTAAGGACATCGCGCCCGGACAGCTCATCAACGCCCGGGTCGATATCGCGCTCGGCAACGACATCACCGCGCCCATCGCGATCCGCGAATTTCGCGCGGCCGGCGGGAAAGAGGTGTTCGACCGGGACCGGGTGGCGCTGGTTCTCGATCACTTTACGCCGAACAAGGACATCAATTCCGCCCAGCAGTGCAAAACCGTCCGCGAATTCGCCTTCGAACACGGCATCACACATTTTTACGAAGGCGGCCAGGTGGGCGTCGAGCACGCGCTTTTGCCTGAAAAAGGCATCGTCCTGCCCGGCGACCTGGTCATCGGCGCGGACAGCCACACCTGCACGTACGGCGCCCTGGGCGCCTTCGCCACGGGCGTGGGCAGCACGGATCTCGCGGCCGCCATGCTCACCGGCGAGCTGTGGTTCAAGGTGCCGCAGTCGATCAAGTTCGTCATTTACGGAAAGCTGCGAAAGTGGGTCTCCGGAAAGGACCTGATTCTGAACATCATCGGACGCATCGGCGTGGACGGCGCCCTGTATCAGGCGATGGAATTCACCGGAGAAACGGTCGCGGCGCTTCCGATGGCGGATCGCCTGTCCATGGCCAACATGGCCATCGAGGCGGGCGCGAAAAACGGCATTTTCCCGCCCGACGCCGTCACCGGGGAATATGTCAGCCCCCGCGCCGGCAGGCCTTACACGCTTTACGCCTCCGATCCCGACGCCGTTTACGCCAGGACCATTGAAATCGACGCGGGAGCCCTTGAGCCGCAGGTGGCCTTCCCCCATCTGCCCTCCAACGTCCGGGGCGTGAGCGAGGCCGGCCACGTGAAGATCGACCAGTCGCTCATCGGCTCGTGCACCAACGGCCGGATCGAGGATTTGCGCATCGCCGCCGGAATTTTAAAAAACCGTAAAGCCTCGCCCAGCGTCCGCCTGATCGTCGTTCCGGCAACGCCGCTCATTTACCGGCAGGCGATGCACGAAGGGCTGCTCGACATTTTCATGGACGCCAACGCGGTCATCTCGCCGCCCTCCTGCGGCGCGTGCCTGGGCGGCCATCTGGGCATTCTGGCCGACGGCGAAACGTCCATCGCCACGACCAACCGCAATTTTGTGGGACGCATGGGGCATCCCAACAGTGAAGTGTATCTGGCCAGCCCCGCCGTGGCCGCGGCATCCGCCGTTTTGGGCCGGATTGCGTCTCCGGAAGAATTATAAAAGAAAGAGGAATATCATCCATGATTTTTAAAGGAAACGTCTGGAAGTTCGGCGACAACATCGATACCGACGCCATCATTCCCGCGCGCTATCTGAACACGTCCGATCCCGCCCAGCTGGCCCGCCACTGCATGGAAGACGCGGACCCGGACTTCGTCAACAGGATGAAGCCCGGCGACATCATCGTCGGCGGCGAGAATTTCGGCTGCGGCTCGTCGCGCGAGCATGCGCCGATCGCCATCAAGGCCGCCGGCATCTCCTGCGTCGTGGCCAAAAGCTTCGCGCGCATTTTTTACCGCAACGCCTTCAACATGGGTCTGCCGATCTTCGAATCCGCCGCGCTTGCCGACGCGATCGCCGACGGCAAGGAAATCGCCATCGACAGCGCCGGGGGAACCATCACGGTTTCCGGCTCCGGCCGGACCTTCACCATTAGCCCCATCCCCCCCTTTATGGAACAGCTCATCGCCGACGGGGGGCTGATGCGGCATATCGCCAAAACCAGAAAATGAGGAATCCATGACTGCCAAATATTATCGCATAGCCGTTTTTGCCGGCGACGGCATCGGCCCGGAAATTATGAAGGAAGCCCTGAAGGTTTTAAAGATCGTCGCCGATCGCTCTGCCGTCGAGCTGCAGCTGACCCACGGGCTTCTCGGCGGCAGCGCCTACGACGCCTGCGGCACGCCCTTTCCCGAGGAAAGCCTGAATCTCGCCCTGGAAAGCGACGCGGTTCTGCTGGGCGCCGTGGGCGGACCGAAATGGGAGGGTCTCGACTACAGCGTCCGCCCCGAACGGGCGCTTCTGGGCCTGCGCGAAAAACTGGGCCTCTTTGCCAACCTGCGGCCGGTGGTCGTTTTCGATGAGCTGGTGGATGCGTCCCCGCTCAAACCGGAGCTGGTGAAAGGCATCGATATTCTTATTCTGCGGGAGCTGACCGGCGACGTCTATTTCGGCCGGCCCCGCGGCGTGACCCGCGACGCGGAAGGAAAACGCACCGGCGTCAACACGATGATTTACACGGAAGAGGAAATCCGCCGCATCGCGGGGCGGGCCTTTGAACTCGCCCGCGGCCGCAGGAAAAAACTGCTGTCGGTGGACAAGGCCAACGTTCTGGAAACCACCGAACTGTGGCGCAACGTGGTTACGGAAACCGGCCGCGACTATCCCGACGTGGCGCTCGGCCACATGTACGTGGACAACTGCGCCATGCAGCTCGTGCGCCATCCGGCGCAGTTCGACGTCATCGTGACCACCAACCTGTTCGGTGACATCCTGAGCGACGAGGCGGCCATGCTCACCGGCTCGATCGGCATGCTCCCCTCCGCCTCGCTGGGCGCGGGCCGGGCGCTCTACGAGCCGATTCACGGTTCGGCGCCGGACATCGCGGGAAAAAACATCGCCAATCCCCTCGCCACGATTTTATCGGTCGCCATGATGCTGCGGCATTCGCTGGACCTGCCCGACGCGGCAGCCGCCGTGGAAAAAGCGGTCGCGGACGTTTTGAAGGACGGCTGGCGCACCCAGGATATTCATTCGCCGGGCAGCCGGCTTGTCGGCACGGCGGAAATGGGCGACGCCGTTTTGAAAAAACTCGCCGGGCCGGGCCGCTGAAGAAAAACGCAAAGGAGTCGGAGCTGTGAAAGGAAAAATTCTCGTCGTGGATGATGAAGCATCGGTGCGCGATTTGTTTTCCAACGTTTTCGCCGATGAGGATTACGACGTCATCGCCGCCGAAGACGGCAAATCGGCGCTGGAAATCCTCAAGCAGGAAGACATCGACGTCATTTTTCTCGACCTCAAGCTCTTCGGCATGAACGGCATCGACCTGTGCCGCCAGATCCGCGAAAGCAAGCCCGTCTCCATGATTTTCGCGATCACCGGCTGGGCGCCTCTGTTTGAAATCGAGGAATGCCGCGAAGCAGGCTTCGACGATTATTTCGAAAAGCCGCTCGACATGGACATCCTGCTCGACGTCGTGGAGGATGCGTTTAAAAAACTGGACCGGTGGAAGAGGCGCTACAGCAATCTTTCCAGGTAACCGCGCCGACAAACGGGGCCGTCCTGCCATGCAAACTGCCGTCACTTTTCTGGACAAGATAACGATTGCCGAGCCCGTCCCCCAAATCTATTCCCGTCTCGGCTTCCGGAAAAAAAGCACAGAAATCTCTTCCGCGCGCCGGAACGAAACGGACCGGTACATCGGCGAAGCGGCGGCGCTCATCCACCTTGCGGGAGCGTATCGCCCCTTTTCCATCCTGCAAAACGACGGCCGGATCATTACGCTCGCGGGCGGTGTGTCTTTTTCCAGCGGAAAGCTTGCCGCCTTTGTGGGCCGGTGCCGCACGGCGCTCTTTCTGGGCGCGACGGCGGGGTCCGCCATCATGGACGCGATCCGGGAAAAAACCGCGCAGGGCGACATGACGCGCGCCGTGGTTTACGACGCGACCGCGAGCGAAATGGCCGACGCCGCCCTGGACTGGATCATGACCTACGTCAACCGCCAGCTGCTCCGGGAAAGCCGCCGGCTTCTGCCCCGGCGCTTTTCGGCCGGCTACGCGGACTTCGCCCTGGAAAACCAGAAGATTCTCCACGAACAGCTGCAGATGGAACGGCTGGGCGTGTCGCTGACTCCCCGCTTTCTTCTGGTGCCGGAAAAATCCGTCACGGCCGTCGGCGCCATTCCCTAAAAAAAGCAGCGTCCGCCCGCCGCGGTGGCGGGGCCGGACGCCGCTTGCGCTGCCGCAACGCGGGCCTTCAGGTTTTCGAACCCTTTTCTTCGCCGGAAAACCGCTTTTTCAAATCCTGCTTCAAAATCTTCCCCGTCGGATTGCGCGGGAAGTCCGCCATGAACTCGACAAACTCGGGCAGTTTGTACTTGGCGAGTTTGTCGGCCAGGTAATCCCTGACTTCCTCGTCCGTCATCGTGCAGCCGTCCTGCAAAATGATGCAGGCGCGCACGCGCTCGCCCAGGGCCGGATCGGGAGCGCCCACCACCGCCGCCTCGGCGATCTTGGGATGCTGCTCCAGCGGAATCTCAATTTCGCGCGGATAGATGTTTTCGCCGCCCCGGTTGATCATCTCCTTCTTGCGGCCGGAAATATAGACGTAGCCCAGCTCATCCATGTGGCCCATGTCGCCGGTGTGCAGCCACCCGTCGCGCAGCGACTCCGCCGTGGCTTCGGGCTTGTTGAGATAGCCGATCATCACCGCGTCGCCCCGGACGCAGATCTCCCCCCGCTCGCCGTAGGGAAGGATGTTGTTGTCGTCGTCCATGATCTCCACTTCCAGTCCGGGATATGCCATGCCGATGGAACCGATATTTTCCGGAATGCCGGAGCAGGTAGTCGAAACGCCCGTGGCTTCGGTGAGCCCGTAACCGTCCACGACCTCGATGCCGAATTTCTCCTTGAAGCCGTGGATCAGCTCCACCGGCATGGGCGCGGCGCCGGTAAAGGCCATCCGCAGCTTCATCCGGCTGAAGTCGATCGACGCCGGATCGATGGCGTTGTAGACGTAGAAAAACATCGCGGGCACGCCCTGAACGGTCGTCACGCCGTAGCGCAGAATCGCCGGCCAGAAATCCTTCGGCGAAAACGACTTGCGGATGCAGACGGAAAGCCCCTGGTAAATGATGGGATAGGTCCAGACGCACAGCGGATTGACATGAAACATGGGCAGAACGATCATGAACACGTCGCCGGGCTCGCTCCGGCCGAACATCGCGCTGCCCTTGCAGATGCACAGTTCGTTGCGGTGGGAAAGCAGAATCCCCTTGGGCATCCCGGTAGTCCCGGAGGAGTACATGAGCATCACCGGATCGTCCGCCGCCTGGGGCACGAGGCATTCGTCCGACGGAAAGGTCCGCAGAATCTCGGCCAGCGTCGTCTCGGCGATGTTTTCGGCATGCTGCACGTCCGTGACCACTTCCACCACGACCGGTTTGTGCGCCGAGAGCCGCAGGCCTTTGGCGAATTCTTCCATATACTCGCTGCCGACAAAGACCACCCGGGGCCGGGAGTCTTCCAGAACATAGGCGATTTCCGGACCCTTGAGCATGTAGTTTACCGCGCCGGTGACAAAGCCCAGCTTCTGCGCGCCAAACATCGTATAATAAATTTCCGGAGCGTTCAGAACCATCACGGAGACGATGTCGCCTTTTTTCACGCCTTTGCCTTTCAAGTAGTTCGCGACCGCGTTGGCGCGGTCATTGACCTGCGCGTAGGTGATCACGTCGTCGTAAAAATACACCAGCGGATCATCCGGCCGCTCGCGGACGCGCGTGAGAAACATTTCGGCGATGTTTTCAAAATCAAGTTGCCTGCCCGTCAGCATGGGCACCTCCGCGAGCGGAACATAGGTCCGCACATAACGTTTGCTTTTATCCACCATTATCTTCTCCTTGCGGTTTATTGCGACATCGGCGCAGCGCCGGATGCAGCCGGCTCCTGCCTTACGGTTTGGCAGCGGGGGAATCCTTTCCCCGGCGGGACGCGTCTTTTTTCGACCGGCGCGCTTCAATTCTCTTTTTGTACTCGCTGATGAATTCCCTGGACGACAGATACTTGTCCGCGAAAGAAACGATATAGGACTCCTTGTATTTCGGCGGCACGAGCGTCAGCGGCCACATGTGCTTGCGGATGATATCCTCTTCGATGTCGTTGAGCGAAAAGTATTTTCCGGCGTTGGCCACGGCGATTTTCGGATGCTCCAGGCCGTGGAATTTTTCCCGGGGCAAATCCGGCGCGTCGTGATTGCGCCAGTCATAGAGAAAAAAGTCGTGCAGCAGCGCGCCCCGGGCCGTAGAGCGGTAGTCGAGCTTGAGAAACTTGCTGATCCGGTAGGACAGGTAAGCCACATCGTGGACGTGGGAGTATATGGACGAGTTGTGATGGAAGTAGTCCTTGAGCTTCTGGAATTCCTCATGCGCGAGAATATCCCGCACGGTCTCGTAGTACTCCGCTTCGAAAGGCTTCCGGCCGTCGAGCTCCTGGAAGATTTTTTCCGAAACGGGCTTCAAAAACGAATCGATCTTGATCTTGATGCGCCGGTTGATGTGCGAGTTGACGTACTTGTTCAGATCGGGGAAGGCTTCCCGCAGACGCTGGAAGGATTTCAGGATATCCTCGATTTCAAGGCTGCTTAAGTTGAAGTACTCCTCGTAAAGGTAGGCGACGCCCTTGCGGAAGGCGGCCAGCGAAATCACGGAAAAGGTGTAGTCGATCCAGAAATAAACCATGAAAGCGATGGCGGCAATCTGCACCAGGCCCTCAGGCAGCAGGGCCACCCGCCGGAGGGCTTCGGGGTGGACAAACAGGACAAACCCCGTCGCCAGAAGCGTCCAGATCAGGGAAAACCGCAGGCAGACGTAGCCGTGGAGATTGAACCGCTTTTCCGAGTAGTCCCACAACTTCAGTTTGAAGATCTTTTCGGACAGATAGCCGACCGCATATTCCAGAACCGTGATCACCAGACCGAAAGCGACCAACCGAACCGCGACGGGCCAATCCTGCAAAGCATGACCGAGCACAATGACGAAAAACGCGCCGACGCCGTAAATGGGAATGAAGGGACCGAAGAGAAATCCTGCGTTGACGAATTTCCGCTGGGTCACCGAGCGGTAGATCACCTCCGCCACCCATCCGGCAAAGCAGTAAGCCGCAAACAAAACAATATAATAAAAGAAATTCAGATGCTGATCCAACATAGGGTTTGCCTGCCTTTTGTGTCGCCCGAGACTACACGATTCCCCTCTTTTTGTGAAGAAATTTTGCAGTCATCTGTGGTATGAAATGAGCGGTTGGAATATCTCTGCCGGCGGCTTCGGCAAAAAAAGCGGGAAGGGACCTCATGATCCAGGACTATTTCATCGCGGCGCTCAAGGGAATGGGCATGGGCGCGGCCAACGTCATTCCCGGCGTTTCCGGCGGCACGATCGCTTTGATCACGGGCATTTTTCAGCGGCTCATCGACGCCCTGAAATCATTCGATCTTCAGGCGTTCAAGCTTTTTTTTACGGGCCGGTGGCGGGCCTTCGCCCGGCATACCGACTTCTTTTTTCTGCTGGCCGTTTTTCTGGGCGCGGCCGCAAGCATTCTGTCGCTGGCCCGCCTGTTCCGGTTTCTGTTCGACCATTACCCCGTCTTCATCTGGTCGTATTTTTTCGGACTTATCCTGGCCTCCGTCTTTTTCGTCGGAAAAACGATCGGACGCCGGACGCCGGCCGTGGCGGGGGTGTTTCTTCTGGGAACCGCCGTGGCCACCGCCGTTTCGCTCTTAAGCCCTGCGGCGCAAAACGATTCCTTCTGGTATCTGGCGGTTTGCGGCGTCGTGGCGATCTGCAGCATGATTCTGCCGGGCATCTCCGGTTCCTTCGTGCTGATCCTGATGGGTAATTATGAATTGATCGTCATCGACGCGATAAACGCGCTGGACCTGCGCATCCTGCTTCCCGTGGCCCTGGGCGCCGCCGTCGGACTGGTGGCCTTTTCCCATTTCCTGTCCTGGATTTTCCGCAAGTTCCGCGCCGAAACGATCGCCGCGCTGACCGGCTTCATTCTGGGCTCCCTTTTGACCCTCTGGCCCTGGAAGACGGCCGTCTGGCGCCTGGACGCGGGCGGCGCCCCCGTTGTACGGGACGGCAAGAAACTGGTGGAAGGCTATTCCTATTTTCTGCCGCCGCTCGATGAAGCGTTTTGGTGGGCGCTGGCCGTCATGGCGGCGGGCGTCCTCACGATATGGGCGACGGAGAAGCTGGCCGTTCGCGACGATACTCCGTAGCACATTCACCGGCCGCACGCGGCCCTGACAAGGAGGCATCATGGAAAAAATCAGGCTCGGCATCAGCACCTGTCTTCTGGGAGAAAACGTCCGTTATGACGGAGGGCACAAGCTCGACCGTTTCCTGCGCGACACGCTGGGGCGGTACGTGAACTACGTGCCTGTCTGTCCGGAGACCGAATGCGGAATGGGCATTCCCCGCGAAGCCATGCGGCTCGAAGGCAAACCGGACGCGCCCCGGCTCGTCACCCGCGCCAGCCGCATCGACAAAACGGACATGATGGTTTCCTGGGCGAAAAACCGCATCGCAAAACTCGCGTCCGAAGACCTCTGCGGCTTCATTTTCAAAAGCGACTCACCGTCGAGCGGCATGGAGCGGGTGAAGGTCTATGACGACCGCGGCATGCCCGCGCGAACCGGCGTGGGCATCTTTGCGCGGATGTTCATGGACGCCTTTCCGCTGATTCCGGTGGAAGAGGAAGGGCGGTTGCACGACCCCGAGCTTCGCGAAAATTTCATCGAAAGGATTTTTGCGCTCATGCGCTGGCGCGGCGTCCGCGGGGCCAGGTCCCCCCGGGGCGCGCTGGTGGACTTTCACACCCGGCACAAGCTGCTTATTCTGGCGCACGGCGCCAAACCCTATCAGGCCATGGGAAAGCTGGTCGCCGGACAAAAAGGCATCCCCGTGCGGGATCTGATGGCGCAATACGAGGCGCTGCTCATGGAAGCGCTGAAGCTGAAAACCACGCCGAAAAAGAATGTCAACGTGCTCATGCACATGATGGGCTACTTCAGGCAGCAGCTGACCGCCGACGAAAAACAGGAGCTTCTCGAAATCTTCGAGCGCTATGCCCGGGGCCTGGTTCCCCTCATTGTTCCCCTCACCTTGCTCGGCCACTATGTGCGCAAGTACGATGAGCCTTATCTGAAGGGACAGGTGTACCTGAATCCGCACCCGCTGGAACTGCAGCTGCGCAACCACGTTTAGGGGCGGACCGCGCCGCCTTCCGGCCGGCCCGGAGGCGTCAGTCCAGGATGTTGTTTTTGCGGAAAGGATCGTAAACCTGGTCCAGGCAGCTTTCGATTTCTCCGGGCGGAGCCAGGCAGAACAAAATGGATTTATCGCGCGGCATCGCCTTTTCCAGCTGTTCAAAGACCACCGGGTCCGGTTGGGCCACCGCCACGGTCAACTGCCGGGGACTGCTTTTCAAAACGACGATGCGGTTTCTGGCCGCAAACGCTTCGCCGATTTGCCGCTGCAGCGCGGCGGATGCCCGGCAATCGACCAGCGAAACGACGGGCATGCTGAAGTGGGCCGAAAGGGCGCTGAGATAATTTTCACCGCTCACGATCTTCCTCTGCACGAGCAGCGTTCCCAGCGGAACGTAGACGCCTTTCTTCTTCAGCGCCTGCTGTTCCAGCAGGTATTCGTCGAGCGTCTCCTGCGCCAGCGCGCCGCGGTCGACCAGAATCTCGCCGATCCGCTTTCTTTTGTTGTTGCTGAAAATCGCCCTCACAATCCGGGACTGGGGAAACCCCATTTCGCAGAGGATCTGCCCCAGATATTTTCCGGGCTCCTGTTGCTGCCGCTCCATGGCCGCCTTCAGATCAGCTTCCGAGATGATCTTTTTCCGGATCAGAATCCGGCCGATTGGTTCAGACATCATTACACACCATCCGGTCAGTCGCAGTCCCTGGCGACGTGCGGCTCTTTCCCTGAGCGCTCTGGGGGATTGTTTTTAAGGAAGGAAGGTATTTCCAACGCTGGGCCGAAGTTTATACAAAACCGCGGACGCTGTCAACCGCAACCCTGCGCCGGCGGGGCTGTCAGCGGATTTCCCGGACGCCCCGCGGCGGAGGATTGCCGCGTCCGTCAGACTTTCATGCCCGGCAGGTTCAGCGACGCCGTGTTGCCGCCATCCACCGGCAGAGCCTGCCCGGTGATATAGCTTGCCTCGTCGCTGGCCAGAAAGCAGATCGCCCGGGCCACTTCTTCCGGCCGGCCGTAGCGCCGCAGTTCACAGCGGCTGCCGAGTTTGTCCACCTTGCCTCTATCCCGCGCCAGATCGAAGATCGGACGGGTCATCCCCGTTTCGATCAGCCCCGGACAGACGGCATTCACCCGGATGTTGTAGCCGCCCAGGTCGCAGGCCGCCGTTTTGGTGAAATTGATCACGGCCGCCTTGCTTGCGCTGTAGGCGTTGAGGCCCGCGCCGGCGCGGATGCCCGCGACCGAAGCCGTGTTGACGACGGCGCCCGCGTTTTGCGCCCGCATGTGCGGGGCGGCGTGCTTGATCGCATAAACCGCGCCCAGGACATTCACGGCGTAAACCTGCTGCCAGTCTTCACCCGATTCCTGCTCCAGTCCCAGAAACTGTCCCGTGATGCCGGCGTTGTTGCACAGAATATCGATCCGGCCGTAGGTCGCAACGACCAGACGGATCAGTTCGGCAACGTCGCTTTCCTGCGACACGTCCGTCCGCCGGCCTACGACATCGGCCGTTTCCTCTTGGACCAGCTTAATCGTTTCCGCAAGGCCCTTTTCATGGATATCGGCCAGAACCAGTTTTGCGCCCTCGCGGGCGAAAAGCACCGCCGCAGCCCGGCCGATGCCGTCGGCCGCCCCGGTGATCACGGCTGACTTGCCTTCCAGCCGCCCGTCTCTCCTGTTGGTCATCACGATAAAAACCTCCTGTGGTAAAATGCACCGTGGCTGGAGATGTGCACCAGCCACGATCGATTCGTCAATCCGGATTTCTCCGCCCGAAAAGGCCGCTTATTGATCGACTCTCTGCCACAGAGACGCGTTGCCGTTGCCGAAACCGCCGCAGAGCATGGCGACGCCGTATTTGGCGTCCTTGAAATCCGTCTTCATGATGTTGTTGAGCGTGACGATGATGCGGCAGCCCGATTCGCCCAGAGGATGCCCCAGCGCCAGCGCCCCGCCCCAGACGTTCACGTTGTCAAAAGGCGCGTTTTGCGCAATGCCCAGCTCGCGCAGGCAGGCCAGAGCCTGGCTGCCGAAAGCTTCATTGAGTTCCCAGACGCCGATGTCCTTCACGGTCAAACCGGTGCGCTTCAGAAGTTTCTGCGCAGCATAGATGGGACCGACGCCCATGACGGTCGGATCGCATCCCGCCATCGCGCCTCCGGCGTATTTGATATGATAGGAAAGTCCGAGTTCATCGGCCTTGTCCCGGCTCATGAGCAGGAGCGCCGCAGCGCCCGCCGTAAGCGGCGAAGACACGGCCGCCGACACCACGCCGCCTTCCTTGAAGGGCGTTTTCATTGTAGCCATCTCTTCGAGCGACACGTTGTCGCGGATCCACTGATCCGTTTTCACCATGAACTTCGTTCCGTCTTCCTGCTCTCCTTCGATGGGAACAATTTCGTTGTCAAACTTCCCGGCATCACGGGCCGCCGCTGCCTTCTTGTTGCTCCAGTACGCCATCACTTCGGCGTCCCTGCGGCTGACTTTCCACAACTCGGCCACCTTCTCTGCCGTGTTGCCCATCGGAAGATCCATCATATTGTAGCGATCGAGAAGTTTCGGCGTAATGTCCATGGCGAACATCATGGGAACTTTCTCCATGTCTTCGACGCCGGAAGCGATGTAGATGTCGCCCTCGCCGCACATGATGGCCCGGGCCGCGTGCTCCGTGGCCGACATGCCCGACGGACACTGCTGGTTGATTCCATTGCTCGCCACGCATTCCGGAAATCCTCCGGCCAGCCAGGCAATCCGGGCAATGTCGTTCTGCATGCCGGCCTGATTGGCCGATCCGCAGAAAACCGCTTCAACCTCTTCGGGCTTTACCTTAGGATTGCGTTTGAACAGGGCTTTGTAGACTTCAATCAGCACCTGATCCGGCCGGACATGCCGAAACCAGCCTTTATCCTTGTGGGCCCGTACATTCGCGCTTCTTACACCGTCAACCACCACACATTCCTTCATCGTTTTCATTCCTTTCGTTAGGTCAGTTTTTTCAAACTCCACAGCGTCCGCTATTCCGGCCCCTGCCTGGGGGCCGGAGTCGTCGTTTATCTGCCGTTCTTCTTCGCGACGGGGCTTAAAGCCTCGCGGTCGCCGCCGCTCATGCCGGCGATGTACTTCACCAGCTTTTTGCGGGATTCGATATCGTACTGGGTGGTGATGGCGATCTGCTCCATGATGGGCGAACCGCCGCCGTGGTAGTTGCCCACGTTCATGATGCCGCCGGAGGCCGAACACAGGATATCGCCCAGGAACCGCCAGAACTGCGCCTGGTCTTCCGCCGGGATGTTCGGATTGCGCTTCGTGTACTTCAAAAGCAGCTCGCCCGTTTCCGGATTGGCAAAATCCTTTTCATGGGGGAACGTCGCCGTAACACCGCCCGAAATGTCGCACAGAATTTCCGATTCATGATAAACGGCCTCGCCGGTGAGGCAGCGGCCCACGTTGGCGTAAATCGAATGGGGAATATAGGATCCCGGACCGTAAGGCACGAACCCCAGGCCCGGTACGTAAAGCTCGGGGCGGCCCAGGTCGGAGGCCGTATAGCCGGCGGCATAGCCCAACTCGGAAGTCATGATGATTTCCGCGAGTTTGGCGCGCACGTGTTCGGTCTTGTGGATGTTGTTGACTTCCGCGGCCAGCGCGGCGATTCCCAGAATCACGTCGCCGATGGCCGGCTTGCAGCCCGAATAGGAATGGCGGTGGAACAAGGCGAACAAAAGCGCGCAGGCCCCGCCGTGCAGGTTTTCTCCGGCCAGGAAAACCCGCTCCCAGGGAACGAAGCAGTTGTCGAAGATCAGGTAGGAATCCGTCGCGCCCATGGTGAAGCCCCGGGGATAATGCTCGCGGAGACGCGCATTATGGATGGTCACGACCTGCTTCATGCCGTCCCAGTCGCCGGGAACGGCAAACGCCACCGCGTAGTCCTTGTCCTCCTTGCGCAGCGCCCGCGTCGGCAGCACCAGCACCTCGTCCGCAACGGAGGCTTCCGAAATGTGCAGTTTGCAGCCTTCCACCACGATCCCGTCCTTGCGGCGCTCCTTGATCCGGACATAGGCCGACGGGTTCGGCTGTTCGGCGGGGCGGAGCATCCGGTCGCCCTTCACATCGGTCTGGGCGCAGCAGCCGACCAGGTCCTCCGTCTGGAAGCGGGCGAGCCACTTCTTGAAGTTTTCGTGATACTCTGTTGCGCCGTTGTTTTGCTTGTCCGCCTCATAGGAAACGTTGTAGATGGCGTTCGTTCCGTCGATCCCCATGCAGCGCTGGATGCAGCCGCCCACTTTCTGGCAGAGCATCCGCGTCATGTCCTGTTTTTTGTGCAGGTCGTCCGTGTTCTGGTGGACATGCGTGAAGCGGTTGATCCGCCGGCCCGTCAGGTGGGAAATCGCCGTACAGAGATCCTGGTTTTCGGGCTTGGCGGCCTCGTCGAACGTCGTGCCGATGGTGTTGAGGCAGTCCATCTGCAGTTCATCGGTCCGGTCGATCAGCCGGCCGTCAAAGTAAAGGTTCCGTTTCATCCTGGAGAGACCTTCAATGTATTGCTCTTTGCTTCTCATACCGCTTCTCCTTTCATTTAACGTCCCGGATACCGATACAATATCCTGATGGACTCGCAGCTGCGATCCTTTTTGAGGCGCTGCGGACCCGCAGCCGCCTCTCTGTCCGGCGTTTCGCGTCGCAGCGGGAGCCGGTGTTCAGTCGGTAAAGGGGAGAATTTTCCCAGGGTTTTGCATCGCCGGATTTTCCGGCCGGAAAGGGGAAAAGGGCGCGGGCGCATGCTTGCAGACAGTGGGAGCCGGTGTCGACCATGGACAAACCTTTGGGGAATGCCGGATGATTTTTCCCCGGCGGCTTTTTACTGCGGTAAACCGGAGGTTATTTTTCAGCCTGGCCAAATCGTATTGCGTAATACTGCACACTAAACGCGTAATGCATTAATCTATTCATATTTTACTGTCAATGTTTTCTTTCCCGCCCGGGGACAAGACGAGGCGGCCGCCGGCCATAAAAAAAGAGGGAACCCCTCGGTCCCCTCTTCATCAATTCCTTAAAGCGCCGCGCATCAGGGCCGGCTTACGCCGCCCTGCCGGACAGGCGCTTCAGCGCCGCGATACGGTCCTCGAGCGGAGGATGGGTCATGAACAGAAGCTTCAGCCCGCCGGTCGACGGTTTGCCGCTGATGCCGAAAGCCTTCATCTGATCCGGCAGGGGTTCATGCGCGCTTCGCCCAAGGCTCTCCAGCGCGGCAATCATGTTGCCCGCGCCGGCAAGCTTGGCGCCGCCTTCGTCCGCCCGGTACTCGCGCTGGCGGCTGAACCACATGACGATGACGCTGGCCAGGATGCCGAAGACGATCTGGGCGACAATCGTGGTGATGAAAAAGCCGATGCCGTGGCCCTCTTCGTTTTTGAGCACCACGCGGTCCACAAAATAGCCGACAACCCGGGAAATGAAAATGACGAAGGTGTTGACGACGCCCTGAATGAGGCTGAGGGTGATCATGTCGCCGTTGGCGACATGGCTGATTTCGTGGCCCAGAACCGCTTCGACTTCGTTGCGGGTCATGGTGTGCAGAAGCCCGGTGCTCACCGCGACGAGCGCGCTGTTCCTGTTCATGCCGGTGGCGAAGGCGTTTGGCGAATCCGATTCAAAAACCGCAACTTCCGGCATGCCAATCCCGGCCATCGACGCCTGCTTCTTGACCGTGTTGACAAGCCAGATTTCCGCCTCCGACCGGGGCTGTACGATCACTTGGGCGCCGGTGCTCCACTTGGCCATCCATTTGGAAATCGCGAGCGATATGAACGAACCGCCGAAGCCGAAGATAGCGGCAAAGATGAGCAGGCTCACATAGTTGATGCCGTTGGCGTAGAGAAACTGGTCCGCGCCGACGATCTTCACCACGATGCTCAACACCAGGATCACGGCGATGTTGGTTACAACAAACAGCAAAACTCTTTTCATCTATTTTTCCCCTCCTCCACCTTTGTTCAAAATTCCGGCAGACGGTTTGCAATACAAACCCTTTTTCATTGTATCTTATCTTAATGTCAAGCTGCAAATTGTCAAGCTGTCGTTCTTGGGCTGTCGTTCTTGGGTCGATTATTTCGTATATGTTTGAAGAGCAAGCATCGTTATTCCGCAAATGCCGATCAAAACGCCGATCCAGCCGGCCGGTCTGATTTTTTCCCGGGAGACGAACGAAATGAACATGCCCAGCATGATCGGGGCGCTGAGCGTAATGGGAAACACAACCGCCGCCGGCATCAGTTTCAGCGCTTCCAGGGTGCAATACACGCCGACATAACTGGCAAAAGCCGCAAGGATTCCATACACCAAAGCCCGCGCTTTCAATCGTTTCCTGCGCATCGCGAAGAGAACCAGAAGCAGGATAAAACCGACGGCATAGGACATAAAGAGGTAGGCAAATGAATTGAGGTTTTGATGACTTATTAAAAGCTGCCCGATTCTGGGAAGACCGCTCAGGGCAAAAGCGCCGATGATCATGAAAAACCACAGCAGATTGCCGGGCGTCCTGTCCGCGGCAAAGGTATCGTTGGACCAGGAAACCAGCAGGATGGACGTCAGGATGCAGAGGATTCCGGCAACGGTTACGAAATTCAGCGTCGCCCCGAAAAATGCAACGCTGAAAATAACGGGAATGAGAAACGATGATCGATAAATGGCATTGGAGTAACCAAAATGACCGATCCGTACCGATTTATTGAAAACAAAAACGGCCAGCCCGCCGCCGATTCCGGCCATTGCGGAGATCGAGCATAATTCAAGAGTATAACTTGCCGTCTCCACATGATTCACCAGCGTGAAAAAATACCCCAGAACTCCGGCTGCCGCAAACATGACAAAGGTCAGGTCCAGGGATGACACGCCGTCTTTCGCGGAAAGCTTCGCCAGATAGGCGACGGATGTGATTCCGAGCACAACAAGGAGCAAATATATAAAGCTCATATTCTCAACTTTTTACCGGAAGCCGGCCCTGTCTTTCATTCTTTTTCAGCCGCAAAACAAACACTTAGTTCCCGACGGCCCTGTCTGTGATTCACCGCCGCCATATCAAAAAACGCCCGTCCGGCAAAGCCTTTTTTTCTTGACAGACGCGGCAGCGATCAGTAGGTAAAAACGTCGGCAAAAAAATTAACGTCAAGGAGGACACGGTTTGATTGGTAAAAAAACCGGCTGCGCGCTGTTGATCGTTTCTTTGCTGGGCATCTTTGCCGCCCTGTACTTTTTTTCCTCCTGGCCTGCCGGCCGGCCGGGACAGGTGACTCACGAGCCGCCTTCCTTCACTTCCATCGCCGGCGCCATCGAACCGGGAGAAACCCTCTACTCGGTCTTTCAAAAACATGCCTTAAACCTTGATGACCTGTTTGCCATGAGACAGGCGGCGGCAGAGGTGCACCGTCTGAAAGAGGTCTATCCGGGTCAGCCCTACCGCTTCTCGGTTGACGCCGGGAAAAGCATCCGTTCCTTCACTTACGGCATTACGGAAAATACCTTCCTCACCATCGAACGCGGCGCCGGGGGCTTCCAGGCCCGCAAATACGAAATTCCCTACGAGTCGCGCCTTCTCACCGTCGGCGGCGATATCAACGGCAGTCTCGTCGGGGCGCTGGGCTCCGCACAGGAGGACATTGCGCTGGCCGTCGCGGTGTCGGAAATTCTGGCGTGGGACATTGATTTCAACACCGATCTCCGGGAAGGCGATTCGTTCAAGGTCATCGTGGAAGGCCTGTACCTGCAGGGAAAATTCAGGAAATACGGGAAAATCCTCGCCGTCGAATTTCTCAACGACAACAAAAAACATGTCGCTTACCGCTTTGAACAAAACGGCCGCCCGGATTATTTCGACGCCGGCGGAAAATCGCTCAGGAAAGCCTTTCTTAAAGCGCCGCTCAGTTTCCGCAGAATCAGTTCGGCTTTTTCCCGTTCGCGCCGGCATCCGATCTTAAAGGTGCGCCGCCCCCACCACGGCATCGACTACGTCGCCCCGCAGGGAACGCCGGTCTCGGCAACGGCCGACGGCCGGGTCACCTTTGCCGGACGCCGGGGCGGGTACGGCAAACTGGTCGTCCTCGCGCACCGCGGCGGCCTGACGACTTACTACGGCCATCTTTCACGTTTCGCCGCGGGCATCCGCGCCGGGAAAACCATCGGCCAGGGGGACCTGGTGGGATACGTCGGCGCCACCGGACTGGCAAGCGGCCCGCACCTGCACTACGAAGTGCGCCACGATGCCAGGCCGGTCAACCCGGTCCGCTTCAAAATGGCCGCGGGCGATCCCGTGCCGCAGCGGTTTCTGGCGGCGTTTCAGGCAACAGCCGCGCATCTCGACCGGACTCTGGCGCAGGCCGTCTTCTATGAGGCGCGCGATGCGAAAAACCGCGGCATCGGCGGCGCCCTGGCGCTGCAAACCGACCCGTCGCCCTTCCTGAATTAAGGCAGCCGGCCGTCATCGGCTCCGGGCTCCGCTTTTTATTACATTGACAGAAGCGCATTATTTGCCTATAGTGACAATCAAAAGGTTTTCTCTGTGGGCCGCCCGTCATTGCGGTCCGTTCATTTTTTTTCACGTCCGTCGTCGGTAAACCCCTCTTCTTAAAAAGTCGAATGGAGGATTGATTATTATGGCAGAACGTACAATACACATCACAAAATTTGACATGGACCGCCTGCTGGAGCTCATCGACGGCCTGCGGGCCACACCCAAAGCCGTTAAAATAGACCTCGACCTTCTGGAAAAGGAGCTTTACCGCGCCACGCTGGTCGAGCCGCAGAATATACCGCGCGACGTCATCACGATGAACTCCAAAGTCAGCGTCACGGACATCGAATCCGGCGAAAAGACGACTTATACCCTTGTGTTTCCGTCCGCGGCCAACATCAGCGAAAACAAGCTGTCCATTCTGGCGCCCCTGGGTATGGCGCTTCTGGGATACCGCACGGACGACATCGTCGAATGGCGCATGCCGTCCGGCGTCCGCAAACTTCGGGTGGACGGCATCCTCTATCAGCCGGAAGCGGCCGGAGATTATCATTTATGATTTGACGGACCGGTTTTTTTCGTCTATGCACTCTCGACAAGGATACATGCGATGATCGAGAGATTGAAGAACAAAGCCATCCGGAAAAAGGGCATCGGACCTTCCGAAGCGCTGGAGCTGTTCATCGAAGGAACCCATTCCCCTTACCGCGTCCTTGCCGCGGCCAGTGAAATCCGCGAACACTTCAAGGGCAAGGCCATCATACTCTGCGGCATCGCCAACGCCAAATCCGGCAAATGCTCCGAAGACTGCGCCTTTTGCGCCCAGTCGTCGCGCCACGCCGCAGAAGTTCCGATCTACCCGCTCAAAAGCGCCCGGGAAATCGTCGCCGCTGCGCTTTCGGCCCGCAGGGACGGAGCGGAATTTTTCAGCATCGTCACCAGCGGCAGACGCATCGCGTCACAGAAAGAGTGGAAGGAAATCTTCAAGGCCGTCGACGGCATGAACCGCATCGGCATCCGTCCCTGCGCATCGCTGGGGATGATCGACACGATTCGGGCCCGCGAACTCAAAAACGCGGGGCTTTTCCGCTATCACCACAATCTCGAAACGGCCCGTAGTTTTTTTAAAAACATCTGCACCACCCACGACTACGAAGAAAACCTCGCCACCGTCCGCGCCGCGAAGGAGGCGGGGCTTTCGGTCTGTTCCGGCGCGCTCTTCGGCATGGGCGAAGGGATCACGCACCGCATCGAGCTGGCCGCGACACTGGCCGGACTCGGCGTCGATTCCGTTCCGGTCAATCTGCTTCATCCGATCAAGGGAACGCCGCTTGCGCACATGCCGCTTCTGCCGCCTCTGGAAGTTCTCATGACGCTGGCCGTTTACCGTTTCATGCTGCCGGACAAGGACATCAAACTGTGCGGCGGAAAGGAAAAAACCCTGCGCCAGCTCCTGCCGCTGGGCATTATCGCGGGCGCCAATTCGCTGATGACGGGCAATTACCTGACCACCACCGGCCGCGACAGCCGGCTCGACCATGAGATGATCGCCGACTTGGGACTGATCCCCACCCGCGAGCTTGATATCTGCCGCTGCGGAAGAGAAGGAGAAAACGGCTGCCCCGCCGCCGCGGCCGCAAAAGGAAAAGCACCCCGGACGTAAATGGTTTTGAGATCCGGGAACGTCCTGCCGGAAATCTGCGCCGGCGCCGCCCTGTATCGGAAGCAGTCGCCGCCGTCGACATTTTTCATTGACAGCTCCGGGGTTCTTTCTTATACCTCCCGGCGCAGGAAACAACGACAAGGAGAATTCCCATGGGTTTTCGCGACCGCGCCGACGGCGTTCTGCTCACCAAAATATCCGGCTTCCGCAAAATGTGGCCCTACCTCATGCCCACCCGCGGAGAATCCACGCTCTATGCCACGCAGCGGATCCGGCTCGGCAACACGCTGGCCTGGCTGGAGCGGGCAAACGCCGGGCGGGAAGAAAAGCTGACCCTGTTTCACGTTATCCTGGCGGCCAGCGTCCGCCTGTTTGCGCTTCGTCCGGACCTGAACCGCTTTGTCGCCGGCCGGCGCATTTATCAGCGGCGCGCCATCGACATCTCCTTTGTCGTCAAGCGGGAAAAATCGGAGCGGGGCTCGGAAACCACCCTCAAGCTCACGTTTGATCCGTTCTCCACGATTGAAACCGTCGCTCGGCAGGTGGCGGCCGCCGTTTCGTCCACCCGAGAGAGCAAATCATCCCACGATGAGAGCTTCTCCAATCTTCTGACGGTCATGCCGCGGTTTCTGATCCGGTCTCTGGTCCGCTTCGGACACATCCTCGACTATTTCGGGCTTCTGCCCGCCTCCTACATCCGCGGCGACGCCATGTTTGCCAGCGGCTTTTTATCCCATCTGGCCAGCATCAACCTGGATGCGGTCTACCATCCTCTGTTTGAATGGGGAAACGTTTCATTTTTTCTGGTGATCGGCAAAAAGAAAAAGGAGCCGGCGGTGAGCGAAGAGGGCAACCTCCGGATCGAAGAGGTCATGGACCTCGCTTTCAGCCTCGATCACCGGGTGACAACCGGAGTGCATTTTTTCAAAGGCATTGCGCTGTATGTCGATCTCCTGGAAAATCCCGCTCCCCTGATGGAGAGACCGCAAAATCTTCCCGATCCGCTGGCACAGGCCTGACCGGGTACGCCGTTTCGTCCGACCCTTTTTTTCGGGCCGGCGCCGGGATGAGGCCGGGCCGTTTTACCGAAGCCACTTTTCCTTGCGGTACCAGTCGATCGTTTCTTCCATCCCGCGGGCCAGATCGTATTCGGAGCGGAAATTCAGCTCCGCGCGGAGCGGCTCGACATCGCAGTTCCAGTTGCCGGCTACCAGTTCATTGACCTTTTCCCGGTTCAAAACGGGAGGCTTTTGCAAAATCCGGCAGGCCGGTTCCGCAGCGGCGGCGATGATCCGGACCAGCCACACGGGCAGGGCCACATGCGCTGCTTTCCCGCCCAGACACCCGGCGACAATTCGCCCCAGATCGCGGCTGCCGTACAGGTGGCCGTCGGCGGCGAAATAGGCCCGATTGACGTGCGGCGACTCCAGCGCGGCGAAAACCAGGCGGACCAGGTCTTTGACGTACATAAACGTGAGGCGCTGATTTTTTCTTCCCGCCTGCAGGGCCACGCCGCGGCGGATCAGTTTGATCGCTTCGAAGATGTCCCTTTCACCGGGCCCGTAAACCGCGGTGGGACGGATGATCACATACGGCAGGCCTTTTTCCGCGAGAATTTTTTCGGCGGCCAGCTTGCTTTTCCCGTAAGCCGTCACGGGCCCGGGCGTTGTCGTGCGCAAAACGGGGCCGCCGGACGGATCGCCGGGACCGAACGCGGCCAGGCTGCTCATCAGCAGAAACTTCTCCGGTATCCGGCCGGTTTGCAGCAGGGCCTCCGCGAGCCGGCGCGTATTTTCGGCGTTGACTTCAAAATATTCTTCGGGAGAAAGCGATTTCGTCAGGCCCGCATTGTGAATGACGTAATCGCAGCGGGGCAGAAAACACAGTTGATCGCGCAGGCGGGACGCCGATGAAAAGTCGCAGGTCACGACGGGAATGTTCCGGGCGTCCAGATAGCCGGTTTGGCTGGTTTGCCGGACGGCGGCCACCAGGTCGTAGCCGCGCCGCAGGGCTTCCTCCACGAGAAAACGGCCGATAAAACCGGTCGCGCCGGTAAGCAGAATTCTTTTCATACGCAAGAACGCCGTCCTTTTGGCCATCGGTATAAAAAGCGCCGGCAAGCCTGTCAAGAAGATAATTGACAGCTCCGGCCAACTCTTCTATATTTCCCGGGCAAAACGAGAACGCTCAACCATCCGGCCGGGGAACCGAACGTAAACCCTGCGTTCTGACCACGCCGGATTATCATGACAAAAGACGAAAAAGGCTGGACAAGATGTTTTTAATCCACTACACGCAAAACAACATACCGTCGGGCCTTTTTGGCCGGGCTTGCCGCCCCGGCCGGAATTCCTCCCGCGGGAAAAGCCGTAAAAAATTCATCCCGGAGGGGTTCTGCCCGATGACCGACAAACGGATTCTCCTTTTACTGCTTGCGGCGTTTCTGCTCGTTCCGGCCTTGGCCGACGCCATGAGCGGGCGAGAAATCTTCGAAAAAATGCACGAGGTGCGCCTGCGCATGCTCAACCAGAAAACGGAAGCCACGATGGTGCTTTACGACCGGGGCGGCGGCAAACGCATCCGCACGCTCACGCAGTACAGCAAAAACGCGGCTCCCGAAGCCTACAAGGTTCTTTTGATCTTCAACTCGCCCGCGGATTTGAAAAACGTCGGCTTTCTGGCGCATGCCCGCACGTTTTCCGACCGAAGCCTCTGGGCGTATTTTCCCGAATTCAAGCGGATCCGGCGCATTCCCACATCCGCCCAGGACGATTCCTTCTTCGGCTCCGACTTTTCCTACGACGACTTCAGCGGGCCGCCGAATCTCGACGACTATGCCTTCAAGGTGCTTCGGGAGGAAACCGTCGACGACAGGCCCTGCTACGTGGTGGAAGTTTCGCCGAAGATTCCCCGTAAATATTCAAAATACATCACCTGGGTGGTCAAAAACCTCTGGATAACCGCCAAAGTCGAGTTTTACCGGGAAAAGGAATTGTACCGTCTGGGGGCTTTCCGCGACATTCGCCTGGTGGACGGACTTCCGACGCCCTTTACGCTGGAGATGCAAAACGTCAAATCCGGACATCGGACGGTGGTGACCGTCAACAAAGTCAGCTACCGAACCAGTTTCCCCGATGAGCTTTTCACCCAGCGGGCGCTGGAGCGGGGGGGCAGATAGCCGCGGCTGCCTGCGATCGCCACAACAGTTTTAAGGAGAGACAAACATGAAAAAACTATGGTTGGCCGCCGTTGTGCTGTTTTGCTGGGCTTCCGGAAGTTACGCGGAAGACTTTCTGAACGTTTCGGGGAAACTTCATTTGCGGGGCGTCGTTCCGCTGCACAGTGAAAGCGTGATGGAATACCCGAGCCTCCTGGGGCAGCTCAAGGTCGACACCAAACCGTCTCCCCTGCGTTTCCACATGTGGCTCGAAGGCGGTTGGGACGGAAGCGTCACTCTGCCGGTGGAAGACCATTCCACCCTCAAGTTCGGCGATCGGGTCTATCAGAGCACCACGCCGTTTCTGGAATTCAAGGAACTCTACGGCTCTTACTCCACCGACTGGCTGGAAGTCCGCGCGGGCATCCAGCGCTTCGCCTGGGGCAGGCTTGACGAGTATCCCGTCAACGATCTGCTCAACCCCTGGGACTATTCCCAGTTTTTGAGGAAGCCGCTGGAAGACCGCAAGATCGGCGTTCCGTCGCTTTCGACACGCCTCAGCCATGACACCTGGAGCCTCGACGCGGTCTGGGTTCCCGTCTTCATCCCGTATCGCCTGCCGCTTTCCACCGAACGCTGGTCGCCCCTCAATCAGATGGTCAGCCGGTTCAACAACCTGCCGGTCAATTTTCTCACCAGCGACGCCGACATTCCGTCGCGCAATCTGGCTTCGGGCGCAGGCGGCCTGCGTCTTTCGAAAACAGGCGTTGTCGACTGGAGCGTCAACCTGTTTCACGGCTACGATCCGCGGCCGGTGCTGAAGGCCACCCGGCTCATTATCGCGCCGGTGGCCGGCCAGGTCGCCGTCGAGCCGGGCGCGGTGGCCGATTTCCACAAAATGTCGTCCTTCGGTCTCGATGCGGCGTTCGTCAAAGGCCCCTGGAGCCTGCGCGCCGAAGCGGCTTACGCGGTCGGACGCTACTTCAACACCAATCTCGAGCGCTGGGGCTATCCGGCCGTTCCCGCGTTCGGCGTTTATCCGCTCGCCCCCAACGAGCATAAGAGCGATTCACTGGACTACGGCATCGGCGCCGATTACCGCGTCTTCGAGGACTGTCTGCTCACCATGCAGGCCCAGCAAACCGTGATCCTGGACCGGCCCGATTCGCTCTACCAGCAGAAGTTTGAAACGATCTTCTGGGCCAACCTGAGAAACGGTTTTCTCAATCAGCGGATCATCACCAATCTCAACGCCGCCTACAATCCCGAGCACGGCGGCGTCATGGCCCGGGGCAACGTCTCGTACGTGCTTTCCGACTACTGGAAGGTCGGCGTGACGGCCGTCGGTTTCTGGGGACCCGAGCAGTCCCTGTTCGGCAGATACAAAACCAATGATCAGGTAGAGGTGGATCTCGTTTTTTCATGGTAAGAGAAAACGAAATAAAAGACGCATGGAAACTCAAAAAAACACGGACGAAAAAGCGAAACAGCGTATTCACCAGGAAATCATCGAATTTCAGGGCGACGACCTCTTTGACGTAAAAAACTACTTCTGGGAATTTTTCCAGGACGGCATCCGGCAGAAGCACTACATTTATCTCAATCCGCTGGCCACCGCGCCCACTGCCCAGGTGCAGGCCTACGACCGCTACACGAAAAGCGTCCGGCCGTATCTTAATTTTTCATCCTACAATTATCTGGGATATTCCGTTTATCCCGAGGTGATCCGCGAAGTTCAGGACACGCTGGCCAAATACGGAACGGGCGCCGCGTCCGCGCCGCTTTTCAGCGGCTACTACGACGTCACCGAAAGGCTGGAGAAAAAAATCGCGGCTTTTAAAAACAAGGAAGCCGCGCTGGTATTTCCCACCGGCTACAGCGCCAACGTGGGCGTCCTGTCCGGTCTGCTCAAGCCGGGCGACGTCGCGGTTCTGGACATCCTGGCCCACGCCTCCATTTACGACGGAGCGAAGCTGGCCGGCGCGGAGATCAAAGTCTTCAGCCACAACAGTCCGCGCCATCTGGAGCGGGTCCTCAAAAGCCTGAACACCCGGCGGGCCATCGTCTGCGTGGAGGGCGTCTACAGCATGGACGGCGACCTGGCCAGACTGCCCGAGATCGTCGCGCTCTGCCGGAAATACGGGGTTAAAATTCTGATCGACGAGGCGCACGCGACACTGATTTTCGGCGAACACGGCCGCGGTGTGGCCGAGCATTTCGGCGTGGAAGACGCCATGGACATCAGCATCGGCACCTTCAGCAAGTCCTTCGGCGCCATCGGCGGTTTTGCCGCGGGCGACGAAAAGCTGATCAATTATCTGCGTTTTTCCGCCCGTTCGTATATTTTCTCCTGCGCGATGGCGCCGCACACGGCGGCGGGCATCCTCAAAATCCTGGAGATTTACGACCGCGACAAAAGCCAGCGGGAAAAACTCTGGGACAATGTCCGCTACATGCATAAAGCGCTTACAGACGCCGGCCTCGATATCGGAGACACGCAATCCCAGGTGGTGCCTGTTTTTGTCGGAGAGGAACTGCGCCTGCGGGAAGTCGGCCGGCGGATTTATGAAAAAGGGTTGTACACCGGCATCGTGACGTACCCGGCCGTATCCAGCAAACGCACGCGCCTGAGGCTTTCCGTATCGTCCTATCACACGCAGGAACAGATGGACACCTGTTCGGCCATCCTGAAGTCGGCCTTTGACGAGGTTCCTGAGTAAAGCGGCCCTGCGGCGGGCGTGGATTTATTGCGGCAGCGTAAAGTAAAAGGCGGCGCCTTTTGCCGGCTGGCCCTCCGCCCAGACCCGGCCGCCGTGCAGGGCGACAATCCGGCGGACCGTGGCCAGACCGATTCCCGTGCCGGGAAAATCTTCCGGGCTGTGCAGACGCTGAAAGGCGCCGAAAAGTTTCCCGACCTGGGCCATGTCAAAGCCTACGCCATTGTCCCGGACGCAGTAGACGGGCTCGCCGTCCCGGAAGGTCATGCCAAATTCAATCCGGGGGCAATCGCTCCGGCCGGTAAACTTCCAGGCGTTTTCCAGCAGATTGGTCAGTGCAATCCGCAGCAGATTGGCGTCTCCCCACGCCGTCACACCGTCCTGAATCCGAAGCGCGATTTCCGGGCGGGGACGGTTCTGCCGGCACAGATCGGCCGCCGCACGAACCAGGGCGCTGAGATCGATTTTTTCGCGCTTGAATTCCAGCCGCGTCACCCGCGACAGTTTCAGCAGATCCTCGATCAACTGCCCCATCCGCTGAGCGGCGCGGCGCACCCGGTTGAGGTAGTCCTTCGCCTGATCATCCAGCTTGTCTGTATAATCTTCCAGCAGCGTTTCGCTGAAGCCGTCGATGATCCGGAGCGGCGCCCGCAGGTCGTGGGAAACCGAATAGCTGAAAGTCTTCAGCTCTTCATTGGACGCCTCGAGCTGCATGGTGCGCTCCCGGACCCGCCGTTCGAGCTCTTCGTTGAGACGGCGGATTTCATCCTCCGCCTTCTTGCGTTCGGTGATGTCGCGTGCGATGGAAATCATGCCGATGATCGCCTCGTCCCGCCGGACGGGGGAACAGCTGACTTCGCCGTAGCGGATGCTTCCGTCGTTGGCGATAAACGTATAAACCGTCATGGGAACGGACCGGCCCGCGAGGACGGAAGAAATGTCGGCCGCCGCGCGTTCGAACGATTCCTGCGCCATGATCCGCCTGAGGTCGCCAACCGGACGGCGCAGAAAAGCCTCCGGCGTGTGGCCCAGGATTTTCGCGATGCTGGGAGACATGCTGGCGATGGTGAGATTCGCGTCGACAATGAAAACGACATCCGTGATGTTTTCAAAGCTCAGGCGATACTTTTCCTCCAGCGCCCGCAGATCCCGGTTGGCCGCTTCCAGATCCGCCATCTTCTTTTCCAGCTTGCCGAAAAGAATTTCATTGTACCGGCGGAAGAATTCCATTTCTTCGCCCAGCGGGCGTTCGGCCCCGCCGCGGACCTTTTTGTTTTGCGCGAGCAGTTGCGCCAGGATGCTCCCCAGCGCCTCCGGTTCCTGCGGCTTGACGAGAAACAGGTCCGCTCCCAGATCCAGCGCAAAGCGTTCATCTTTTTGCTGGGTGTAGGTGGCCGTGTAAAAAACGAAAGGAATGTCTTTAAGGCGCTCGTCGGCTTTGATTTCGCGGCACAGTGTGTAGCCGTCCATGACCGGCATCAGAATGTCCGTGACAATCAGATCGGGATTTTCCGCGCGCGCCTTCTCGAGCGCGATTTTGCCGTTTTCCGCCTCAAGCGCCTCCCAGCCCTGCCCCTCCACCAGGCTTTTGAGCAACCACAAATTGGCGCTGTCGTCGTCAACGATCAAAACCTTTGCTTTCATTCTTTTCTCCCGTTTTTCCGCCCGCGCAAAGCGCCGAGACCAAACGCGCGGCAGGCCATTGAAAAAAAACCGCGCTTACGTCGGCCGGCTTGGATCGCCGGGGCGGGACAAACCAAACCGGACGGCAATGTCCTCGCACATTTGCCGGTAAAAGGTTTTCACATCGATGCGTTTTTCAAAAAAAGCGCACCGCTTGCCAAGCTCGCCGGTGAGGTTTTCCTCCAAATTGTATCCGCTGATGAGGATGCAGGGAACGTTTTTCAAATCGGGATGTTCTTCATCGATGCGTTTGATCAGCTCGACGCCGGTCATGGCCGGCATCGCGTAATCCAGAACCATCAGATCCGGTTTCAGACCCCCTGCGATGAGCTCCAGAGCTTCCTGCGGCCGACGCGCCTCGACAAATTCGAGTTCGGCGTCCCTGAGCAGCCGCCGGATATGGAGAATGGACAGGACGCGGAAGTCATCTTCATCATCGACAAAAAGAACGACGATTTTATCCATGCCTCTCTCCTGTGGAACAGCCGCCAAAGCGGAAACCGGCCGGCCGTCTTTCTATGGTGTTTCCGTCTCCGGAGCGGAAATCGCCGCGCCGGCTTCGGGGAGCGCTTCCACCGACCGCAATTTACCGGCCAGCGTCCGCGTCTTTTTCTGGGCATCATCGACGGAGCTCGCGGCCGCATCCAGTTTCTTGCGCACCGAATCGAGCGTATCGCCGAAGCGGCTGAACGCCGTCTTCACCTCGCCTAAAACCTTCCAGACTTCGCCGGAGCGCTTCTGGATGGCCAGCGCGCGGAAGCCCATTTGCAGACTGTTGAGAAAGGCGGCAAACGTCGAGGGGCCGGAGACGACGATGCGGAAATCGCGCTGCAGGGCCGACACCAGCGCAAAACGGCGGATCACTTCGGCGTAAAGGCCTTCCGACGGCAGAAACATGATGCCGAAATCGGTGGTTTTCGGCGGCGCCAGATATTTCTGCGCAATGTCTTTCGCGGCCTTTTTGATGCTTGCGTCGAGCTGTCGCGCCGCGTCTTCCGCGGCCGGAGCGTCGCCGCGGTCCTGCGCTTCCGTGAGCCGGACGTAGTCCTCCACCGGAAATTTCGCGTCCACCGGAATCAGCACGGCATCGGAGGGACAATCGCCCTGGCCGGGCAGACGAATGGCAAACTCGACGAAATCGCCGCCCTCCTCCCGGATCCGGACGTTTTTCAAGTATTGATCGGGTGAAAGGATCTCCTCGAGCAGCGCGCCCAGCTGCACTTCGCCCCACGTGCCGCGGGATTTGACGTTGGTCAGCACCTTTTTCAAATCGCCCACGCCGGCGGCCAGCGATCGCATATCGCCCAGCCCCCGGTGAACCTGCTCGAGTCTTTCGGAAACCTGCCGGAAAGATTCTCCCAGGCGCGCCTCGAGCGTCCCCTGAAGCTTTTCATCGACGGTCTGCCGCATGCGGTCGAGCTGGCGGGCGTTGTCTTCCTGAATCTGTTTGAGTTTTTCGTCAATGATGCCGCGGATGTCTTCCAGCTTCTTTTCATTGGCCGCCGTCAGGAGCCCCAGCTGCCGGGAAAAGCTTTCCAGCTGATCGTTTTGGATTTTGGCGCTGTCGGCCAGGCGCGCCTGGACGGAATCACTGAAAGAGGCGAGCGTGCGCGCCAGTTCGGTTCTTTCCTCCTGGGACGACGCCCGCGCTTCCGAGCGCGCGCGGCCCATCTCATCGCGCAGAGAGCGGTCGGTCCTCTCCTGAGCGTCCAGAAGCGCCTCCAGCTTTGCAGCCAGCGGCGACCAATCGACCGGCCGCCGCCTCAGCTGCACCAATTGCAGCAAGACCACAATCAGCAGCAAGACAGCCAAAATGTAGAAAAGAATTTCCATCTCAACCCGATAGCCTTAAAGACGGCAGCCTGTCGCCCTTTCGTCTAAAACACCCGCTGGAAATCGCGGTCCCGCAGAAGGGTCGTAAAGGCCAGATCGATGAGCTGGTAGCCGCGCCGTTCCAGTTCGGCCTTGTCTTCGGTGGCGGCCGGCGCCATTGTCACCGTGAAATCCTTGTCCAGTTTCGTTTCGCCTTCCTTGAAGATAAGCGCCTTGAATTTCAATTCCTGATCGGTCATTGACAGCAGAATAAACTGAAATTCGGCCACTCCCCGGGGCGCCTTGTAGCCGCCGGGACCGGGAGCGCCCCACCACCAGCCGTGGCGGTAAGGATGGCTGCCATCATAGGTGTAGTCCACGAGAATCACGCCGACATGCTTGAAAGCCTTCTGAAAGCTGTTCCAGTACAAATTTTCGAGGCTCACGTTGCCTTCATAATTCAGTTTGTTGTCCGGGCTGAAATAGTTGTAGGTTTTGGTATTCTGGGCCTGATTGAAAAAGCTCGAAAGCACCAGCTTCTTGCCTTTGTAACGGGCAAAGTCGTTTGCCTTGAAGGAAGGGGCGTACTTTTCCTGCGTCATCGTGATTTTCGTGCCGCCCGCGCAGCCGGTTACAACCAGCGCGAGAATGCAAAAGCCCGCCAGGGCACGCCAGGGAATAATTTTTTTCATGATCGGTACCTCCTTTGCTTTAATGGTCAAATAATAGTGTCGGGAAAATTTTTCAAATCATAGCGGTCAAGAGTTTCCCGTGTCAAGCAAAATGAGGACCGGTTGCGCGCTGCGGAAAGGCTCCCGCAAACGGACGAACGGATTTTTTTCCGCCGCCTGCCAACAATTTCCTTTGGGGAAGGAAAATCCTGTGCTAAACTTTCCAGGAAACAGAGGCCGTTGCCGCCATCGGACGGCGTGCGCGAGGAAAGCGATTCATGCAAAACGAACTCATGAATATCCTGCCGAATGCGGACGACTATGTCATCGGCTTTGCCGACCTGGAAGACCTGGTCAGACAACATTATCCTTACCGCTACGCCGTGGTGATCGGCAAGAAGCTTGACGATGCGGTCATCGACGGCATCGAACAGGGTCCGACGCCGGTTTACTACGACCTGTACCGCGCCACCAACGACGAGCTCAACCTGATCACGGCGAAAATGTGCCGCTTCCTGACACAAAACGGCATCTCCTGCCGCGAGATTAAAGCCACCGTCCAGGAAGACGACAGGCCGGCGGATTTTGCCCGGACGCTGCGGATGCCTTTTTCGCACAAGATGGCCGCAACCCGCGCCGGACTGGGCTGGATCGGCAAGACCGATCTCCTGGTATCGGAGCGCTTCGGCCCCCGCCTGCGGCTGGCCACGCTGCTCACCAATCACCGGTTTGCCGAACTGGGCGTTCCCATTGCCGAAAGCCGCTGCGGCGAGTGCACCATGTGTCTGGAGGCCTGTCCGGCCGGGGCAGCCAGCGGCCGTCTGTGGAACGACGCCACCGACCGCGATGAATTTTACGACGCCGGCAAGTGCCGCGACGCCTGCCGGCGGCTGTCGCAGGAAAAGCTCAACCGGGAAGTTCATCTGTGCGGCATCTGTGTTTCTGTCTGCCCCTGGGGCCGGCGGTGATGGCCATGACCTCTCCCCGCTGGTACGATGAGCTGCCGATCGGCATCATCACCTGCGACACAAAGGGCGTCATCCTCTGGATGAACGACCGGGCGGCGCTCATCTTCCGGCAATCCGGCGGAAGGGATCTCATCGGCAAAAACATGCTCGCCTGCCATCCCGAAGACGCGCAGAAGCAAATCCGGGACCTCTTCACGACGCAAAAATCGCACGCCTATACCGTTGAAATCCATGGCGTAAAATGGCTGCTTTCCCAGGCGCCCTGGTACGAGAACGGCCGCTTTGCGGGATACGTTGAATTTCTCCTGACGCTGCCCGATCCACTGAAAACGCTGCCCGGAATCCGCTGGGTCCGCTAGCCGGCAAAAATAGTCTTGACAAAAACACAAGGACGCCTATTATACCCCCATAGGGTATAAAACGGACAGGAGGAGAGGGATCATGAAAACACATGATGGCCATTTGAGCCGCAGATCGTTTTTAAAGATCGGCGCGGGCGCGGCGGCCCTGGCCGGCCTGAAATGGCCGAAAACGGCCGGCGCCGCCGATGAGAAGCGTCTGGCGACGCTCATTGACTTAAGCCTGTGCGACGGATGTCCCGACCGCCCGATGCCGGCCTGTGTCGGCGCCTGCAGGGCCATCAACAAAGACAAAATTCCGCCGGTCGCCAAAAACATTCCCGAACCCTGGCCGCGCAAGACCATTGAGGACTGGTCGAAGAAAAAAGAGGTCTTCAACCGTCTGACGCCTTACAATTTCATTTACGTGCACGATGTCCGGATCGACGGAAAAACGATTTACGTTCCCCGCCGCTGCATGCACTGCGACAATCCTCCCTGTGCGACCATCTGTCCGTTTTCCGCCAACCACAAAGAGAAAAACGGCGCGGTGGTCATCGAGCAAAACCAGTGTTTCGGCGGAGCGAAATGCCGGGATGTTTGTCCCTGGGAAATTCCCCAGCGCCAGTCCGGCGTCGGCATTTACCTGCATGTCCTGCCGGATTTCATGGGCAACGGCGTCATGTACAAATGCGATTTGTGCAACGAGCGACTCCAGGAGGGAAAGCTTCCCGGCTGCGTTGAAGCATGCCCCCGCCAGGCCATGCTCATCGGTCCGCGCCGGGAAATTGAAAAAAACGCCCTCGAGCGCGCCCGGGCGATGAACGGCTATCTTTACGGCAAAACGGAGAACGGCGGAACATCGACCTTCTACGTCTCGCCCGTCTCCTTTGAAAAGATCACCCGGGCGATGGAGAAAAAACCGGGCCGTCCCGACATGAAGCCGGATGTCAAAAGGCGCATGGCCGCCACCGATCCGCTGGGCAACGCCGTCCTCGCCGCGCCGGTCCTGGGCGCTGTTGCCGCGGGCGCGCTGGGATGGATTTCCCGCCGCAAAGCGCAGGGGAAAAAGGAGGGCGAAAATCATGGCTGAGAAAATTCTTGCCGCAGAAAACCGCGTCGTCCGCCACAGCCGGCTTGAACTGGCCGAACACTGGGCCATTGCTCTGTCGGGCCTTGTTTTGCTTTTAACCGGCATTTTCGAGCTGCCGGTCGCCAAACGCTACTACATCATCACCGTGCCGGGGCTGGGCTGGTCGGCCGACTTCATCACCTCCCTTTACCTGCATTACGCAGCGGCCTTTGTGTTCACCGCGGCGGCGCTGTTTCATCTGGTCTATCACGGTCTTGGCGGCGAAAAGGGACTGCTGCCGCAAAGGGGCGATTTCCGGGCGTCGGTTGCCGTTATCAAAAGTTTCATCGGTCTGGGCAAGGAGCCGCCGCAGCACAAGTATCTGCCGGAGCAGCGTCTGGCGTATGCGGGCATGGCATTCATCATTTTGCTCCTGATCGCCTCGGGGCTTGTCAAAACGTATAAAAACATTTACGCGCCGGATCTGTCCCATACAGTGCTTCTCTGGGCCACCTGGGCGCACAACATCGGATTTATTTTGTTTTTCCTCGCCTTTCTGGCGCACATGGCGGCTATTGCGCTCAAACCCAACTGGCCGATGGTCCGCGGCATCTTCACGGGAAAAGTCCGTCTGGACTATGCGCAACACCGCCATGGCTTGTGGCTGGCCGATCTGGCGCAAGCCTCCCCGGAGCCGGCCGAACCGCCGGCAGACCAAACAGGCGCCGAAGGGAAAAATCCTCCGCCGCCGGACGGGGAGAAGACAGCCCCCGGACCGTGAAAGAAAAATTGTTGACACGAACCGCCGGCCTTGCTATAAGGCAGCCGTTATTTGGAGAGAGAAATGAAAAACATATCTTTAACCCTGAATTTGAATAGCTGGTGGTGGTGGAGCCTCGCCGGGAGGTGCGTCCGCCGCTGATCTTTTTGCATAAAAAGTCCAGGCCGTGGAGACCCTCTCGGGACTCCACGGCTTTTTTGTTTTTAAACAATCCAAAAGGCCGTGAAAAAAAAATTTTTCCGGCCTTTTTTTATTTCGCACGAAGGAGTTGCAAATGTACTTTCCCAAATTTCCGGATTTTGAAGCCCTCGCCAGGCGGGGAAACCTGATTCCCGTTTACCGGGAAATTCTCGCCGACGTGGAAACGCCTGTTTCCGTCCTCAGAAAACTGCGGCACAAAAACCACGTCTATCTTCTGGAAAGCGTGGAAGGCGGCGAGAAATGGGGGCGCTATTCCTTCATCGGCACGGACGCCGGCGTGATTTTCCGGGTCCGCGGCGCCAAAGTCGTGATCGAGGAAAAGGGCCGGATCTCCGAGCGGGAGCACCAGGGCGATCCGCTTGCCGTCATGCGCGACCTGCTGGGACGCTATCAGCCGGTCGCCCTGCCGGGGCTTCCCCGTTTTTTCGGCGGCGCCGTCGGCTACCTGGGCTACGACATGGCGCGCTACTTTGAAAACCTGCCCGCCGCGCCGCCCGACGATCTGAATCTCGACGAAGCCGTTTTCGTCGTGAGCGACTCGCTCGTGATTTTCGACAACATCCGCCACACCATCAAAGTGGTGGCCTGCGCCTACACGGAAGACGCGGACACTCCGGAAGACGCCTACGGCGACGCCTGCGCCCGGATCGACGAAATGATCGCCTTGCTCGCGGAGCCGGCGCGCTTTTCCGCGGCAACGCCGCAGAAGGGCGGTGCGGCTTTCGAATCCAACATGACGCCGGAGCGCTACCGGGCCATGGTGGAAAAGGCCAGGGACTATATCGCCGCGGGAGACGTGATTCAGGTGGTTCTCTCCCAGCGGTTTTCCGCTCCCTGCAACGCCGATCCGGTCGATCTTTACCGGGCGCTGCGCTACGTCAATCCGTCGCCGTACCTGTTTTTTCTCAAGATTGACGACCTAACGCTGATCGGCTCTTCTCCGGAAGTCATGGTGCGCCTCGAGCAAAACGACGTGGAGCTGCGGCCGATCGCCGGCACACGCCGGCGGGGCCAGACCGAACAGGAGGACCGGATGCTTTCCGACGAACTGCTTTCCGACGAAAAGGAGCGCGCCGAGCACGTCATGCTCGTGGACCTGGGCAGAAACGACCTGGGACGCATCGCCGCCGCCGGCACGGTCCAGGTAAACCAGTACATGGTCGTGGAAAAATATTCGCACGTGATGCACCTGGTTTCCAACGTGCGCGCGCAGTTGGCCAAAGGCAAGGACGCCTTCGACGTGCTGGCGGCCACCTTCCCGGCCGGCACGCTTTCCGGCGCGCCCAAGGTCCGCGCCATGCAGATCATCGACGAACTGGAGCCCGTGCGCCGCGGCGCGTACGGCGGAGCGGTGGGCTACGTGAGCTTCACCGGAAACATGGATCTGTGCATTACGATCCGCACCATGGTCATCCGCGGCGGCCGGATTTTCGTTCAGGCCGGGGCCGGCATCGTTTACGATTCCCGGCCCGACGCCGAGCACCGGGAAACGCTCTCCAAGGCGCGCGCGATTGAGCAGGCGGTGGCGCTTGCGGCCGGCGGATTTGTTCTGGAAAACGGAAAGTAGGAGGCGCCGATGATTCTGATGATCGACAATTACGATTCCTTTACCTTCAACCTCGTTCAATACCTGGAACAGATGGGCGAAGAGGTCCGGGTGTACCGCAACGACAAAATCACCTGCGACGGCGTCCGCCGGCTGAAGCCGGAGGCGATTGTGCTCTCGCCCGGCCCCTGTTCGCCCCGGGAGGCGGGCGTCACCGTCGACGTGATCCGCGAATTTTCCGAATCCGTGCCGCTTTTGGGCATCTGCCTGGGGCACCAGTCCATCGGATTTGCCTTCGGCGGCGAAGTCGTCCGCGCGGACCGCATCATGCACGGCAAAGTGTCGCCCGTCGAGCACGACGGCAAAACCGTTTTCGCAGGCCTGCCCAATCCCTTTACCGCCGGCCGGTACCACTCGCTGGTAGTGCGGCCCGGATCCCTGCCCGACTGTCTGGAGGTGAGCGCCCGGACGGCCGAAGGCGAAATCATGGGGCTGAGGCACAAGCGCTACCCCGTGGAGGGCGTTCAGTTCCACCCCGAATCCGTGCTGACGCCGCAGGGCAAGCGCATTTTGCGCAACTTTTTAAAAAACATCCGGAGAAAGGAGCAGCATATATGATCAGGGAAGCCATTGACCGGGCCGTCGGAAGAGTCGATCTTCCGGAGGAAGAAATGATGGCGGCGATGGAAGAAATCATGAACGGCGACGCCACGCCGGCGCAGATCGGTTCGCTCATCACCGCGCTCAGAATGAAAGGGGAGACGGTCGAGGAAGTGACCGGCGCGGCGCGCATCATGCGCCAGAAAGCCGCGCGCGTCAACGCCTGCGCGAGAACCGTCGTCGATACCTGCGGCACCGGCGGCGACAAACTGGGCACGTTCAACATTTCCACGGCGACGGCGTTTGTCGTGGCGGCGGCGGGCATCGTCGTCGCCAAGCACGGCAACCGCGCCGTCTCCAGCGGCTGCGGCAGCGCCGACGTTCTCGAAGCCCTGGGCGTCAACATCAGCGTCGATCAGGAAATCGTCGAGGAATGCCTCCAGCAGATCGGCATCGGCTTTCTCTTCGCGCCGAAACTGCACGGCGCGATGAAATACGCCATCGGTCCGCGGCGCGAAATCGGCATCCGCACCATCTTCAACATGCTGGGGCCGCTCACCAATCCCGCAGGCGCCACCGCGCAGCTTCTGGGCGTCTACGATCCGAAGCTCACCGAAATGTTCGCCGATGTTTTGAAAAACATGGGAACGAAACGCGCCTTTGTCGTTCACGGAGCGGACGGGCTCGATGAAGTCACCGTCACCGGCGAAACCCGCGTGGCGGAATTAAACGACGGCATCGTCCGGACCTACAATATCCATCCGAAAGACTATATCGGCAAAACCTATCCGCTTCGCGACCTCCGGGGCGGCGATCCGGCCGAAAACGCCCGGATCCTCGGCGGCGTGCTTTCCGGGAAACCGGGCGCCTGCCGGGATGTCGTCCTCCTGAACGCGGCGCTGGCGATTGTGGCGGGGGAGAAAGCGGCGGATATCCGGGAAGGCCTTCGGGTGGCGGCCGAGTGCATCGACAGCGGCGCGGCGGTTAAAAAATTGCAGGCGCTCATTGAAATGAGCAACGCCTGATCCCGTCGCCGCCGGGGCAAAAAAATTTTTTCAGGAGAAGAAGCGGTTGAGAATAAAATGATTTTAGACAAAATTATCGAAACCAAAAAGGAAGAAGTGGCCGTGTTGAAAAAGACGACGACCGTCGAACGCCTGCGGGACGAAATCGCCGGCCGGCCGCCCTGCCGGGATTTCCGCGGCGCCGTCGGCGGCCGGCGCTGCGCCGTCATTGCCGAAGTCAAATGCGCCTCTCCGTCGCGCGGGAGGCTGGTGGAGCATTTCGATCCCCTCGCCCTCGCGACAATCTACGCGCAAAACGGCGCGGCGGCGATTTCCGTTTTGACGGACGAAAAATATTTTCTGGGCCATAAAGACCATCTGGCGCAAATTCGGCGCGCGGTCCACCTACCGGTTTTGCGCAAGGATTTCATCATCGATCCGCTGCAGATTTATGAAACGCGGGCGATCGGCGCGGACGCCGTTTTGCTGATCGTCCGCGTGCTGGGACCGATGCTTTCCGCGTTCATCGATCTTGCCCGCACGCTGGGATTAAGCCCGCTGGTGGAGGTGCACACGGAAGAAGACCTGCGCCTGGCGCTTGGGGCCGGAGCCGAAATCATCGGCATCAACAACCGCAACCTCGATACGTTTGTCACGGACATCACGACCAGCCGCGATTTGAAAAAGAGCATTCCGGAAGACAAAACCGTCGTGGCGGAAAGCGCGATTAAGCACCGGGCCGACATCGACTATCTGATGAACGAAGGCATCAAGGCGTTTCTGATCGGGGAAGGACTGGTGACCGCGCCGGACATCGGTTGCAAGCTGCAGTCTTTTCTGGGGAGCAACGGCCAATGCAGGTGAAAATTTGCGGCATCACCAATCTGGAAGATGCGCTCTTCGCGGCCCAATACGGCGCTGCGGCGCTGGGATTTATTTTTTATCCCCCCTCGCCGCGCTTTGTCGCGCCGCAAAAGGCCAGAGACATTATCGCAGGCCTGCCTGCGCATCTGGTCAAAGTCGGCGTCTTCGTCAATGAAAAAAAGGACGTCATCGACCGGATCTTTGAAGATTGCCGCCTGGACATGCTGCAGCTCCACGGCGATGAATCGCCCGCGTTTTGCCGTCAATTTCCGGGCCGCCGAATCATCAAGGCGCTGGAGCTCAAAAGCGACGGAGATCCGGACCAGGCCGCCGCTTTCGAAACCGCCGCCATCCTGGTCGATGCCCGGCAGGCCGGGCTTTACGGAGGAACGGGCAGGACGGCCAACTGGGAACTCGCCTGCCGGATGCCCCGGCCGGTGATCCTCTCAGGGGGCCTCACCGAAGACAACGTTCTTGACGGATTGCGGAAAGTCAAGCCTGTGGCGCTCGACATCAACAGCGGCGTGGAAGAAAGACCCGGCAAAAAGAACGCCGCCAAAATTGCGCGGATGATGCAGATCATTCAGCAGGAGACAGCAGGCGATGCGTCGCCGCAAATCTTTGTGCGAAGGGAACAGCAATGAAAACATTACCGGATAAAAAAGGGCATTTTGACATTTTTGGCGGCCGCTATGCCGCAGAAACATTGATGCCGGCGCTTCTGGAGCTGGAAGAGGCCTACGCCGGCGCCCGCAGGGACAAATCGTTTGAGCAGGAATTCGCCGCGTACCGCCGCGACTACGCAGGCCGGCCGACGCCGCTTTACCCGGCGCAGAGGATGACCCGGACTCTGGGAGGAGCAAAGATTTACCTCAAGCGCGAGGATTTGAACCACACCGGTTCGCACAAGATCAACAACACGCTGGGGCAGGCGCTTCTTGCCAGACGGATGGGCAAGAAAAAGGTCATCGCCGAAACGGGCGCGGGGCAGCACGGCGTCGCCACCGCCACTGTCGCGGCGCTCTTCGGCATGGAGTGCAAAATCTTCATGGGCGAGGAAGACATCCGGCGCCAGGCGCCCAACGTCTTCCGCATGAAAATTCTGGGCGCGGAAGTGGTGCCGGTGAAAAGCGGAACGGCCACGCTCAAAGACGCCATGAACGAAGCCATGCGCTACTGGGTGGGCAGCGTCCGCGACACGTTCTACATCATCGGTACGACTGCCGGGCCGCACCCCTATCCCATGATGGTGCGCAATTTCCAGTCGGTCATCGGCCGGGAAATCAAGCGGCAGCTCGCGCACCGGGAAGGACGGGGGCCGGATGCGCTGGTGGCCTGCGTGGGCGGCGGCTCCAACGCCATGGGCACGTTTTATCCCTTCCGCAACGATCCGGCCGTAAAAATGTTCGGCGTCGAAGCGGCAGGCCGCGGCCTTGCCACGTCCGAGCATTCCGCCAGCATCAGCGGCGGGAAGATCGGCGTCCTGCACGGCAACAAAACCTATCTCCTGCAGGACGAACACGGCCAGGTGCGCGACGCGTATTCCATCGCCGCCGGCCTCGACTATCCCGGCGTGGGGCCGGAGCACGCCTACTTTGCCGCCGTCGGGCGCGTTTCTTACGTCGCGGTAACGGACAAGGAAGCGGTCGAGGCGTTTTTGTTTTTGTCGCGCCAGGAAGGCATCATTCCGGCGCTGGAAAGCGCGCACGCGATTGCCCATGCTCTGAAGATCGCGCCGTCGATGAACAAAAACGAAATTATCGTCATTTGTCTGTCCGGCCGCGGCGACAAGGACGCCCAGACGATTATGGAAACCCTTTAGGGAACGCTCGCGAGCGTTCCCTAAACAAATGAGGAACATGATGGGACGAATATCTGAAAAATTTATCGCGTTGCAGGCCCGCAACGAAAAGGCGCTGATCGTATACTTGACGGCGGGCGATCCGTCGCTGGCCAAAACCCGGGAGCTTATTTTGGAGCTGGAAAAAGCGGGAGCGGACATGATCGAAATCGGCGTGCCTTTTTCGGACCCGACGGCCGACGGTCCGGTCATCCAGGCCGCCGCACAGCGGGCGCTGAAAAACGGCACGACCCTCGCGGGCGTCCTGGCGATGATTGCCGAGTTGCGCAGAGTCTCCGCAATCCCCGTTTTGCTTTTCGGCTACTACAATCCGATCTTCGCCTGCGGACCGGAAAAATTCGCCGCGGCGGCGAGGGAGGCGGGCGCAGACGGCCTTCTGGTGGTCGATCTGCCGCCGGAAGAAGCGGCCGAGCTGCGCGTCCACACGGACGCGGCGGGGCTGGACTTCATCTCGCTCGTCGCACCGACAACGGGCAGGGACCGCCTGAAAACCATCCTCCGGACGGCTGCGGGATTTCTCTACTACATCTCCATCACGGGTGTGACCGGCACGGCCGCGCCGAAGATCGAAGATCTGGCCCGCGACGTTGCAAAGATCCGCAGGCTCACGAAAATGCCGATTGCCGTGGGATTCGGCATCACAAACGCCGCGCAGGCTGAAGCAATCGGCGCCGTCGCCGACGGCGTCGTCATCGGAAGCGCGGTGGTGAAGCTCATTGACGAACACCACAATCATCCGGACCTGCTTGCGGTTGTGTCCCGCTACATCGGAGGCATCAAGGCGGCGCTGCGTTAACGGCGGAGCGCGCCCGGCCTATCGTTTCCTGATCCTTTTTGCGATCGGCAGCAGAATCAAAACTGCGCAGACGGCGAAGGCCGCAAGCGCGATCGGCCGCTCGGCGAAGATGCCGAAGCTTCCCTGGGACATCAAAAGCGACCGCCGGAGGTTCACTTCGAACATGGGCCCCAGCACGAATCCCAGAATGAGCGGCGCTGCCTCGTAGTCGAATTTTTTCAGAAAATAGCCGATGACGCCGAAAAGGACCATGACGCCGATGTCGAAGACGCTGTTGTTGATGCTGTAGGCTCCCACCAGACAAAACAGGATAATCAGCGGATAGAGGATCCGGTCGGGAATCCGCAGCACCTGCACCCACAGCGGAATGAACGGCAGATTGAGAATCAGCAGCATGACGTTGCCCAGGTACATGCTTGCGATCACGCCCCAGAAAATTTCCGGATGCTGCGTCATCAAGAGCGGCCCCGGCGTCACGCCGTGAATCAGAAACGCGCCGAACAAAACGGCCAGCACGACATTGGGCGGAATGCCCAGCGTGAGCAGCGGAATGAAGGAGGTCGAGGCGGCCGCATTGTTGGCGGCTTCCGGCGCGGCGACGCCTTCAATCGCGCCTTGGCCGAATTTTTCCGGATGCCGGGAAACCCTTTTTTCCACACCGTAGGCGATAAAGGTGGACAGAACCGGCCCGCCGCCGGGCAGGATGCCCATCAAGAAGCCGATAACGGAGCCGCGGACAATCGCCCATTTCGCGGCAAGCCACTGGCGCCGGCCGGGAAACAGGCTGCGGATTTTCACGATGAGGATCTTGGCGGACGCGGTCTTTTCCAGATTGCCGAACACTTCGGCCAGGCCGAAAAGGCCGATAGCCAGCGGCACGACGTTCAGGCCTTCAAACAGATGAAGAGCGCCGAAGGTCAGGCGCTGTTCGGCGGTGATGGGATCGAGGCCGATGAGGCTCAGCAAAATGCCCGTCAGCGCCATCAGCACCGCCTTGATCATCGACCGCTGGGCCAGATACACGATGAAGGTGAATCCCAGAAGGATGACGGCAAAGTACTCGGGGGGGCCGAATTTCAAAGCCAGCGCCGAAAGAGGCCCGGCGGCGATCTGCAGCCCCACAAGCCCCAGCGTGCCGGCGATGAAGGAGCCGAAGACGGCAATGCCCAGCGCCTGACCCGCCTGACCTTTTTGGGCCATCCGGTAGCCGTCGAGGCAGGTGACGACGGAGGCCGCCTCTCCCGGAACGTTGATCAGAATGGAAGTGGTCGATCCGCCGTACATGGCCCCGTTGTAAATGCCGGCCAGCATGATGACCGCGCCCACCGGCGGCAGTTGAAAGGTAAGCGGCAGCAAAATGGAAATGGCGCCCACCGGCCCCAGGCCCGGCAAAACGCCGACCAGCGTTCCCAAAAGACAGCCGCCCAGCAGAAGCAGCAGGTTGGAGGCGCCGCAGGCGACGGACAGGCCGTACAGTAATCCGTTTAAGGCATCCAAAAGAAACGTTCCATTACATTAAAATCCCCAAATTCCGCGGGGCAGCGGCGTTTTGAGGAGCAAATAAAAAAGGCCGTAGGCGAGGCCTGACGAAAGGCAGGCGGCAAGCAGCGCCGCCTTCACGGTCAGGGCATTGAGCCGGAACAAAACGCTCATCAGCAAAAACGTAGCGATGAGAAAGCCCGCGTAAGGAAGCAAGGCGACATAAACGGCGAGCACCGCGAGTACGGCCGCATTTTTGCTCCAGCGGACGGGGCGCCACGCCTCGACCACGCCGACGGCGCCGGCGCCTTTGCGGCAGGCCGCAGACAGGCCGGCCAGGGCAAAGAAAATCATCAGGGCGCAGGTGACAAACGGCATGAACCATGCCCCGGGATTGCCGAGCGCACCGATGCCCTGCCAAACCGACAGCACAAGGACAATCGAGGCCAGTGCCAGAAAGAAGATGCTGCTTGCCCGATCGCGCCTATTCATGCCGCCCCTATTCCGGTTTTGTCGCCGCTTCCCTAATCGCGCCCGAAGCCGTGAGGCTCTTGTTGATGACTTTCCAGTGGTGGCGCAAAAAGGCGTCGAACGCTTTGCCGTTGTAATAAACGGGAATCATATTGATCCGGTCGAGCGTTTCCAGATACTCTTTGTTTTTGGCCGCGGCGGCAAACGCCTCTTCCAGCCGCCCGGCGACGGACGGATCGATGTCCGCCGGCGCCACGACGGCAAAGACGGCATCGTTGGCAAAGTCATAGCCCTGCTCTTTAAGCGTGGGAACGGACGGATATTTGGGCGACCGCTTCTCGCTCATGACGGAAAGCAGCCTGGCCTGGCCGGCCTTCACCGCGGGAACCAGTTCCGACGTCAGAGCCGCAAACTCAACATGGCCGCCCAGGAGTGCGGTGAGCGCTTCCATGCTGCCTTTGTACGGCACGTGGATCAGTTGCAGCCTGTCGCGCTGTGCAATGGCTTCGACCGCGGCGTGCGTCGTGCTGCCGACGCCGGTGGTGGCGTATTTGACCCGGCCGGGGTTTTTCGCCGCGTAGAGGGCCAGGTCGCCCAGCGTCTTCCAGGGCGCGTCGCTTTTAACGACAATGCCCAACTGCGGTTCGGTAAATCCGATCACGGCGCGAAAGCTGGTAAAGGGCTTGAAGGGCACCGGCTGCTGCTGGCTCACCCGGATCAGCACCGAGCTGGGCGTGCCGCAAAGCGTATAGCCGTCGTGCTTCTGGGAAAGCAGCGCGGCGAGCGCCACCGTTCCCGTCCCGCCGGGTTTGTTTTCAACCATGATCGGCTGCCCCAGGATCTTTTCCGCGGCTTTGGCCAGCGCCCGCGCGCTCAGGTCCATGCTGCCGCCGGGAACGAATCCGACCAGAAGCGTGAGGGGTCTTTCCGGATAAGCGGCCCCGGCGCCGGGACCTGCCTCTCCCCATCCGATTGCCACAAACGCGGCCAGAGCCGCGATAAGCCAGCGATATCTTTTCATCAACCGATCTCCTGCGGTGAGTTCTTTTGTGCGGGCGGAAGTATAGGAAGCTTCCGGATGCTTGTCAATCGTTTTATCCGTTGATTTTCAAGCCGTTTTGGCCCGCGGATTATTTGCTTGACAACCGGACCGCTTCCGCCCTATAACATTAAAGCTCAACTTTAATGTTCGCCGGAGGGCCATGAAACTCAAAATCGGGGAAATCGCAAAACGGAGCGGCGTCCGCCCATCCACGATTCGCTATTATGTGGCGGAGGGTCTGCTGCCCCGACCCGAAAAAACCAACGAAAAGATGGCCTATTACGACGAAGCCTGCATCGACCGCCTGCGCGCCATCCAGGAGCTCAAGGAAAAACGCTTTTTCCCGCTTTACCTCATTAAAAACATCCTGCGCCGCATGGATGAAGGCTTGAATCTGACCGAAGCGGAAACGATCGAAAACGAAGTCTTCGGCGCCCCCGGCCGGAGGGGCAACGGCCTGTTGAGCCAGACCGCATTTCTGGCCGCCACCGGCCTGTCGGACCGCGAACTGCGGGAAGCCGAGCGTCTGGGCATTCTGATGCCCTGCACCGAGCAGGGCGGCAAACCTCTCTACGATCAGGAAGACGTCCGCATCGGCCGGGACGGCATCAAAAAGCTTATCGCCCTGGGAATGAAACTGGAGGACCTGTCCTTCTGGACAGAGCTGGGGGGGAGGATCGTCGCCCGGGAAATGGCCCTGCGCCGCAAGATCGTCGCCGGAAAATCCACCCGGGACAATATCGCCGTCACCGCCGAACTCACGCGGGTCGGCAATTTCTACCGCGAGTATATTCTCAGGCGCCTTTTCCAGAAGCAGGTGGAGCAAAACATCCAGATGAGTCTTAAAAAATCCGCCGCAACGGGCGGCAAAAAAGAAAAATAAGGAGGCTTCCATGATCAAAACAGCAATAACGGAAATGTTCGGAGTTCAATATCCCATTATCTGCGGCGCCATGATGTGGCTTTGCAAACCGTCGCTGTGCGCGGCCGTGTCCAATGCCGGCGGCATCGGCAATCTGACGGCGGCGAACTACGAAACGGAAGAGGACTTCCGCGCGGCCATCCGGGAGACGCGCCGTCTCACCGACAAGCCTTTCTTTGTCGGCATCACGCTGCTGCCGTCGATTCGGATCACGGCCGAGCACCACCGGATGTACGTGAGGGTCTCTGCCGAAGAAAAGGTGGCCGGCATCGAATTTTCCGGCACGCCGCTCGACAAGGTGGCGGGCATGGAAGCCGTCGATCTTCTGAAGAAGGCGGGGGTAAAGCTGTTTCACAAGGTGGGCGCGGTCCGCCACGCCCTGCACGCGGAAAAAATCGGCTTTGACGGCGTTTACGCGGCGGGCATCGAGGAAGGCGGCCATCCGCTCAACGACGATGTCACCACGATGATCCTCACGCCGCGCATGGTCGAATCGCTCACCATTCCCGTCGTCACGGTCGGCGGCATCGCCAACGGCCGGACGATGGCCGCGGCGCTGGCGCTGGGCGCCCAGGGCGTGATGATGGCCAGCCGCTTCATCGCCACCAAAGAATGCGATGTTCATGACAACATCAAGCAGGAGCTCATCCGCCGCCAGGAATTCGACACGGTCATTTACGGCAAGTCGATCGGTCTGCAGGGCCGCGGCCTCAAATCGCGGGTGATCGCGGAAGTCCTGGCGATCGAAGAGCGCAAGGGCGGCTTTGAAGAGCTGATACCCCTGCTCTCCGGCCAGAAAGTCAAAGAGGCCTGGGAAACGGGCGACGTCGATTACGCGCCCCTGATGGTCGGCCAGTCGATCGGCCTTATTTCCGACGTTCCCACCTGCGCGGAACTTCTCCGCCGGATGGCGGCCGAAGCAAAAGAGATTTCGGCTCAGGCGGCAAAACTATGCGGAAACTGAATTGATCAATTCTTTACCATAAGAAGGAGTCCCCATGAAAACACGATTGACTGAAATGGTCGGCATCAAGGTTCCGATCCTGCTGTCCGGCATGAGCTGGATCAGCACACCGAAAATGGTCGCAGCCGTCTCCAACGCAGGCGGGCTGGGCATTCTGGCCACGGGCCCGCTCAACAGTTCCCAGACCCGGGAAGCCATCCGCGAAATCCGCAAACTCACCGACAAGCCGTTCGGCGCCAACGCGTCGCTGATGTTTCCCGGCGCGGCGGAAAACGCCAAGGTGCTCTTGAAGGAGCAGGTGCCGGTGATCAACTTCGCGCTGGGCAAGGGCGACTGGATCGTCCGCGAAGCGCATAAATACGGCGGCAAGGTGTTCGCCACGGTCGTGAATCTCAAGCACGCCAAACGCGCGCAGGATTTCGGCACGGACGCGGTCATCGCCACCGGCCAGGAAGCGGCGGCGCACGGCGAGGACGTCACTTCGCTGGTGCTCATTCCGCATCTGGCGGAAAACCTGCAGATTCCCGTCATCGGCGCGGGCGGCTTCGCCGACGGCCGGGGACTGGCGGCGGCGCTGGCGCTGGGCGCGGACGGCGTCGCGATGGGCACGCGGCTGATGACGACCAAAGAAAGCCCGCTGCATGAAAACTATAAAAAACTGGCGCAGGAAAAGGACGTGTACGATACGCTGTTTTCCAAGCGTTTCGACGGCATTCTGTGCCGGGTCATGAAAACGGATGCGGCGAAAAAGGCCGTCAAGAAAGGATTGAGCTGGCCCGCGGCCTTTTTCAATTCCCAGGATATCGCCCGGCAGATGGGCGTGCCGTATTTCAAACTTTTCATCGGCGTGCTGCTGTCCGGCTATGGAAACGCCAGGCAGCTGGCCTACATGGCCAACGCCTTCAAAGCCATCCGCGTCGCCACCGAAAACGGCGATTCCCAAACCGGCGTTTTGCCGGTGGGCCAGGTGCAGGGTTTGATCCACGATCAACCGACGGTTGCCGAGCTCTTCGAGCGCATTGTGAAAGAGGCAAAAGCCGCGCAGGCGAAAGTCGACGGGGCGCTGGCGTAATCCGGCATTGCCCAAACGCGCCAAAAGGGTTATGATACGTATGATTATCAACCCTTGAAAGGAGTAATGTCATATGTCTCTGTCAGCAGCATTGAAGGACATGGAACCGTATATCGGAAAGGAAGTTTTCGTTTCCGATTGGACACAGGTGACGCAGGATCAGATCAACAAATTCGCGGACAGCACCATGGATCACCAGTGGATTCACGTGGACAAGGAACAGGCTGCGAAGGGTCCTTTCGGCACCACGATCGCACATGGCTTTCTGACGCTTTCACACCTGCCTTTTTTCAGCTACCAGGTTCCCTTGAAAGCGGAAGGGGCGAAGATGTCGATCAACTACGGCCTGGACAAGGTCCGTTTTCTCAATCCCGTCCCCTCGGGATCGAAAATCCGCGACCGCATTGTTCTGAAAGCCCTGGAGCAAAAGCCGGGAAACCGACTGCTCGTCACGCAGACGCATACCATTGAAATTGAAGGTCAGGACAAACCGGCCTGCATCGCCGATGCGCTGGGAATGATCTTCTTCTAGGACAAGACCGGCAGGCGTATTCAGCGGCAAAGACGCAAAAAAGCGGCGAACTGCAAAAACAGTTCGCCGCTTTTTAAATTCGGAAAACCGGATCAGGCAGCGGCGCGGAAAGTCACGATCGGCCCTGCTGCGTCGCGCGTCACCCGCCCTTCGCCTTCCAGAAAGCGCAGATGCGCGATCGCTTCTCCGGTGGCAAACCATTTCTGGGCGATGGGAAATTCCTCCCAGGTGTCGCAGTCGATGTCCCAGGTCATGCCCGCGGCGATCCGGTAGGCGTTCATCGTTTCGCCGCCCAGCACGTCCATCACTTCCTCGGCGCGCTCACGGTGATGCTTTTTCAGCTCGTCGATGCGGGTTTTCAAATCCCCCACGAAATTGCGGTGGCCGGGCAAAACCCAATCGACGCGGAGCGAATAAACCTTGTCGAGGCTTGCCAGATAGTCGGCCAGCGAGTTCGTGGCGTAAGCCCAGGATTCAATGTGCGGCGTAATGTCGAACAAAATGTGGTCGCCGGAAAAAAAGATCTTCCGGTCCTCCTCATACAGGCAGATGTGTCCCTGCGTGTGGCCCGGCGTCGCAATGCATTTGAGGCGGTAGTCGCCGCACGCGATGACGTCTCCGTCGTCGATGAGGGTAAAGACCGGTTTTTTTTCCGGGCTGTACTTGAAGCCGGGATGGCTGTTCAGCGCTTTTTCCAGTTCGTCGGCCGGAAATCCGTTGATGGCGGCAAAATCGACGAGGGGTTGCCAGCTGTTGTCGGGATCGAAAACGCGCGCGTCGATCCGGCTGAAGAAAATCCGGCTTTCCTCCGCGGCCAGGCGTGTCACAAGCCCCGTGTGGTCGGCGTGCATGTGGGTCAGCATGAAGTCGGTCCGGGCCGGATCGATCTCCAGGTCGGCCAGGCCCTGCTTCATCGCCTCGTGGCAAACCGTGCGGTTGAAGCCGGTATCGATGATCAGATTGCGGTCTTTCCCCTTGATCACATAGGAATTCAGATCTTTGAGGGGGCTGTTGGGCAACGGCACGACGATCCGGTACAAGCCCGGGAGAATTTCTTCCGCCATTTCAAATCCTTTCTTTCCGGCCGGCGCCGGTGAATTAAAATTTATCCTGATCGTCGCCCGTTTCTTCCGGTTCCGGCTCCGGCGCAAACAGATCGCCGCCCGGCTCCACCGGGTAAAATTCATCCGGCAGCGCCTTGATGATTTTCAGCGGCTTGACCGGAATCAAAGGCGTCTGAACCCGCGGCGGGGGAGGCGGCTCCGTGAAAGACAGGGTTTCTTCGAGCATATCGTCCGGCGGCATCGTGATGTCGAAACCGCCCATCGGATTTTTCTTCTTGCGGTGCCTGGGCCGCCGGCGGCCTCGCTTGCGCGGCGTCTCCGCGGCGGCGGGAATTTCCGCATCGGACCGCACGTCCGGCTCCGGCTCCGGTTCCATATCCGGTTCCGTATCTTCCGCAAGCTGCAGGAGCGGAACATCCTGCATGGCGCTCACCTCGACCGGACGTTCCTTCACCGACTGCTGAATTTCCAGCTTGTCCCACACCATGTCCGCCCGGCCTTCAATATACAGGGCGACACCGAAAGCGGACTCCAGCTTGAAAAGTTCGGTGCGCTTGTTGTTCAGAATATACTGGGCGATTTCATGCGGCAGGCTGACCTTGAGCTCCGAGTAGATGCCCTTGACCGCCTCCGATTCAATGGTGCGGAAGGCGCCCAGAGACGCGTATTCCAGGGAAGGCCGCAGTCCGCTGCCCTTGCAGTAGGGGCAGGTGATGTAGCTGATTTCCTGGATCGTGGACTGTTTTTTCTGGCGGGACAGCTCCAGCAGGCCGAACTTGGAAATGCGGGAAAGCTGAATGCGGGACCGGTCCATGCTGAGCGCTTTTTTAAAGGCCTTTTCCACCTCGGCCACATGCTTCTTGTCGATCATGTCGATGAAGTCGATGACGATCAGGCCGCCCAAGTCGCGCAGCCGAAGCTGCCTGGCGATTTCCTCGCACGCGTCGAGGTTGGTCTTGAACGCGGTTTCCTCGATGTTGCGCTTGTTGGAGCCGCGGCCCGAATTGACATCGATCGTAATCATGGCTTCGGTGGGATTGATGATGATGTAGCCGCCGGATTTGAGCTCCACGCGCTCCTGATAAATTTCGCGGATCTGCTCCTCCAGTTCAAAGCGGTCGAAAATCGGTATCTTTTCCTTGTACTGCTTCAGGATCCGCAAATGACGGGGAGCGACCGCCTTGAGGTAGGCGCGCATTTTGCGGAAGGTCTCGAGGTCGTCCACCAGGATCTCCTCGATTTCCTGCGTGAGGTAGTCGCGCAGCGACCGCACGCCGAAATCCGTTTCCTGGTAGAGAAAATAAGGCGCTGAAACGCTGTCGGCTTTCTTTTTAATATCTTTCCATAACCGCATCAGGAACTGGTAGTCGCGCTGGATTTCCTGCTTGGTGCGGTTGATGCCGGCCGTCCGGACGATGAAGCCCATGTCTTCCGGAACCTTGATCTGCTCCATGAGCGACTTGATTTTCTTCCGGTCTTCCTCGCTTTCGATCTTGCGGGAAATGCCGCCGCAGAGTTTGTTGGGAAGCAAAACAAGATAGCGGCCGGGCAGCGAAATGTACGAGGTCAGAAGCGCGCCCTTGTTTCCGGTCACTTCCCGGACCACCTGGACGATGATCTCCTGGCCGGACTTGAGAACCGGCCGTCCGCTGCCGGAGCCGTTTTCCGGTTCTTTAAGATAAATGGGGCTGACGTCGCGCAGCGGCAAAAAGCCGTCCTTGACGCCGCCGTAGTCGACAAAGGCCGCCTGCAGGCCGCGTTCGACCTTCAGCACCTTGCCCTTGTAAATGTTGCCGGTGATCGGTTCGCGCACAGCCATCTGAATGTTGAACTCGATGAGCTTGCCCTTTTCGTCAACCGTTGCCATGCGCATCTGTTCTTTGTGCACGGCGTTAACGAGCATGATATGTTTCATAACTGTCCTTCTTGGCTGCGTCCGTCGCCATGCCGTCCGGATCGGGTTTCCCGACCGATACGCAACCTGCGCGACGCCGCCTGATATATTTTACACAAAGGCGCTTACGTCGCCTTTGCCGATTCTCAGAATTTCAATCGAGTCGTCCACCAGGCTGATGACGCTCGACGGTTCAGGAACGATGGGGCCGCCGTCGATAATCAAATCGACGATCCGTCCGAAGGATTCGTTGATGAGATCCGGATTGCCCAGGTCTTCCCCCTCTGCGGTCTGCACGCTGGTGCTGATGATCGGCTGTCCGAGCTCGCGGATGAGCGCCAGGCAGATCTGATTGTCCGGCACGCGGATGCCGGTCGTCGGTCTTTTCGGCAAAATGATTTTGGGAACCAGGCGCGACGCTTCCAGAATAAACGTGTACGGCCCCGGCAAAAACCGTTTCATGGTTTTATACGCGTAATCCGTCACCAGGGCGTACTGGCTGATATGTTTCAGATCCGAACAAACAAAACTAAGCGGCCGTTTTTTGTTTCTTTTTTTAATCTCGTATATTCTTTCAATGCCCCTTTTGTTGGACAAATCGCAACCCAGGCCGTAAACCGTGTCCGTCGGATAAATAATCACCCCGCCGTCTCTCAACACATCCGTCGCTTTTTTGATCAGGCGCATTTGCGGATTCTGGCTGTTAATCGACAACACCGTTGGAGCCCCCGTTCCTATCGGATTCTCCATATCAGCAATTTGGAGATTTGGCAATGGCTTCCAACGGTTCAAAAAAAGGGTGAAAAATCAATTCCTTTTCTTATCTTTGCTGAGTTTGTATTCGATACTGTCGATCAGCGCCTGCCAGCTGGCTTCGATAATGTTTTCCGATACGCCCGTGGTGCTCCAGACTTCCGAACCGTCGGTGGAGTCAAGCAGAACCCGGACGCCCGCCGCCGTGCCTTCGGATCCCTCGAGCGTGCGGACCTTGAAATCGACCAGATGCATCTCTCTGATTTGCGGGTAGAATTTGGTAAGCGCCTTGCGCAGGGCATGGTCGAGCGCGTTCACCGGACCGTTGCCTTCGGCGGCCGTCAGCTCTTCCTCGCCGCCCACGGAAATCTTGATGGTCGCCTGGGAAAGACAGGGATTGTCGAGCATCCGGGACGTCACCACGCTGAAGCACTCGAGCGTGAAAGGCTCCACAAACTCCCCGATGGCTTTTTTCATCAAAACGGACAGCGAACCGTCGGCGGCGTCGAACTGAAATCCCTTGTCCTCCATCAGTTTGACCTGGTGGACCACCTTCCCCAGCGCGTTTTTCTTGTTCAGATCGATGCCCAGCGCCTTGGCTTTATAGGCGATATTGCTTTTGCCGGCCATGTCGGACACCAGAACGCGGCGGCTGTTGCCGACGAGTTCCGGCTGCATGTGCTCGTAAGCCGCCGAATTCTTGGCGACGGCGCTCACGTGCACGCCGCCTTTGTGGGCAAAGGCGCTGCGCCCCACAAAAGGCCGCGCCATCAGAGGCGGAATGTTCGCTACGTCGCTCACGTAAAGGGACAGGTTGGTGAGCTGCCGGATGGATTCGGCGGGCAGGCAGGTCATCTTCATTTTCATCTGCAGATTGCCGATCACGGAAATCAAGTCCGCGTTGCCGCACCGCTCGCCGTAGCCGTTGATCGTGCCCTGCACGAGACTCACGCCTTCGCGCACGGCCGCAATCGTGTTGGCTACCGCGAGGCCGCAGTCGTTGTGGACATGAATGCCTGATTTCTCGCCGGGGATGACCGAGGCGACTTTTTTAAGAATGTCGCCTACTTCATACGGCATGGAGCCGCCGTTGGTGTCGCAGAAGACGATCCGGTCCGCCCCCGCCTCCCAGGCGGTCTTCACCACCCGCAGCGCATAGCGGGGATTCGCCTTGTAGCCGTCGAAAAAATGCTCGGCGTCGAAGAGGACTTCCTTGCCCCTGGCCTTCATGTAGGCGATCGAATCGCGGATCATGGACAGATTTTCTTCCGGGTCGATTTTTAAAATGTCGGTGACGTGCAGGTCCCAGGCCTTGCCGAAGATGGCCACCGCCGGCGTTCCGGCCAGGACGAGCGCCTTGAGGTTCGGGCAGGCCTCGGGACGGATGTGCGGTTTGCGCGTGGAACTGAAGGCGGTCAGCCTGGCGTTTTTGAACGTGACCGTTTTGGCCATTTCAAAAAAACGCATGTCCTTCGGATTGGAGCCGGGCCAGCCGCCTTCGATATAGTGAAAGTGCACATCGTCGAGTTTTCTGGCAATGCGCAGCTTTTCCTCGGCGGAAAAAGTGACCTGCTCTCCCTGCGTTCCGTCGCGCAGCGTCGTATCGTAAATCAAAACGTTGTTTTTTGTCATGTGTTCCTCTCTTTTTAAAAAAAATCCGCTGCCGGGTTTTCCTGGCAGCGGATTCGAAATGTTGCTTATGGATGGATGGTGCTACTCCACGGCCAGGCCTCCTTGGGGGAAGCGAATTATAATGCTGCTAATTATGATGGCCCGAGAGGTGTTCATGCGCCTTTTCCATTAAATAACGAATTTTGCGAAAGTTTAATTTCTCGCCGCGGTTTTGTCAATCAAAATATAATTTTTTCTCAATAATGTCCGACCTTTTGAAAAAAGCACAGGAATGTCCCGATCATGCGCGGTCAAAACCGCGCGCCGGCTTGCAAATTTCCCCGTAATTTCGAACCGTTAAAAAATATCTCCACCGGCCCGCCCGGGGCGGCACGGCTCTTGATCTTCCCTTTTTCCGAATAACAAAAAGCGGTCCGCTCGAAAAAAAATTCAGGAGAGGAGATTTCAAGATGAAAAAACAGTTAAAAATTTCAGGAGGCATTCTGGTGCTGATACTGCTTTTGAGCGCAGCAGGCCAGGGGCGCGCGGCGGAGGAAGACAAGGTTTCCGGCGAAGCGGCCGTCAGCATTCTTTCCGCCTATATCTGGCGCGGCCAGGAACTAAGCCGGTTTAGCCCGGTCATACAGCCGTCGGCGACGATCGCCTACCGGGGATTTTCAGTCAATCTCTGGGGCAACCTCGACACGCGGCCCTACAGCACGGGAACGGACGGGCACAGTTCGAACCTGTCGGAAACGGACGCCACGATTTCCTACACGCACACCTTCGGCATGGTGTCGGTCGGCGCCGGCTACATTTATTACGGTCTGAATGCCCTGACGCCGGGCGGAGCAGATCCGCTCGACTCGCAGGAAATCTTTGCCGTCGTCAGTGTAAACACGCTTTTGTCGCCGACGCTTACGCTCTACAAGGAAATCGACCATTATCATCAATGGTACGCGCTTTTAAGCGTCTCGCATACGTTTGCGCTGCACGAGAAGGTCGGCCTGAAACTGGCGGGATCGGTGAGTTACCTCAAAAGCGAGGATGCCTCAACCTATCCGAAATTCGACGGCAACTCCCTGGCGACGAACGACCCGTTCAACAATTTTCATGATGCCACGCTGGCCGTGTCCCTGCCGGTTTCGGTCATGAAGCGCCTGACGGTGACGCCGGTTCTGACATATGTTTTCCCGCTTTCAAACGACGCGAAATACGAGATGCGGGCCCGCGGCCTGGCCGGGACGGCCCTGCCCTCCGACCGCGACGCCACCTATCTGTACGGCGGCGTCACGGCGAGTTTCACCTTTTGAGGCGCGCAAAACACCAGATGTTTTCTTGGCAATTTCACCGATCAATGGTAAGCATGAGGAAAGGAGACGCATTCCCAAACGGCAGAAGACGGGCGGAAAACCGCCCGTCTTTCTCCCGGACCTTTAAATTCGGGCACGGCAAACATGGACGGACTGAAGTTTTTTCATCAACTGATCATCATTCTCGGTTTTTCCATTCCCGTAATTTATGTCTTCAACAAGTTCCGCCTTCCCTCGATCATCGGATTTCTGATCACCGGCATCCTCATCGGACCTTTCGGCCTGCGGCTCATCGACGACACGGCCGGCATCCAGTTTCTGGCGGAAATCGGCGTCGCCCTTCTGCTTTTCACCATCGGCATTGAAATTCAGCTCGCGCGTTTCCTCAAGCACCTGGGGGACATTCTGCTCACCGGCGGCCTGCAGATCCTGGGCACCTTTGCCGCGGGCGTGGCTCTGGGCCTCGCCATGCAGTTGAGCCTGACCCAGTCCGTGTTCATCGGTTTCCTCCTCGCGCACAGCTCCTCGGCGCTCATTTTGAAAATTCTCAAAGACCGCAACGACGAGGATTCGCCGCAGGGCCGGATTTCCATCGGCATGATCGTCTTCCAGGACATCATGGTCGTGCCGATGATGCTGCTCGTTCCCTTTCTGGCGGGCGACAGCGGTCCTTCGGCCTGGCTTGTCGCCTGGAAACTGGTCAAATCCATTCTGATCATCGCCCTCATTCTCGTGGCGGCGCGCTACGTGGTGCCGTTTGTTCTGGAGCGCCTGGTCACCATGAACATGCGCGACGTCCTGGTCATCGCCGCCGTGGTCATCACGATGGGCATCGCCTGGATGACCGAGGCGCTGGGCCTGTCGCTGGCCATCGGCGCGTTTCTGGCGGGGCTGGCCCTGTCCGACACGGATTTCACCCATCAGATCATCAGCGACGTCAATCCGTTTCGCGACGTTTTTCTGTCCGTGTTTTTCGTTTCCTTCGGCATGATCCTCAATCTGGACTTTCTCAAGGCCAACGCAGGCTTGGTTCTCCTGGCTTCGGCGGCCATCATCCTTGTCAAGGCCGCCATCGTCCTGGGCCTGGTTCTGCTGCTGCGCTACTCGCTGCGCGCCGCGCTCATCTCCGGCGTTCTCCTGGCGCAGATCGGCGAATTTTCGTTCGTGCTCGCCTCCCAGGGCTTTAAAAGCAATATCATCTCCGGCGACATCTACCAGACCTTCATCAGCGCAGCGGTTCTGACGTTCATCGTCACGCCGCTGGCGGCGGCGGGAATCTACCGGCTGCTGGACGGCGCGGGCGGTGAAGCGGACGCGAAGCCCCAAAGCGAGTCCTGCCTCAATGTCACGAACCACGTGATCATCTGCGGCATGGGATTAAACGGCCGCAATCTGGTCCGGGTGCTCAAAAACACCGCCATCAATTACGCAATCATCGATCTCAACTTCACGAAGATCAAAAAAGCGAAAGGCAAGGGCGACCAGAATACGGTGTGGGGCGACGCGTCCAGCAGGGAGATCCTGCGCCATGCCAACGTGCAGGCGGCGCGCGTCATGGTCATCGCCATTTCCGACCGGACGCTCACCAAAACCTGCCTGGCCAACGCCAAGAAGCTCAATCCGCAGCTGCACGTGATCGTCCGGACCAAATACGCCGCGGACATCGAAAGCCTTCTGGCGCTGGGGGCAAACGACGTGATTCCCGAGGAGTTTGAAACCTCCATCCAGATCTTCAGCCGCGTGCTGAAAATGTTTCACATTCCCAACAGCATCATTCTGGCGGAGGGAAACATCATCCGCAGAGGATCCTACGGCGTATTCCGCGACGTGCGCTACACGCAGGAAGCCTTCGACCAGATCAGCCAGATTCTGGCGCAGGGCACCATTGAAACCTATTATGTGGCGGCCGGCAATCCGATCATCGGCCGGAGCATCCGCGACGTCAATCTCAAGGCCCGGTCGGGCGCGCTCATCATCAATATCATCCGCGACAATGCGACGATCACCAATCCTCCCGGTGAGTTTGTCTTTTGCGCGGCGGACCAGCTTGTCCTGTTCGGCTCGCACCGCGCGATCGATCTGGCCCTGACGCTCCTCAACGGAAGTGAAAATGACGCACTCGCATCGGCATAGCGAAGACGCCTGGAGCAAAAGCCTGCTCATCTCCATGGCGCTCAATCTGATCATTCCGGCGGCGCAGATCTGGGGCGGCATCGTCTCCGGCAGCATGGCGCTGATCAGCGACGCGCTGCACAATCTAAGCGACTTTCTTGCCCTGGTCATCAACTACGCGGCGCTCATCATCGGCCGGCGCCGGCCGACGCTGCGGCACACCTTCGGCTTCAAGCGCGTGGAGATCTTCGCGACGCTGTTGAGCGTCGCGCTGCTCTACGGCGCGGCCTTTTACATTGCAATCGAGGCGTGGGACAGATGGATCACGCCCCGGCCGATCACGGGAAAGCTGGTGATCTGGATCGCGCTTCTGGGGCTTGTGGGCAATATCCTTTCCGCAGTCCTGCTGCACGCCGGCTCCAAAGTCAACCTGAACATGAAAAGCGCCTTTTTGCACATGATCGCGGACGCGGCAACGTCGCTGGGCGTCGTGGTTCTGGGCGTCGTGTGGATGTTTTGGCCCTGGTACTGGCTGGATCCCCTCTTTTCCTGGCTGGTGGTCGTTCTGATTCTGGCAAGCGGCTGGAGCCTGCTCAAAGACAGCTTTCTCATCCTGATGAACGCGACGCCGCCGGGCATCGATCCGGCCGAAATCAAGGAGGCCCTCGAAGCGATCGACGGCGTAACGCAGATCCACGATTTGCACGTCTGGAACCCGTCCAACGGCAGCATCGCCCTGGCGGTGCATATCACCGTGCCCGACCAGATGCTCTCCCGGGTGGACGGGCTGGCCGGCAAAGTCCGCGCGGTGCTGGCCCGCCGCTTTCACATCGATCATCCGACGCTGCAGTTTGAGTCCATCACCTGCAACGGCGGGGAACTTTTGTGCCAAAACGGACACCCACACAACGCATCTCAGACTAAAAACCACTGATAAGGGGAAAACATATGGACATTACCACTCAGAAAAAAGACGGAATTCTCACCATTGCCTTCAACCGGCCGGATAAGAAAAACTCCATTACGGCCGCCATGTACCAGATGATGGCGGACGCGATCCGGGACGGCGAAGAAGACCGGGCCGTGCGCGTTTTACTGTTTTGCGGCCATCCGGAAATATTTTCCGCGGGCAACGATCTGGAAGATTTCATGAACGTCAAGGAAGACGTCGCCGACCGTCCCGTGGCGCAGTTCATCCGCCATTTGAGCCTCGCGACCAAACCGGTGATCGCCGCGGTTTCGGGAATGGCCATCGGCATCGGCGTCACGATGCTCCTGCACTGCGATCAGATTTACGCCGCCCAGGGCACCAAATTCTCCATGCCGTTTGCCAAACTGGGGCTGTGCCCGGAATTTGCCTCCAGCCGCCTGCTGCCGCAGATTGTCGGCTACCAGCGCGCCGCGGAGCTGCTCTTTTTCGGCGAGCCGTTTACCGCCGAGCAGGCGTCCGAGATGGGGCTTGTCAATAAAGTGCTGCCGGCCGCGGAGCTGATGCCTTACGCCCGGGCTCAGGCCGCCAGACTCGCCGCCCTGCCGCCCACCTCCCTGCGCGTCACCAAGCAGCTGCTCAAAGCGCGCTATTCCGACGCGGTGACCGAGCAGATCGCCGAGGAAAACCGTCATTTCAGCGCCATGCTGCAGGAGCCGGCGGCCAAGGAAGCCTTCGCCGCTTTCTACGAGCGCCGCAAACCGGATTATTCGAAGATTTTCGGTTAAGACGCGAGGATTTTTGCCGCCGAGGAAATAAGCGGCAACGGCACAGATATCGGCCGGCGCCGGGAAAAGCGGAACTCTGTGCCCGCAGTGCGGCTGCGTCCGCAGGCGCGCTGCCGCACTGCGGGCACGTTTAAATTCTGTTTTGCAATCGGTTGTTCTCGGCCGCGCTTTTCCCGTGGCCGCTTACCCTTCCGAACGCGATTCGGAGCGGCCGATTTTCGTGATCGTCCCCTGGGCGACCGCGCAGAGACTTTCTTTCTCTCCCGCCACCGCAAAAACCTCACAGCGGCAGACCGCCTGGCTTTTTCCGACATAAACCGCTTCCGCCCGCGCGACAATGCAATCGCCCAGCGCCGGGCGGACGTAATTGATTTTAAACTCCGCCGTCACGACCGCCGGCCCCAGCACACTGCCGCCCACGTAAGTAAGCGCGTTGTCCGCGGCGTAGCTTACCACGCCGCCGTGCAAAAAGCCGTGCTGCTGCTGAAGTTCGCGTTTCACCGGCACTTTCAGTTCGGCGGATCCAACAGAAAATTTCAAAAGTTCCGCGCCGATCAAAACGCTGAACGGCTGCTCGGCCAATACCTCCCGGCCCATCATCAACATTTCGTCCATGATTCCCCGTTCCTTTCTTTTCGCAAACAAAAAACCGCGCAGGAGACCTTTTCCGGCGGCGGCGGACGCCCCGGAAGGAGGTTTTGCCGGCGATTTTCTGCATTGTCTACAAAGGCTGTTCGTCCGTCAATGAATAATCTTCGATTTTCCGGTAAATCGTGCGGCGGCCGATGCCGAGAAGGCGCGCGGCCTTGGATTTGTTCCAGCCGGTTTTGGCGAGCGCCCGCAGGATGTCCTCCGGGCTGACCGGCCGGCGGCTTTCGCCCCCCGCCGCCCGCGTCCCGGCTGCGTCGCTGGCGCGGATATCCGCCGGCAAATGCTGGAGGGTGATCGTGCCGCCGTGGCACAAAACGAAGGCGTGCTCCATCACGTGCTCCAGTTCCCGGACATTTCCCGGCCAGGAATAATCCATGAACCGGCTCAGGACTTCGCCGGAGATGCCTGCGATGCTTTTATGAAACCGCTCGTTGAAGGTTTTCCGGAAATGATCCACCAGCAGGGGCAGGTCCTCGAGCCTCTCGCGCAGCGGCGGCAGGCCCACTTCCACCACCTTCAGACGGTAGTAAAGGTCCTGGCGGAATTCACCTCTTTTCACTTTCTCCCTGAGATCCCGGTTCGTGCAGGCAATCACCCGCACGTCCACCTTCCGCGGAACCGATTCCCCCACCCGCTCGAATTCCTTTTCCTGCAGCACCCTCAGGAGTTTGAGCTGGATCAGCGGGGAAATGTCCCCGATTTCGTCAAGCAGGATCGTTCCGCCGTCCGCGGCGGCAAACCGCCCCTGCTTGTCTCTGATGGCGCCGGTAAACGCGCCTTTCACGTGGCCGAAAAGTTCGCTCTCCAGCAGGCTTTCCGCCAGGGCCGAGCAGTTCACGGTGGTGAAGGGCTGAAAAGCCCGGTTTCCGCTGTAGTGCAGGGCCCGGGCGACAAGTTCTTTGCCCGTTCCGCTTTCTCCCGTGACGAGCACGGTAGTGTCCAGGTCCGCCAGGTCTTCCAGCAGGTTGTAGATGTCCTGCATGGTCCTGTTGCGGCCGATCAGATTCTGGAACTGGTGGCGCCGGCGCAACTCTCTTTCCGCGTCGCGCAGGAGGGTCACGTCCCGGATCACCATCACGGCGCCCAGAAAGGTTCCCTGCGGATCGATGAGCGGCGCACTCGAGACGCTGACGACCTGCTGGGGTCTTGTCCCGCGGCCGCATTCGATCCGGTATTCCCGCACGGCCGTTCTCCGCTCCAGCGTCTCTCTCAGCACTTCCCGGCAGGCCCGGCCGCAGGAGGCGCCGCAGGCGTCGAAGGCCTTTCCGCCGATGTCCTTTACCGCAATCGAACAGATGCTTTCCAGGGAGGCGTTGGCGTCAATGATTCCAAACTGCGGATCCACGGTAAGAATCGCGTCCTGCACGCTGCCGAAAATCGCCTCCAGATGCGACCGCTGCTGGGCCAGCTTTTTTTCGGCTTCGCGCTTTTCGGTCACGTCGCGCGAGACCATCCTGAATCCGTAAATATCCCCCGCCGCGTTGCGCGCCAGCGAGACGGATTTTTCAATGGTGCGCTGTTTTCCTTCCCGGTCTGTGACTTCCAGGATGATATTCTGAGCCGGAATGCCGGTAAAATAAACCTTCCGGTACAGGCGGTCGTACTGCCGCACATCCCGGTCTTTCATGTAGTGGCGGTAATTCATGCCCATCAGCTCTTCGCGCGGCAGTTTCCACATGCGGCAGCCCGCGTCGTTGATGAAAGTGATGTTGCCCTGGAGATCGATTTCGCTGAGCTGGACATTCACATCGTCAAGGATGGTTTCGTAGCGTTTGAGGGAATCCCGGAGGTCGTCAAACGCGCGGCGGGCGGCCGCCGCGTCGACCACAAAACCGGCTGTCGCCGGTTTTCCGTTCAACAAAACGGGATTTTCGCCGATCTGCACCCAGAGAAAACCGCCGTCCTTCCTCTGCAGGCGCGCAAAAGGAAGACGGAACGAACCGTCCGCCGCGGGCGGCCCGCCCGGTTGGCCGGCCTCCGGATCGATCAGACCGGCAAACGCTTTTCCGACAAGTTCTTCGCCGCAGGCAAAACCCAGCCAATCGGCAAGCCTTGCATTGGCCCGGCAAATCAATCCGTCCTGCACGACGTACAATCCGACATCCGCCTTTCCGGCCAGATCACAGAGATCCTCCCGGGGCGGCTGTTTTTCCGCAACAGCAGCCTGCCGACGGTCGTCTTCGGAAGGCAGGAAAAATTTCTTTTCGTCAGTCATGGGCGCCGTTCTTTTCTTTCGTCTTGTAAAACCCGGATGGCGTGTTTATTACTACTAAAAAGCTTTCAAGTCAAAGACGGGAAGCCCCCGGAAAGGTTTTTCGCATTTTTAACTTTGCTCCGCGAGAAATTCTATGCTATAGGGCTCCCTCACTGCGGAAACGCTAAGCGCCCATGGCTCAGCTGGATAGAGCGCCAGACTACGAATCTGGATGTCCCAAGTTCGAATCTTGGTGGGCGCGCCAGAATAGCGGGGGTTATGAGGTCCTCATAACCCCCTTTTTTTAAGAGTTGCTTTTCAAGGTTGAAAGCGGATGAATTTCAAAACGCTTCGGATCCTCCTGCCGATCATCGCCTGTGCCGTGCCTCTTCTTGTCCAGGCGCAGGCGCCCAATCCCAAAATATGGGAACCCCTGCGGCATCAGGTTTACTACAACAAAAAAATGATCACTAAAGCGCCGGATGTGCTGCTCGTCTGGACGTACCAGGCGGCAACCGAAGAATCCCGGCGGAAAAGGATCGAAGCCTGCCGGATCTATGATGTCGAAAAATCCGCCAAATACAAGGATTTTCATCATGAAACGGTCTTGTGGGAAATCGACTGCGCCAATCGCCGGCTGCGAATCGGGGAAATTATCGATTTCGATGCCGGCGGCAAAGTGCTCGACCGCAGCCGGTATGAAGCTGCCGACTGGGAAAGGATTTTTTCCGGCACAGGCGGAGAAGCGCTCTACCAAAAAGCCTGCTTTCCCCAGGCCAAGTCCCCAAAAAAGAAAAAAGAGCCGTTTGGGCGCGGCAAATAGCCTTTTTCGGCCGGCGATAAAATTTTCTTGACTTCGTCCGGCCGCTTATTTATCTTGCATACAAAATAATTACGCAGGTGTCTGAGTGATCAGCTATTCGGACGTCATTTTATTCATCTTAAGCAAAGCCAATCAGAAAGTTTACGGAACTTTCAAGATGCGCCTGTTGCCGTACGGTCTCACGCCGATGCAGGCGCTCGTTCTGCACGCCCTCTACGAGGAGGAAAATCTTTCCGCCGGAGAACTGGGCCGGCGCCTGGCCCTCGACAGCGCAACGCTCTCCGGCGTTCTGGACCGCATGACCGAAGGCGGCTGGATCATCAAAAACCAGAAGGAAGACCGGCGGGTTCTGAACATCTCGCTCGCGGACAAATCGCGCCGCTGCCGGGAAAAATTTCTCAGGGAAACCGAAGAACTCAACCAGGAGATGCTCTCGATCTTCAGCACGGAGGAAAGGCTGCTCCTGGTCAGGATGCTCAAGGATCTGCGGAAACCGTAAAGCGCCTGATGATTAGTATACAAAATAAAATGCCGGGAAGGAGGCTCATCATGTCAAGCGGAACAGGGAAATCCGGCAGCCGGAAAAGGGCGGTGTATCCGCCCACGGATTACGAAAGGATTTTTCATCCCCAGGCGATTGCCATCATCGGCGTCTCCGCGGACGAAAACGGCGTCGGTTTCGGCACCGGCATGCTGCGGGCCATCATGATGATGGGATTTGAAGGAAAAATCTACCCCGTCAATCCCAAGGGAGGGACGATTGCCGGACTGGAAATCTACCGGCAGGTGGAGGACATCCCCGGGCCGGTCGATTTTGCCGTCATCGCGGTAAACGCGCGCTACGTCCCGGACGCGCTCGAGGCCTGCCGCAAGATCGGCGTGGCCGGCGCGGAGATTCTCTCCTCCGGCTTCAGCGAACTGGGCACAAAGGAAGGCCGGGAGCTCGAGCGGCGGATTCAGGACATCGCCGCGCGCGGCATCCGGGTGGTCGGCCCCAACTGTTTCGGCATCTACTGCCCGGCCAGCGGCCTCACGCTTTTGCCCGGGCCGGACCTTTCGCGCGAAACCGGGCCGGTGGCGTTCGTCGCGCAAAGCGGCGGCATGTCCATCGACCTTGCGCACGCGGGAAAGTGGCTGGGCGTCCGCTTCAGCAAGATGGTGAGCTTCGGCAACGGCGCGGACCTGCGCGAAGCGGAGCTTCTGCACTATCTGGCCGATGATCCGGAAACCCGTGTGATCTCCATGTACATTGAAGGCATCAAGGACGGAGACGCGTTCTTTAGCGAACTTAAGGCCGCGGCGGCAAAAAAACCGGTCATCGTTTACAAAGGCGGCCTTTCCGCGGCCGGCGCCCGCAGCGTGGCCAGCCACACCGCCTCGATGGGCGGCAGCCGCGTGATCTGGCACTCCGTTTTGCGTCAGGCAGGGGCCGTTCAGGTAAACGATACGGAAGAGATGGCGCAGGCCAACCTGGCTTTTGCAACCCTGCCGCCGAAGGCTTTCCGGGGTATTTCGATCGTGGGCGGCGGCGGCGCAATCGGCGTCACCGCCTGCGACACGGCCGAAACCTACGGCATCGAGATTCCGGCGCTGCCGCCGGAACTCCAGGAGCGCATCGGCAGCGTTTTGCCCAAGCCCGGCTCCAGCGCAATCAACCCGATTGACGTCGCCAATCCTTTCGTCGGGCCAGAGGCCCTGAAGGAAGTGCTGCTCGGCGCGGCCGAGGACGAAAGGGTCGAACTGCAGATTCTCGTCTCGCTCCTGTTTCACTACAAAGGCCTTGCCCGCGCGTTTGGCCGCCCCGTCACGGAAGTCACTCCTTACCGGGAGCTGGCCCAGTGCGTCCGCGACGTTGTCGCAAAGACCGGCAAACCGGTCATTGCCGTGCTGCCCAACATGACCAGAGGCGTGGACAGCATGGATGTGACGGAGCTCATTGCATTAACCCGGCGGGAGTACCTCTCCTGCGGCATTCCGGTCTTCGACGAGCTGCACGACGCCATCCGGGCAATTTCCCATGTCAATAACTACTATGGAGGAAGAATAAAATGAAAAACGAAAAAGCCGCAAAGATCATCGAAAAGGCTCTGAAGCAGGGCCGCAAAACCCTTTCCGAGTACGAGGCCAAACAGGTCCTGGCCGCCTACGGCATTCCCATCACGAAGGAAGTGCTGGTCAAGGACAAGGATCAGATTGAAAAAGGCATCAACAAAATCGGCTTCCCCATGGTGATGAAGGGCTGCTCGGCCGAGATTGCCCATAAAACGGAAAAAGGCCTGATCCACGTCGACGTCCGCAATGCCACGGAAGTAAAAAAAGCGTTCCGCGACATTATGAAGGGCATGGAAGGCTTCAAGGGCGGCGTGCTGATGCAGGAGATGATCAAGGGGCGGCGCGAACTGGTCATCGGCCTCACCCGCGATCCGCAGTTCGGCCCGTGCGTGATGTTCGGCCTGGGCGGCATTTTCACGGAAATTCTGCGCGACGTCTGCTTCCGCCGCGCGCCGCTGGAGCTGCGCGACGCCATGGACATGATGCAGGAGATCAAGGGGCACAAAATCCTCGCGGCCGTGCGCGGCATGGAAGCGGCGGACACGGACCTTCTGGCGCAGATGCTCATCAGCGTGGGGCAGATCGGCCTGGATTTCGACGACGTCATGGAAATCGACCTCAATCCCGTCATCCTGGCGGGGGCAAAGCCGGTGGTCGTGGACGCGCTGATCGTTTTGAAGGGATAGGCAACCAGCCTGCGGCGGATGAAGTGACGATCCTCGGCACGGCAAGCGCTGCCGCAAGGCCGCTCCATCCGACCGGCCATGCAACCATCCGTCCAATACGGCCAAAGCCGTTTAATGCCGTGGAATGCAAAAAAGAAAAAAATCTGGAAATTTGCGGCTGCACGTATGATCCGTGCAGCCGCAAAGGCGTCTGTTGCGACTGCGTGGCTTACCATTTGCAAAAAAGGCAGATCCCGGGATGCTTCTTCCCCAAAGATGCGGAAAAAACCTACAACCGCTCCTTTGAACATTTCGCCGAGCTGGTAGCAAAAAAGCGCGTCTGAGACAGCGCCGTCAGCCATTCCCTTTCCACCCCCAGCGCCCCGTCCAATGTAGTCCGGGGCTTCAGCCCCGGTGTCTTGGCGAACCTGAAGGTTCGCCCTACAGAAANNGAGCTGCGAGCTCTCCCTGTCACTTCCCGAAAAACCTGATTGACAAAATTTCGCAACCGTGTCCAGAAGCAGCCCCAGTGTTATTATCACTCCAGGGGAGGTTTGATGAATTGTATGGAAAGTTTGAAGGACTTGCAGCTGCGCTATGAAGCCCTCAAAGGACTTGGTTTGAAACTCAACATTGAACGCGGTCAGCCCGGAGACGAAAATTTCAATCTCTCGAACGCGCTGTTCAATTGCATCACGGAAAAAGACGTGATGACGAAAAGCGGCTTTGACATCCGCAACTATCCCGGCGGCGTTCTGGGACTGCCGGAAGCGCGGGAGCTGTTCGCCCCCGTCCTGGGCGCCAGGCCCGAGGAAACGCTGGTCGGCAACAACGCCAGCCTGCAGATTCTTTCCCAGGTCCTGATGTGGGCGCTCGTGCGCGGCCTGGTCGGCAGCCCCGATGCGTGGGGAAAAGCCGGCACGCCCAAAATGATCGTCACCGTCCCCGGCTACGACCGTCATTTCACGCTGCTTGCGGAAATGGGTTTTGAAATGGTCCAGGTTCCAATGACGAAAAACGGGCCGGACATGGACGCGGTGGAAAAGGCGGCGGCGGACCCGGCCGTGAAGGGAATCGTGTTCGTTCCCACCTACTCCAATCCGACCGGCGATACGGTTTCGGATGAAACGGTAAACCGGCTTGCCGCCATGAAAACGGGCGCGCCCGATTTCACGATCTTCGCCGACGACGCCTACGTGGTTCACCATCTGACAGACAATCCCCGCCGGCCCAAAAATCTGCTTCGCGCCTGCGAGGCGGCGGGCAATCCCAACCGCGTTTATCTTTTCAGCTCGACGTCCAAGATCACCTTCTCCAGCGCCGGCCTGGGATACATGGCCACGAGCGCGACGAATCTCGCCTACATCGCCAAACTTTTCGGAACCATGTTCATCGGCCCCAACAAGGCGGAGCAATTGCGCCACGTGAAATTCCTGGGATCCTATCCGGGAGGCATTCCCGGCCTCATGAAAGAGCATGCAAAAATTCTGAAACCGAAATTCGACATCACGCAGAAAGTGCTGGAAAAAGAACTGGGCACAACGGGGCTTGCCGTCTGGAGCAAACCCGAAGGCGGCTATTTCGTCAGTCTCGACACGAAAAAGCCGGTGGCCAAACGGGCCGTCGCCCTGTGCAAGGAAGCGGGCGTGGCCATTACGCCGGCGGGCGCTACTTTTCCCTTCGGAAAAGATCCCTTGGACGCCAACATCCGCATTTCCCCCACCCGTCCGCCGGTCGCGGAGCTGGAAAAGGCCATTGAAGTGCTGGCCGTGAGCGTCAA
>DBPV01000145.1:0-11515 GCA_002304995.1 Syntrophaceae bacterium UBA1411
GGATTCGATCCATTTCATCCTTTCCGAGAAGGAGACAAACATAATGAAAAGAAGTTTAAAAAGAATGGCATTATTACTGGTTGTCATGGCAGCAGCATCAGGGATGACCGTATCAAACGCAAAAGCAGCGGGCACCGAATTGTTTATTCACGAGTCACCTGATTTCACCTTAACCGTTCCCAAATGGATTGATCAAAAATCCCCTGATCCAAACTTTGTTTTTAACAGAAAGGCCGGACCGGACAAGCCGACCGCTCTGGCTATCTCAGTCAGCGATCTTCCTGCTGATAAAAGAATCTCTTATAAGGATCTGGCGCCTGCATTTAAAAAGATCCTTGAGCTGCAAAACGGCTCTGATGTTCAGATACTTCACGACAAAGAGATCCGGCTGCAAGACGGCACACCGGCATACGAGATCGAGGCAAAATGGAAACTTGGAAAGTGGCCTTTTCGTATGTCTTTGCATTCCTATGTCGTAGTCGTTTTAAAAGATAAAAAATCCATTTGGGTTTGCATCAGTGATACTATGCCGGTTGAAGACAACCTGAAACAGTACCCGCTTTCGCTGAAGTTCAAATAGCGGAAAGACGAAAGTACAGGAGGGCTTATGAAAAAGAGTTTATTGCGCATGTGTGGAAAATCCGCCGGAACGCCATGGCGGATCATCGCTTTCCTTTTCGTTCTTGCGGCAAGCCCGGCTCTGGCCGACGGCGACGGTCCCACGCGCAAGATGAATGCCTCCGAAAGCGCGGCGTTTCAAGCCCTGCAAGCCGCTCTCCGGAGCGCCCTGCCCGCGCCTGCCGCCGGCTATGTGGCGAAGTACACCGGCTTTGAAGAAAGGGAAGTGCCCCAGGCGCTCACCGAAGGCAAGATGCTGTGGATGACGTTCAACGTCCTGTACAAGCCGGATGTGGCTGTCTTCCAGAAGCAGATGCAGTCCGCCATGATGGATAAGGTCAAGGGGACACCCCGGCAGCAGGAAAAGCGTGCCGCCCTGGAGGCCAGGGAGCGTGAGCTGTACAACGCCCGCAAAAGCACGAGAGATCCCGGCGAGAAGGAAAAAATCCGGACTCAGCTCAAGGCCGTCCGGGTTGAAGCAAGCGCGCTGGACGATGAGATCAGCGCCCAGTACCAGGAATGGGTGCGGCAGGGAGGCCAGACAACAATACTGCAAAACGTAAGCGGCGCCATGCCTCCGGAAGTATCCGTCCAGGTCCTCGTCAATCAAAGTGTGTACCTGGGTGAAGCGGCGATTCCTTTCCCGGTTGACGGCGCGACGCTTGCCTTTGAGCAGGGGACTTGCGGAGATTCCCGGAAGTACTGCCTCACCGTTTTGCTCGGTCCCTTTGAAAAAGGAAGGAAAGGGAGCCACCGCTATGAACTGCGAAACACAGGCAACGGCGTTTCGACCAAAGCCCGCGGAATGGGATTGATCTTCAGCGGCCCCAAAGACAAGGCGCCGGAAGTGAAAGCGCTTTTAAAAAAAGCGGATCTGGCCCGTCTGAAGGCGCTTTTGTAAAGCAGCCGCCCGCCGTGGACTGAGGCAGTCCGGACAACCGGATGAATGGAAATGATGCCCACGGAAGGTGCAGGGAACGGTCGCGACCGTTCCCTGCAAATCGCGATCCTTCCCTGCTGGTGTGCAGGACAACTATATTCCGGAATATGTCGGCGACCGTCCGGTTTCATTGGAATCCGCCGGTGGGGCGCAGGCGCAGGATTTCGATCCGGCAGGCATGCCGGCCCGGCCGCATCGTGTCGAGAAACAGCTCTGGGGATCTATCTATTACCCGCAGTATGATCTCGCCCAAAAACCGAGCAAACTCCAGATCCGCCGTAACTTTGAAAACGCCACTCGTAAAGAATATTTTGGACTGCCCGTTCTCTGCTATAATAATCGGCACTCCACAATAGCAAGATTTGAAACAACAACAGCAATCCGTGGCAAGCAATCGGTTCTGATTTGTTATAGTTTTTTTCATCGTGGTTATTTTTTTGTTTGCGGGAGCAGGCCATATGAGCCTGCAATACGATGGAAATCGCTTAAAAAACAGCTGAATGTCTTCCGGCTGCTCTCCGTCGGGAGGTAAGGGGAAAAGCCTTTTTCAAAATGTTGGGCCGCAGCTGCCGGACAGATCAGAGCTTACTGCTTTTGTCGCTGGAAATCGGGTATGCCGCTGAAGACGCGCTTTATACCTGCCGTGCGTCTGACGGCCTGTTTGTCTGTTTCAGGACGCAGAGGGTCTGCGAACCGAAATTGGCGGCAAGTTGCATAACGATCCAATCCGCAAATTTTTCACATTTTTTCGTTTCCGGAGGAGGTGCTTATGACGTCTGGCATGTGGACCGATGGCAGAAAACAGATGAAGGATCTGGTCGTCAATGTGGGAAAAGCCGTGGTGGGCAAGGACGCGGCGGTGGAGCTGATGCTGGTTGCCCTTATCTGTGAAGGTCATGTGCTTCTGGAGGACATGCCGGGCGTCGGGAAAACCCTTCTGGCCAGGACACTGGCGCACTCAATGGGTTTGGAATTCCGCCGTATTCAGTTTACTCCCGACCTGCTGCCGTCCGATGTCACCGGCTCGCTGATCTTTAATCAACAGCGTTCGGAATTCGAATTCCGGGCCGGCCCGATTTTCACCCAGATTGTTCTGGCCGACGAAATCAACCGCGCCACGCCGCGCACGCAATCGGCGCTGCTGGAAGCCATGGAGGAGTTTCAGGTGACCGCAGACGGCGTCACCCATCCGCTGCCGCGCCCCTTCCTGGTGTTGGCCACACAAAATCCCGTGGAGCTGGAAGGCACCTTCCCGCTGCCTGAAGCGCAGCTGGACCGTTTCCTTTTGCGCATCCATCTGGGGTATCCGACCGCCGTTGAAGAAGAGCAGATTCTTCTTCGCTTCGCCGATCAGCCTGCAGACATTCATCCGGTTTTATCCACCGAAGACCTTTCCCGGATTCAAGCGCTCATGCCGGATATTCATCTTGCAGACGATATCCGCCGCTATCTCGTGGAGATTGTCCAGACCACGCGGGACTGGCCCGGCGTGATGCTCGGCGGTTCGCCGCGTGCAAGCCTCGCGTTGTACCGCGGCGCCCGCGCGCTGGCCTGTCTGCGCGGGAGGACCTACGTGTTGCCCGACGACATCAAACATCTCGCGCCGGCCGTTCTGGGGCACCGGATTTTGCTTTCGGCTCAGGCCCGGGCCACAGGCCAGAATCCGTCCGGTATTGTTTCCGAAATTCTCGAAAAAGTTCCTGTGCCCGTGGAAACCATTCCGGAAAGAAACGCCGCACATGCTTGACGCTTTATGGCTTTTGATCATTGCTGTGCTGGACATCTGGGCCATCTGGACCGGCAACTCGCTTTTGATCCTGGTGACCTCCCTGACCTGGCTGCTCACCGTCTCGGTCTGGCAATGGAACCGCTGGAGTCTCGTCGGCGTGGAATTTTCACGCCGTCTCAGCGACGGGCGCGCCTATTTCGGCCAGCAGATCGACCTGTCGCTGATTCTGGTAAACCTGAAGCCCCTGCCTCTGCCCTGGCTTTTGGTGGAAGACGAAATCCCCCAACGCCTGACCGTGGAAAACGGCAAAATTGAAATCCGGCATGACGGTTTTTTCCGCTGCCTGCAAAACATTCTGCCGATGATGCCCTATGAACGCGTGGTGCGCCGCTTTCCGGTGATGTGCAGCCGTCGCGGAATCCACACCTTCGGCCCCGCCCATCTCGAATCGGGAGACTATCTGGGATTCCTTAAGAGCCATGCGGGCGTGTCTGCGACCGATACGCTGGTCGTTTTCCCCCGGATCGCGCCCGTCGCCATGGATCGTCTTTCCTCCAACACGATTATCGGACAGGATCCCATTCGTCGCATCCTGCACACCGATCCGGTGCGTACAGTAAGCGCCAGAGAATATATTGCAGGAGATCCCTATCGGATGATCGACTGGCGTACGACGGCCAGAACGGGAGGGCTGATGGTCCGGGTCTACGAACCGAGCACAACGCCGCTGGTGGATATTGTCCTCAATTTTTCCGTTCCCTCTTATATTTCGCGGGATGTCGAACCGGATGAAACCGAATTTATCATCAGCGTCGGCGCTTCGCTGGCGTCGCATGCCGCAGCCAGAGGCTGGGCGGTCGGGTTGCGCGCCAACGGCCGGAGCCGCCGGCGTCCCATTGCCGCCGCGCCTTCGGCCGCTCCCGCCCAACTGGGTGAAATCCTGGATATCCTGGCGCAGGCCTATACGGTCCCTACCGAATCCATCTTTTCCGTTTTAACCGCAACGCACCCGGCGCGGCCCGCCGGCGCCAGCGTTGTTTTGATTACAACCGTTTTGAATGAAAATATCACGGGAGCGCTGGAAAACCTCCAACGCCGGGGCCAGCCGGTAACGGTCGTCCATACGGCCGTGGAGCCGGAAGCTGAAGCGGACATTAAAAGCGCCGTACCTGTATGGCGCCTACCCTATGCGCCAAACTGGACAGAGCATGAAGCGTATATCGTTCATCGATGACATTATCCTCCCGGCCGCGCAGGCGGTATCAGAGGCAATCTGGCTTTATGCCGCGATCCTGGGAATATCCGCGATGAGCGCAAGCGGTGCTCAGTATGCGGGTTTCTTCTCCGTCCTGGCTTTGCTGACCGGCTCTGCTTGGATTACGCACCTGTCCAGGCTCATTGTCCGCCCCTTATTCAGCCGTTTTCTCCTCGGATGCATGGTGATGATTCTTCTGACGGCATGGTTATTCTGGACGTTTCGCATCGGGCTGAATACGGGCAGCGGAGGCTGCACGGACGTCGTGTGCCGGATTTGGAATTCTGGACGTGGGATTCATGACACATCCGTTTTCTTCACCTGGGTGATGGGATTCTATCTTGCCGGCAGAGGCGTCTGGATCGGCTTCTCCCCTCCCGGCGTCAAAACGCAGGCCCGCCGGCTGCTGGTCGGAACAGTGGTCTTTGTGCTGCTTTTTGCGGCCTGGCCAAACATCCATCAGGCGCATCCATACCTCGGCCAGTTCCGCATTTTGGCCTCGGTTTATTTTCTGGTCGGTCTGATACTCCTGGCTTTTGTCAACGTCCGGAAGCTCGGACCCTTTACAGCCGGTCGGGGCAGTTCTACCTGGCTTGTCGCCATCAGCATCCCGACGCTCCTGGTTATTGCGCTGGGCCTGATTTTCACGGGTGGATTCTCATCGGCCCTGCGCTGGTTTTTTCAAGCCACTCTCCAGGCTATCAATGCCGCCGGAGGTTTCATGCTATGGATCGGCGCCTGGATTATGTATTTTTTTGCCTGGCTGTCGAGTCTCCTGCCGAAATCCGGACCCAGAATCACCCCGTCGTTTGACGACAAACCGGTCTTTATTCGGCGTTCTCTTCTCCAGGATTTCAGATTTGAAGACCTGCCGGGACCGGTTACCACATGGTCTATCTCCCTTGTGGTACTGATTCTGGCGGCAATAGCGATCGTTCTGTTTGTTTTCTTCCGCCGCCGAACCGGCAAGGATCTTCTCGCGCCCGTTTCCGAAGAACGAACATCTCTGTGGTCCTGTTTGCTGGTCTGGTATCAGATCAGGAAATTCCTGCTGAAGATCATCAAGCGCCTGGGATACATGGCGCAGACCACCCTTCCGTTTGGCCGTTGGTCGGAAAAGCGCGATCCAGAATGTAATCTCGCGGAAATTCGCAAAATCTACCAGCGTTTTCTAGAATGGTCGGCCGCCCGCCGGCAGCCGCGCCGCCCTGCGCAAACACCGCTGGAGCTGGCCCGGGAACTTTCGACGGCTTCCAGCTACGGGCCTCTCGCAATCCTTACGCAATGCTACCACGATGTCCGTTATGGGGATGTCACCGCTCCTCCTCCGGATATCGAAAAAGCGCGGCACGCCCTGCAACAGTTGGAACGGGAAGATCAGGCGCCCGCAAACACAGCACAACCCGGAGAGGCCGACCGCCCGATTCTTTCCAAACTTTCATGATTTTGGGTGTTGCTTTCATAGTCATTGACAGAGACGCTGGATTTGGGTATTAAAAAACCATAGGGTATGCAAATCAAAATATCGTTTCTCCGGCTGAATATAAGCGTCCGACAATAGCGTCGCGAGGCGAACATGAACATTTTCAATATCTGTTGAAAACGGTATGTGTGCAAATCATTCTGTGGTTCCCGACAAGGAATATCAGGCGCACCTCGAACGAGCGGCAGGCTATATCCGGGATCATTATGCCGAAGAGTTGAGTCTTGATAAACTGGCCGCCATAGCGCATTATTCCAAGTATCATTTTCACCGTCTGTTTCATGAACACTTTGGCGAAACGGTTAATGACCGCGTCCGGCGCGTCCGTCTGGAGCAGGCCGCACGCAGGCTGATCAATGATTTCGATGCGTCCATTGATGAAGTTGCCGCCTCGTGCGGTTTTTCCAGCGCTCAATACTTTGCCAGGGAATTTAAATCGCATTTCGGCCATTCTCCGAGCTCGTTTCGCACAGGCTCCGGACGGGAAAATATTGCATCTTTATCCGATGATCCCGGCGAAAGCACACCGCTCCAGGTGAAGATAAAAGAATTACCGCCGTACCGTGTCGCCTACATCCGGGTTATCGGGCCTGACGACTCTGCCTTGCATGTTCAAGCCCTAAAGCGTCTGCTCACCTGGGCCGACACCAATGGGCTTTACAATGAACAAATCCAAGTGATCGGCGCAGGCTGGAGCGATTCCGAAAAGAGCCCGTCCGATCCATTTGTCTTTGATGTCTGCCTGGTTGTTTCTGAAGACGTCCAGGCGGAAGGCGAAATCGGCATCCAGTATTTTCCCGGCGGCCCGTATGCCGTTTTGTATTGTGAAGATGTTCTAGAAGCAAACAACCGGCAGGGACGGCGCCTCTATTACGAATGGATGCCGGCAAACGGATACAGAATGGGGGATTGGCCCTTTTTGATTTTTTACGGCAATGATCCCGAAGCCAACCCCCGCAAAATCGCCATTTGGGATATATGTCTGCCGATAAGACCTCTGTAGAATCTGGAGAACCGTGACCGGTGCATTCGTCTTCCCTTTTATCGGGCGTCGCTCAGGAACAGACGCATCTAAACCGGATGACCGCTTACCTTCGGGATCATTTTGCCGAAGGATTGAATCTCACGGATTTGGCCCGCCTGGCCGGTTTTTCCAAGTTTCACTTTCATCGTATTTTTAAGGCCCGCTATGGCGAAACACCCGGAGATTACCTGAAGCGGATTCGTTTGGAGCAAGCCGCCTGCAAACTGCTCGGGAACGGCAACGCCTCCATTACGGATATTGCTTATGAATGCGGCTTCTCCAGTTCTCAGCACTTTGCCAAGTCTTTCAAGGAGCATTACGGCGTTCCCCCCGGTTTGGTTCGCGACAGGTTTGATTGGCGGACCCTGCTGTTGAAAAAATTTCAAGTCATGGATAGCGCCCGTGGAAAAAAGCATTGCCTGCCGGCGGACGTCAGAAGAGAGGGAAGGTTCATAAAAATTCCATTGATCGCACCAGGCAGACTTAACGGGGAAGCATTCCTGGAGCTGGAGGTTACGGATCTTCCGTCTTATTCTGCGGCCTGTATCAGACTTCATACGGTTCCTTATTCGAAAGCTATCGACGCCGCCGGGCAGAAAATATTTCTTTGGTCGGTTTCTAAAAAACTTTTTTTACGCGGCGGCGGGCAGTCAATGCATGCGCTGGACATTATCCCGGATGAAGAAGGACGCTACGTTTATGATGTTTGCCGGACGGTTCCGGAAGGGATGGCCCTTGATGACGACGGGGAAATACGGATGCGCCGTCTGACCGGAGGGCAATATGGAATCTATCATGGAAAATTCAAAACGATAACGGCATCTGAAGCGGCCATTAAAAAAATACTGATCGGCTGGTGGCTGTCAAGTTATTTTCCCCGCGATCGAAGGCCTCTCTACGTCATCATATACAACCCCCTGGCTGAGGATGCATCACGAAACTGGCTGGTGGATTTTTGCTTTCCAATTACCACTCTTTCGTCAAATCATCCGAATCCAAAACCGCAAGATTTGGCACAACCATAGCAATCAGCCGCACGCAATCGGCTTCGGTTTCGTTATAGCTTATTGCAATCCTGTGCTGCGCAAAGACGAAACAGACAAAAATTCTGGAGGAATAGAATGGACGCCGATCATACCCGCGTTCCGTACCTGGATAATATCCGCAATGTCCTGGTCTACAATGTTGTTTTGCTGCACATTCTTCAAATGTTCGCCTATCCCCTGCTCTTCTGGTGGGCCGTTACCGATAAAAAGGGATCCTCCAGGTTTTATGAGACGAGTCTGGCCCCCATGGATGTTTATTTGATGCCTTGTCTGCTGTTTATTGCCGCTCTTTTCATCTTTCCCTCCCTGAAAAAAAATACTCCTCTGGAATACCTGAAAAAGCGGTTTTTGCGTCTGTGTATTCCGGCCGTCGTTTTTCTTTTTTGCGCGGGAGACATTTTCTTTCAGCTCCTCTTAAACCGTCTGAATCCTGTTCCTCAGGTCTATTGGGATACATTCCTTAATTACTGGCGCGCCTTTGCAGACCTTCCGGCAATCTATCTCTCCATGTCGCAGAAAACACTGAACACGATCACATTCAACATGCAGCATGTCTGGTTCCTGACGCTGCTCTTTTTCATCACGGGAGTTGTCATTTTATTGACCCTGCCTTTTAAAGAGAAAAACAGTGGACCGGTAAAAGTGGATGGCCGAAAAACCATTATCGTCAAGACAATCCTCTTTGCCGCAGCGTCAAGCATTGTCTGCGCCGCCGGCATGATTTGCTGCGTTAGACACGGCATCGATTTTGGCGCATGGCTGATTATCGGCAAAGTGGCGCAGGTGCAGATCGGAAAAATCCCGATCCTCCTTTTATTGTTTTTGTTCGGTCTGTATATGTATAAAAAAGAATGGCTCACCCGGGGCGACATTGGAAGCTGGAAGATATGGGGAGTCATGGCGTTAATTCTCATTGGAATATATGCTTTTTTATTCCATACCGGCATCCTGCCGGCGCTTGATGAAATACTCAAAGCCGTTGATCACAACATGCAGTCTGTCGATCAAATGGCGATACCGGCCATAACGGATTCCCTGAGATTTGCATTTTTATGCACCTGGATTTTATCGCCGCCGATCTGCATCTTTCTTTTGATGTTTTTCCTTTCTTTTGCCAAACGCTTCTTCAATAAAACAAGTTCGGTCACCACCTTTTGTTCAAAGCATTCCATCAATGTGTACGTTCTTCACTATATTCCCGTACTTCTTTTGCAATACACTTTTTTGAACGTGCCCATCCCCTCGATGATCAAAATCATATTAATGGTGATTATCATTATTCCCGCGTGTCTGTGGCTGAGTCACCGACTGGTCTATCCGTATCCTAAAATCGCCATTGGGTTCTTTGTCGCGCTGAAACTGGCCGCGCTGGTCGCCGGATTTACGTTTTACTATTTTGCGCTCCTGACCCTGACTTTCATTTCCTTCGCAGGAGCCGTCTATGAATCAGCAAAGTGGTACAGGGTTGGCCGGAGGACCGGCCGGGAGACGGCAAGCCCTATTGAATAGCCGGATTCGATCCATTCCATCCTAGCTGAAAAGGAGACAAGCATAATGAAAAGATGTTTAAAAAGCATGGCATTATTACTGGTCATCATGGCGGCTTCATCCGGGATATCCGTATCAGACGCAAAAGCAGCAGATACCGAGTTGTTTATTCATAAATCACCTGATTTCACCTTAACCGTTNNACTACTTTGCGCTCCTGGCCCTGATTGGTATTTCCTTTGCCGGGGCGGTTTATGAAGCGGCAAGATATATGGCCAACCGAAAAGCCCATGTGGAAAACGCGACGTGAATTGAGTCACAAGGCGCGTTTACCCCATCCTGGTTTAACGGACATTTTCAGAAGCATCCGCCGGTGGGGCGCAGGCGCAGGATTTCGATCCGGCGGGCATGCCGGAGGGAAAGACGTAGCGCACGGCGCGCTCGTAGAGGAGATAGTCCCACGCCCAGTTCGTGAGCACCATGACGCGGTTGCGAAAGCCGATCAGATTGGCCAGGTGGATGACCAGCCACAGGATCCAGGCAAAAAATCCTTTAAACGTTCTTCTGCCGATGGCGACGCCCGCCGCCTTGCGGCCGATGGCGATCATCGATCCGCGGTCGGCGTAGGAAAACGGCTCGGGCGACCGGCCCGCGATCTGGCGCAGAATGTTCCGGGCGGCTTTCACACCCGACTGAATGGCCACCTGCGCGACCATCGGCAGGACGCGCGCGTCTTCGCGGATCGCCGCCAGATCGCCGATGACGTAAACATCCGGCCGGTTTACGACCTGAAGCGTCGGCTCCACCGGCACGCGGCCGTCGCGGCCGACCGGTATGCCGGACAGGCCGGGCAGCTCCTCACCGCGAACACCCGCCGTCCAGACGACGGTGTGCGTGGAAAGCGTCTCGCCGGACGTCGCCGAAAACGGCCGCGCCCCTTCCCTGCGTGAGTCAATGATCACCTTATCCTGAAGCACTTCGGCCACTGCCGTGCTCAGCCGGACGTCCACACCCATGGACTTTAGTTTTGTCGTCGTGTAGGCGCGGATGTCCGCGGGCATGGACGCCACGAGATGCGGGGCGGCTTCCAGCAAAATAATGCGAACCTCCGAAAAATCGATTCCCGGATAATCTTTCGCCAGCGGGCCGTGGACCAGTTCGGTCAGCGCCCCCGAATACTCCACGCCGGTCGCGCCGCCGCCCACGATGACAAAGGTCAGGAGAGCCTTTCTTTTTTCTTCGTCCGCTTCGCCCGCGGCCGCTTCAAAACAGCAAATGATATGGTTTTTAAGCGCAACGGCTTCTTCGAGCGTCTTGAGAAAGTAGGCCTGCTTTTCCACGCCGGCGACGCCGAAGGTGGAGGTGACGCTGCCGGTGGCCAGAATCAGGTAATCGTAATCGATGCTCCCCCGATCCGTCTCCACGCGGCGGCGCTCCGGATCGACGCGCCGCGCGTGCGCCAGTTCAAACCGGATATTGGCTTTATTCCAGAAGACGCTGCGCACCGGATAGGCAATGTCTTCGGCGTTGAGCTCCGCCGCGGCCACCTGGTACAAAAGCGCCAGGAAGGTATGATAGTTGTTGCGGTCGATGACAACAACGTCAACCGCCCGATCGGCAAGCATCCGCGCGGCCCACAGTCCGCCGAATCCCGCGCCGATGACGACGATCCTGGGCTTTTTAGAGTTCGTTTCCATTGCTGTATCCCCCACGATTCCGGCCGATCGTCATCAAAGGGAAGCCGTCTTGATCTCCGTTTAAATCCCTGCCGTCTTTCCGCCCGAAGACTGTGTCAGAATGATGAAAGGTTGTCGTACCTGCCGAGAGGGTGCAGTTTGCCGCCTCTCCCCGAAATCCCCTCCCGCGAAGGGAGGGGATAACCGGCATTACTTCTTTTTCGAATCCGGCTTGCGCAGCGTTGCCGGTTTTTTC
>DBPV01000145.1:11549-24704 GCA_002304995.1 Syntrophaceae bacterium UBA1411
GATTTGCTTTTGCACGTTGGCCGGGATGTCTTCGACGTCCTTCCGGTTCCACGCGGGCAGAATGAGGGTCTTGATGCCGGCGCGGTAAGCCGCGAGCACCTTTTCCTTGATGCCGCCCACAGGCAGCACCGCCCCGCGCAGCGTGATTTCGCCGGTCATGGCCAGCCTGGTTTTCACCTTGCGGCAGGTAAGCAGCGAGGTGAGCGCCGTCAGCATCGTCACGCCGGCCGACGGGCCGTCCTTCGGCGTCGCGCCCGCCGGAACGTGAATGTGGATATCCTTGTCCTCGAAGAAATCCGGATCCACGCCCAGCTCCTTCGCGTTGGTGCGGATGAAGCTCAGCGCCGCCGACACCGATTCCTTCATGACGTCGCCCAGCTGGCCGGTCAGCGTGAGGCCTTTCCTGCCTTTCATGGCCGTGGCTTCGATAAAAAGCATGTCGCCGCCCACCGGCGTCCAGGCCAGTCCGATCGCGATGCCGGGCTTGGTGATGCGCGCGTCGATGTCCGTCGGCACGCGCACCGGCCCCAGGTATTTGTGGACATCTTTTTCCGTCACGGTCTTGGAGGCGATGCCGCCTTCGGCGATCTGCGCCGCCACGCCGCGGCAGGCGTTGGCGATTTCCCGCTCCAGGTTGCGCACGCCCGCCTCCCGCGTGTAGCCGGTGATGATGGTGGAAAGCGCCTTGGCCGTCAGCCGAAACTGCGACGCAGTAAGGCCGTTTTCCGCAAGCTGACGCGGAATCAGGTACTTCTCGGCGATCTTCATTTTTTCTTCCTGGGTGTAGCCCGTGAGCTCGATCACCTCCAGCCGATCCAGGAGCGGCGGCGGAATCGTATCGAGCATATTGGCCGTCGCGATGAAAATCACCTTCGACAAATCGAACGGCACATCCAGGTAATGATCGGTAAACGAATTGTTCTGCTGCGGATCCAGCACCTCGAGCAGCGCCGAGGACGGATCGCCGCGGAAATCACTGCCGAGCTTGTCGATCTCGTCGAGCATGAACACGGGGTTGTTGGACTCCGCGCGCCGCAGGCCCTGAATGATGCGGCCCGGCAGAGCGCCGATGTAGGTCCGGCGATGGCCGCGGATTTCCGCCTCGTCGCGCACGCCGCCCAGCGCAATGCGGGCGAACTTGCGCCCCAGCGCCCGCCCGATGGAATGCCCCAGCGACGTCTTGCCCGTGCCCGGAGGCCCCACAAAGCAGAGGATCGGCCCCTTGGAATCCGGCTTGAGCTTGCGCACGGCCAGATACTCGATGATGCGCTTCTTGGGTTTCGAAAGCCCGTAGTGGTCCTCATCCAGAATGCGGCGCGCCTCGGCGATATCCAGGTTGTCGGTCGTGGCGTCGTTCCAGGGCAGCGCGGTCACCCAGTCGAGATAGGTGGACGACACGGTGTATTCCGCGGAAGACGGATTCATGCGGCTTAAACGCTCCAGTTCGCGCAGGGCTTCCGCCTTCGCTTCTTCGGGAAGGTTTTTCTCCTCGATCTTTTTGCGGTACTCTTCCGTCTCCACTGCGTTTTCGTCCGTTTCGCCAAGCTCCTGCTTAATCGCCTTCAACTGCTGGCGCAGGTAATACTCGCGCTGGTTCTTGTCGATGTCGTCTTTCACCTTGGTCTGGATCTTGTTGCCCAGCTCGAGGACTTCCATCTGGTGATTGACCATCTTCGTCAGTTCCTTGAGGCGCAGCTTCACATCGGCGATATCGAGCACCTTTTGCTTTTCCTCCACCGGCGCGTTGATGACCGACGCGATCAGATCGGCGAGCGTACCGGCTTCCGCGATGGACTTGGCCATCGGGCCGAACTCCGGCGGAAGAAACGGTGAAAGCTTCAAAATGCGGTCGAAAAGGGCCAGCAGGTTGGACACGAGCGCTTCGGTTTCAATGTCCTTGACTTCCTGCTCCTCGATCAGCCGAATGCGGGCCTGCTGATAGGGCTTGCCTTCCACGAGCTCCTCGATAGAGAAGCGGCTCACGCCCTGCAGCAGAAGCTGCGTGCGGTTCTCCGCCGTTTTGGCCATTTTCAGAATCACAGCGCAGGTGCCCACCGCGTACAGGTCTTCCTTTTTGTGCGTCTGGGGCGCCTCCGGCTCGTTTTTGGACATGATGAGCCCCACCAGGCGGTCCCTGGTCATGGCTTCATCCACCAGGACGGACGCTGTACCCGAAACCTCCAGCGGAATCATGGTTTTGGGAAACACCAGCACGTTTTGCAGAGGAAGGATGGGAATCACTTCCGGAATATTAAAGGTATTTTTATTGTCCTTGACGTTTTGCTCCGTCATAATCACCTCCCGTTGGAATCATCGAAAGAGTATTTGCGGCCGCTGGCTATTTGGTGGAAATGACCGACACGCGGTGCGTTTTCATTACCGGCAGCTTTTTCATCCGCACGACCAGAATGCCGTCGGCGTAAGCGGCGGAGGCCGACTGGGCGTCCACCGGAGCCGGCAGGCCCACGCTTCTTTCAAAATAGCCGTGTGGAATTTCCGCCTGGCAGTAGCGGGCGTTTTGCAAAAGCTGAATCGCCTTGCGAATTCCGGCGATCTTGATCTTGTGCCGGCTCACTTCGATGTGCAACTCGTCCTTGTTGAGTCCCGCCATGTCGGCGAGCACAATGACCTCATCGACCGACTCGTAGACATCGACGTTGGGACGCCAGATGCATTCGTAGTTTTTAAAAGCCGGGCGCACCAGATGAAAAACCTCGTCTACCGCCTTTTGAAATTCATCCTCAAAATTACTGCCGAAATTAATTTTTATGTAAGTCATTGGAGCCGCCTTTTGGATCCTGGATTGTTGATTCCTTGCAAAATTATAGTGATTCGCCGGTCATTTGTAAAGGCCGGCGGGAAATTTAGCCCATGGCTCGTGGGGGATGGTGAATGGTGAATGGTGGAGAACGGGAAATCGGAAACCTGTAAAAAAAATCGCTGGTTTAATTGGCGATATTTTGCTATGGGGGAGCCCGTTTCATGGAAAAGACATCGTTTCAGGGATCTCCTGTCGGTTGCGATTCGTTTCACCGGAAGCCAAAATACATCCTGAAAACAGCAGAAAGAGGGATATGAAAAAAGAACACTTAAGAAATGTTGCGATCATCGCGCACGTTGACCACGGCAAAACCACGCTGCTCAACGCCATGCTCAAACAGACCGGCATTTTCCGCGCCAATCAGGCGGTGGAGGACCGCGTCATGGATTCCCTGGCGCTCGAAAAGGAGCGCGGCATCACGATTGCGGCCAAAAACACGGCCGTCGCGTACAACGGCGTCAAGATCAACATCGTCGACACGCCCGGCCACGCGGATTTCGGCGGAGAAGTGGAGCGCAGCCTCAACATGGTGGACGGCGCCATCCTGCTCGTGGACGCGAGCGAAGGCCCGCTGCCGCAGACCCGCTTCGTCCTGAAAAAAGCGCTGGCGCGCCGCCTGCCGCTCATTCTCGTCATCAACAAGATCGACCGGCCCGACGCGCGCATTGAAGAAGTCATTTCCGAAACCTACGACTTGTTCATCGATCTGGGCGCCGAAGAGCACCAGATCGAATTCCCCATTTTGTACACCAACGCCAAGACCGGCGTGAGCCACGCAAAACTTGGCGACGACAGCGCCGATTTGCAGCCGCTGCTTGAGGCCATTCTGAACGCGATTCCCGCGCCGCAGGGCGACGACGGGGCCAATCCGCAGTTTCTCGTCACCAATCTGGACTACGATCCCTACGTCGGCCAGATCGCCGTCGGCCGCGTGCAGGCGGGACGCCTGGAGATGAACGCCGCTTACAGCCTCTGCGCGCAGGACAGGATCGTCGGCGGCGTGAAATTTTCGGCGCTTTACGCTTTTCACGGGCTGGCCAAAAAGCCGGTCCCGGCCGCGGAGGCGGGCGACATCGTGGCGCTGGCCGGCGTGGAAAACGTCACGATCGGCGATACGATTTCATCGGCGGACAATCCGCAGGCCCTCCCCCGGCTCATCGTGGACGAGCCGACGGTGTCGATGGTCTTTTACGTCAACGACGGGCCTTTCGCCGGCCGGGAGGGGAAGTACCTGACATCGCGCCACCTGCTGGAGCGCCTCGAAAAGGAAGCGCTGCGCAACGTGGCGGTGCGGATCAAAAGACTCGACCGCACCGACGCTTTTGAAGTCTGCGGCCGCGGCGAGCTGCAGATGGCCGTGCTTATCGAAACCATGCGGCGCGAGGGCTTCGAAATGACCGTCTCCAAGCCGCAGGTCATCATCAAAAAAATCGACGGCAGAGTTTCCGAGCCGGTGGAGCGTCTGTTTCTGGACATTCCCGAAGAATTTGTCGGCCGGATCACGGAAAAGCTCTCGCTGCGCAAGGGCCGGCTGGAAAGCCTCGTCAACAAGGGCAGCGGCCGCGTCAGCATGGAATTTCTGATCCCGTCGCGCGGGCTGATCGGCTTCCGCAGCCAGTTTCTCACGGACACCAAGGGCGGCGGCGTGATGAATTCGCTTCTGGAAGACTACGCGCCCTGGTTCGGCCCGATTCCGCAGCGCAACACGGGCGTCCTGGTGGCCGACCGCGCGGGCCGCGTGACGGCTTACGCCAGCTACGCCATGGAGGACCGCGGGGAGATGATCGTGGACGTCGGCACGGATGTTTACGCGGGGATGATCGTGGGCGAGCGCAACCGCCCGCAGGACCTCAACGTCAACATCGTCAAGGAAAAGAAACTCACGAACATGCGGGCCTCCAACTCGGATGCCACCGTCATTTTGCGGCCGCCGCGGCTTTTGTCGCTCGATCAGGCCATTGAATTCATCGCCGAAGACGAACTGGTGGAAGTGACGCCGCAAAGCGTGCGCCTGCGCAAGATGGAACTCGACGCCACCAAACGGCAGATGAAAGCGCGCCGCGACGAGTAGCGGCCGGGCGTGCCTCTGCAGGCGGCCTTCAGAGGGTGAACTGGTAATTCTGCTCCCGGAAGAGCCACAGGCAGGTGTCCACCACTTCCGGGTCGTACAAAATGCCCCGATGGCGGCTGATCTCGTCCAGGGCCGAACCGATGCCGAGCCCCGCCCGGTAAGGCCGGTCGGACGCCATGGCTTCCACCACGTCCGCAACCATCAGGATCTTCGACTCGGTAAGCAGCGCGTCTCCGGTTTTTCCGTAGGGATACCCGGAGCCGTTGATCCGCTCGTGATGCTCCAGAACGATCCGCGCCACCGGCCAGGGAAATTCGATGTCCTTTAAAATGTTGAAGCCGGCTTCGGAATGGGTCTTGACGAGGCTGCACTCCAGTTCCGTGAGGCGCGTGGGCTTGCTCAGGATTTCCGACGGCACGGTAATTTTCCCCAAATCGTGAATGATGCCCGCCATGCGCAGGCCTTCGATCTGGTCGTGGGACAGGCGCATTTCCACGGCGATGACGCGGGCCAGATCGGCCACCCGGCGCTGGTGACCCGCCGTGTAGGGGTCTCTCGCCTCCACGGTCACCGCAATGGCCTGGACCGTCGCTCCCAGAGCCCGGCGGATCTGTTCCATGCTGATCTTCCGGCTGGTGATGTCTTCCACGAATCCTTCATAAAAAAGCAGGCGTCCCTTTTCATCGCGCACGGCGCGTTTGTTGATCGACACCCAGATCGGACTGCCGTCTTTCCGGAGATACTGTGTCTCGAACCCGGCGACCTGCCCCTCCATTTCCGCCGCCAGGAGCAGCTCGCGCCGGTCCTCCGGATCGGTGTAAATCTGTACGTCCAGATCCGTCACGGACTTCATCAGATCTTCGGGCGATTCATAATCGAGAATGGCCGCCATGGCCTGGTTTGCCGTCAGAAACCGGCCTTCGCGGGTGGACTGGAAAATACCTTCCTGGGCGTTTTCGACGATATTGCGGTATTTTTCCTCCGCCTGATGGCAGGCCAATTCCGATTTTTTCTGTTCGGTGATCCGCCAGACGGAATCCATGAGCAGCGTCAGCTGCCGGACGTCCGCTTCGTCGTAGTCGGCTTCCTTGTTGGCCACGCCGGCCACGGCAACGATCCGGCCGTTGTTGAACACGGGAACCGTCATGTATTTATGAAGGTGGGCGTGGCCTTCGGGATAGCCCCGCTTGAGCGGATGCGGCGCCTGAAAATCGTTCACGACAATCGGACGCGCCTGCCGCACGGCCTCGCCCCATATTCCCGTCTTGTCCAGATCATAGACATTCGGCGCCCCGACAACTGTGCATTCCTTCATGACCTCTTTGGACCAGGTGTTGAGAACGAATCTCTTCTCCACATCATCGTAGAAGTAAATGTATCCGAGACGGCTGTCGGTGAGCCGGATCGCCTCGTCCAGCGCATAGTCCAGAAAATCCTGTGTGGATGTGGCCTGGTACTGTGTAATCCGCAGCAGGCTCTCCAGGCGCTGCTCGTTTTTCCGGATCATTTCCTGGGCCTTTTTACGCTCCGAGATGTCGCGCGACACCCCCTGAATGCCGACCGCCTTTCCATCGGCATCGCGGATGAAGGAAAGATTCATGGCCAGCCATACCCTGCTCCCGTCGGCCCGGTAATACTCGACTTCAATCAACCGCGTCCGGCTCTTGTCGGCCTGCGGGTCCTGCTCCTTGTCCATTTCCTCACGGAACAATGCGGTGAGCCGTTCCACGGATTCGGGCGGATGCTTTTCCCGCAGAGGGCGCGCCAGGTGTTTTTCCACGGATTCGCCGGTCAGCCGTTCCACGGACGGACTCACATACGTAATATTGAGCTGCAAATCGGCGGTCCAAACAATATCCGCCATATTTTCCGTGATACGGCGGTAACGCTCCTCGCTTTCCTGCAAGGCGTTTTCCGCGTGTTTGCGTTCTGTAACATCGGTAAAAATGGCGGCAAAGCGGCCAAGCGCAGGCCGGAAGGCCGCTACTTCAAAATATTTATTCAGCGTCCGGGCGTAATTTTCGCAGAAAGCCGGTTCGCCCGTCAGGGCCACACGGCCGAAAAGCTCGATCCAGCGCGATTCGGTCCCCGGCAGAACTTCCAGCACCGTCCGTCCCAGGATTTTCTCGGCTGGAAGCCCGGTTATGCGTTCAAAAGCCGGATTGACGGCGAGAAAACGGTAATCGACGGGTTTTCCCTGAGCGTCGCAGATAAGCTCATGTACGGCGAAGCCTTCCAGCATCTCCCGGAACAGGGCCTGGTAGTCCTCCTGCATGCGGCGGATTTCCGAAAGGTCGCGGATGATCATGCTGGTTTTTTGCCGGCCCTCTGCATCGGTGAAAATCGTCGAGGAAATTTCCGCGGCGAACTTTTCTCCATTGGCGCGGAGCATGGTGATTTCGGCCCTGGCCGTGCCGGTGCGCCCGCGTTCTTTCAGGGCATGATGAAGCCGCGGATCTGTCAGATCCACCAGACCGCTGCGCCCGACACGCTTCATTTCTTCCAGGGTCCGCCCGAACATGGCGCAGGCGGCCGGATTGGCGTCGAGGACNNTCGGCCCGCTTGCGGTCCGTGATGTCGAGCGCGGTGAAGGTGACACCCGCGCCGAGATCGGAGGGGTTCAAAGGCGTGGAGCTCAGCAGAATGTCAATGACCGAACCGTCCTTGCGCACCCAGCGCGTTTCCACCATCCCGGTTCCCCACCGGGCGATCTGGGCATATTTTTCCCGGCCCACAAAGTCGAAATCCTCATCTGTTGCATACAGCAGGCGGGAACTGCGGTTGAGGAGCTCTTCGCGGGAATACCCGGTCATTTCGCACAAGTGGTCGTTGACCTGCGCGATCACCCGGTTTATCACAAGGCCGATGCCGATGGGCGCGGCCAGAAAGATGCTTTGCAGATTGGATTCGCTTTTGCGCAAGGCTTCTTTGGCCTGGTTGCCTTTTGCGACGTCTTCTTCCAGCTCGCGAATTTTTTGTTTTAAGGTTTCGTAAGAGGGTTTGGGGGTCACAGGAAACCAACCTCCTTCCGATCTACAGGTCTGGACGGCATTTTCGGACGGCGCAGGCGGTTGGAAAGCGTTTTGTTCGGGCCTGCTTGCCGCTGGCTACGTTTCGCTTTTTTCGGATTTTAACTTTTCATATCTTGTATTTTTTATCAACAAAAAATAAGCGTCTGCCGCAGTGGCATTAAAGAAAAGGAGCGGATAAACGGCGCCGGCGCAGATGAAGAAGGCTCCTTGGGTCCGGTGCCCTTCCGGCAGTCGGATTGCCGGCGCCAAAAACACAAAAGGCAGGTGCTCTCGCATCTGCCTTTTTTTGTTCTCCATCATTAAACTTCACAAACAATCCGCTCGCGCATCAGCAACGCAGGGCGGGACTTTCGTCCCGCCACTCAGCGGACCGGAAGGTCCGCCCTGCGTCTGCGCTGGAATCCTATTTTGTGTCCGCGGGCCGGCTTACCAGGCTTCCGGAAACGCCATGTTTGTGTAAATCTCTTCCAGTTTGTTTTTGTGGCCGCGCTCCATCGTCGCCAGCTCCAGAAAAATGTTTTTCGAATCTTCGTCCTCGCAGGCCCGCGCCAGTTGCGTGTACATCTGCATGGCTTCAAGCTCGTTTTTAATCGCGATGACCAGGCCATCCACCGGTTTCATATCGGGGGTAAGCGGCGGCGTGGCAAGCCCATCGGTGACTTTATAATCCGCCGCCTGCGAAAAATGAATTTTCGCCGCGCCTTTCATTAAATATCCTTCCAGCGTGCGCCGGTGTTTGGCTTCTTCGTCGGCCAGATCCTTAAAAAGTCTTTTGAGATTCTGATCCGCGGTTTTTTCAGAAACCGCCTGATAAAATGTGAAGGCCTCGACCTCGCGCTCAACCGCGTCCGAAATAATCTTTGTAAACTGATCCTGGTTCATCTTTTTTCTCCCCGGCGAAATGCCATCGTTCGTGTTTTGAGATCCGCATCCATCCGTTGTCATGCGCCAGCCTGTGCGGGCGGCGTTCACAGAGACAAAACGCATCCGCGACCGCCGTTTTTGTAACACAGCCTTCGAACCTTGTCAAACCGCGCGGCGTTAGCGCGGGTTTTTGAGGACATGCAGCCGCACCCATTTTTCCAGGCCGATGATCAAATAAACGGCGACGGCAATGAGAGCTATGAGCAGCCAGTCCGTAAGCGAAATCGGCGCGCTGTGAAAGACGCGGTTCATCACCGGCGCATACGTAAACAAAAGCTGCAGGACGATCATCGCGCCGCTGCCGACGAGCACCCACGGGTTGGTGAAAAGCCCGATCTTGAACATGGACCGGGTCAGAGACCGGCAGTTGAACAGATAGGTGAGCTCAATCATGACAAAAAGATTCACGGCGACGGTGCGGGCCACTTCCACCGGATAGCCGATGGATTTCTGCCAGGTAAAGATCGAGAAAACGGCCGAGAGCATCAGCACGGAGACCAGCAGAATCCGTGTAATGAGAATACCCGAAAGGATGGGGCTGTCCGGTTTGCGCGGCGGATAACTCATGACGTCCGCCTCGCCCGGCTCAAAGGCCAGCATCAGCCCCAGGAGCACCGCCGTCGTCATGTTGATCCAGAGAATCTGAACCGGCAGGATGGGCAGCATCACGCCGCTCATGATTGCGGCCAGAATGACCAGACCTTCGCCGCCGTTGGTCGGCAGCGTCCAGGTGATGAACTTGACCAGGTTGTCGAAAATGCGCCGGCCTTCCTCAACGGCCGCGGTGATGCTGGCGAAGTTGTCGTCGGTGAGCACCATGTCGGCGGCCTCCTTAGCCACGTCGGTGCCCACGATGCCCATCGCCGCGCCGATGTCCGCGCGCTTGAGCGCGGGGGCGTCATTGACGCCGTCGCCGGTCATGGCCACGACCGCGTCGTTGCGCTGCCACGCCTTGACGATGCGCACCTTATGCTCGGGCGAAACGCGGGCGTACACCGCGTAGTCCTGCACGTTCCGCGCCAGCTCGTCGTCGCTCATCAGCTCCAGCTCGCGCCCGGAGATCACCTTGTCGCCCTCGCCGAGTATCCCCAGCTCGGACGCGATGGCCGACGCCGTTATCTGATGGTCGCCGGTTATCATCACCGGCTTGATGCCGGCATCCCTGCAGGTGTCCACCGCTGCTTTGGCCTCCGGCCTGGGCGGGTCTATCATGCCCACCATCCCCAGGAAAGTGAGTCCGCTTTCGATCTCCGCGCCGTCCTCAGGCAGCTCCTGGATGTCCTTATACCCGAAGGCCAGCACGCGCAGGGCGCTGGCGGCCATCTTGTGGTTCGCCTGGGCAACGTCGTCGGGCACGATGGCCAGCGGCTCGGTATGCTCCCCGGCGTAGATGCCGGTGCAGCACCCCAGAAGCTCGTCCAGGCCGCCCTTGGTATACACGCGATAGCCCCCGCCCGGGAGCGCGTGGACGGTGGACATCAGCTTGCGGCCCGAATCGAACGGCACCTCGGCCACGCGGGGCAGGGCCTCCTCCAGCGCCGTTTTCTCAAACCCGAGCCTAAGGCCCATGTCGATGAGGGCCGTTTCGGTCGGGTCGCCTGTCAGGGTCACCGTTCCGTCCTCGGCGATGTTGGCGCGCGCGTCGTTGCAGAGCATCGCGGCTTTCACCATGTTCTCCGCGCCGGGGTCCGAAACCGGGAGTTCCTCTATATCCACCAGCGCGTCGTCCTGAAACGCGCGCATGACCGTCATTTTGTTCTGGGTCAGGGTGCCCGTCTTGTCCGAGCAGATGACGGTGGCCGACCCCAGCGTCTCCACCGCCGGAAGCGTTCGGATGATGGCGTGCCGCCTGACCATGCGCTGCACGCCGATGGCCAGCACGATGGTGGATATGGCGGGAAGGCCTTCGGGAATGGCCGCGACCGCCAGCGAGATGGAGGTCATCAGCATGTGCAGCCATTCCTTCTGGTAGATGAGGCCGGCGACGAAAATGAGAAGGCAGATGCCCAGCACGCCGATGCCCAGCGTCTTTCCCATGGCCTCCAGGCGCCTTTTCAGCGGCGTTTCGCTGGACGTTTCCTGTTGTATCATGGCCGCGATGCGCCCGACCTGCGTGTCCATGCCGGTGGCCACGCACACGCCCGTGCCCCGGCCGTAGGTGACCATGCTGGACGAGAACGCGAGGTTGACCCGGTCGCCCAGCACCGCATCGTCGGGGAGCACGCGTTCGGCGTGCTTTTCCACCGGCACCGATTCTCCGGTCAGCGCGGCTTCCTGTATCTTGAGGTTGACCGATGTGGTCAGCCGCAGGTCCGCGGGTACGAGGTCGCCCGTTTCCAGCACCACCAGGTCGCCGGGAACGATGTCCCGCGCCGGTATCACCTGCTCCACGCCGTCGCGTATCACCTTGGCGCTGGGCGCGGACAGGTTTTTGAGCGCCTCCAGCGACTTGCCCGCCCTGTTCTCCTGTACCACGCCGACGGTGGCGTTCAGCAGGACGATGACCAGTATAATTGCCGCGTCGGTCACCTCGCCCAGCACGGCCGAAACGACCGCGGCAGCAAGCAGTATGATGATCATCACGTCTCTGAACTGGTCGATGAGCATCTGCGCTATGGTCCGTTTCTTGCCCGACTTCAGTTCGTTGTGCCCGTGTTCCTCCAGCCGCTCCGCGGCCCGCGCTCCGGACAGGCCCTGCATCGAGCTTTGCGTCTCAGTGAGCGCCTGTTCGGCTGCCATGGCATGCCATGTGCGATTTGCCATCAAAGATCTCTCTCCTCATAATATTTGTGCCGGCACCCGGCACCACGGAGTAAATTATACCATAGTTGCGGAACAATTTGGTATAATACGCGCATGTGCGTTTGCCCGTCAGGAAAAAACGCGCACGCGCACTGAAAGCAAGCGCATAATGGCCGCAAAGCGGCTATTATACCATTCCCGTTTTTCCCGGTAATTTGGGCGTTTTGCCAAATGCCGTTCCGTTTGCTATACTCAGGTCAGACACGGAGGAAGGAGGGGCCGGACATGAACAAAAAGGCCGCGGCCTTGCTTATCCTCGCCTTTTTGATACTCATAGCGCCGCTCCTTTACGCGCTGGGGCAGTTCTTCCTTACCGACGCCAAGATTGTGCCCGTTTACTTCACGCATTATTATCTCGCCCGGGTGGACGCGGGCGAGGATGAACGCGCGCTGCTTATCGATTACCTGAAGGGCGAGGGCTTCGCGCTCAAGGAACAGAACGCGCAGCGCATGGTCTTTACGCGGGAGGAGGAAACGAAGGAGGTCAAGGCCACCGACATCAAGTGCCTGTTGCGCGACGGCCGCCTGACCACCGTTCCGCCTGCCCCGGAAGACCCGCGCCCCCGCCACCCCGGCAAAAAAATGAAAGCGCCCCGTACGGGCGCCTTTGCCTTGCTCATTATGCAACATTACACCGCCATGGGCAAAAAAGAACTGCCCGTTTTCTCTCACCCGCCGACGATCTCGCGGAGGGCGTCTATTAGCGCCTCCATCTCCTGGTCGGTGCCTACCGTCACCCGCAGGCGGTTTTCGATGCGCGGGGTCTTGAAGTGCCGCACGATGATGCCCTGCGCGCGCAGCGCATTCATGATATCCGTTGCCGCAAGCCGTTCGTGCTCTATAAAGAGGAAGTTTGCGCCCGGTTCGGGCATACTGAACCCAAGCGCGGCCAGCGCCTCCCGGCTCTCCTCCCGCGTGCGGCAGATGGCGCGTATCCTGCCGGCGCAGTACGCCTCGGCTTCCATCGCCGCCGCTGCCCCGGCCTGCGCCAGAGAGTCCAGCGGGTAGGAGTTGAACGAGTCCTTGACGGCGAACAGCGTCCGTATGAGGTCCTCTTGCCCCAGCGCGTAGCCCGCCCGCAGGCCGGCCAGCGCGTGTGACTTCGAGAAGGTCTTGACCACCAGAAGATTGGGATACTCGGCGATAAGCCCGGCCGCCGACTCGCGCCCGAACTCGATATACGCCTCGTCGACCAGCACGACGCAGTCCGGGTGCGCGTCCAGTATGCGCCGCACGCCGTCCAAAGGCAGCTCGATGGACGTCGGTGCGTTAGGGTTGGCAAACACCACGCCGCCCGCCGGCGCACACATGGCCCCGACGTCGACGGTGAGGTCGTCGCTTAAGGGAGCGAGACGGTAGGGTATGGAACAGAGCTTTGCGTAGACCGGGTAGAAGCTGTAGGTGATGTCCGGGAAAACGATGGGCGCGTCCGGGTCGAAGAAGGCCATAAACGAAAATCCGAGCACCTCGTCCGAGCCGTTGCCGGGGAACACGTTTTTATAGGT
>DBPV01000005.1:0-1372 GCA_002304995.1 Syntrophaceae bacterium UBA1411
AGCGACAGAAACCGGGCCTGGTGTTTCAAATCCAGAAAAACGGTGCTTTCGTCCAGAAGCAGAATCTGGGGCTCCTGCGCCAGGGCGCGGGCGATCAGCACGCGCTGCCTTTCGCCGGCGGATAGCTCGGTGAACCGGCGATGGGCAAAAGCCAGACAATCGGTTTGCTCCATGGCCTCGCGCGCGATGCGGTAGTCCGTCCTGTCCTCGAACGCAAGCGAGCGCAGATAGGGGAAGCGTCCCATCAAAACGATTTCCTCGGCAAAAAACGGAAAGACCGCGGGAATTTCCTGCGGAACAATCGCCACGGTCCGGGCGATCTCCCGGCGCGACCAGCGCTTCGTGTCCCGGCCGGAGAGGACAAGCGATCCGGCAGCCGGCTCAAGCGTGGCGTTGAGAATTTTGAGAAGCGTCGTTTTCCCCGAACCGTTGGGGCCGATGACCGCCACGATGCTCGCGCGGTCGATCTCGAACGAGACGTCGTCCAGGACGGGCCGGTCCGTGTAGGAAAAGGTCAGGTGGTTCGCGCTGAGAAGCGGAGTCATCGGCGCTCCTTCCTTCGCATGAGGAAAATGAAATAGGGAGCGCCGCAAAGCGCGGTGATGACGCCCACGGGCAGCTCCGAAGGCGCCAGCACGGTGCGCGCCGCCGTGTCGGCTGCGACCAGGAAGGAAGCGCCGAAGAGCGCGGCGGCGGGCAGGAGCAGCCGGTGATCGGAACCGTACACCAGGCGCATCATGTGCGGCACCATGATGCCGATGAAGCCGATGATGCCCGCAAAAGAGACGGCCACGGCGATCACCAGCGAGGTGGCCGCGAGCAGAAGATATTTGGTCGCGCGGACGTTGACGCCGAGCTGCAGGGCGGTTTCCTCCCCCTGGACAATCAGATTGAGCTTGCGCGCTTGCGCGTAGAGAACGGCGAAACACGCGACCAGGCACAGGGCGGCCCCGCCGATTTCCGGCAGCGAGGCGCGGGACAGGTCGCCCATCAGCCAGAAGCTGATGCTGTGCAGTTCGAGGCTGTCGACGACCGACAGGGCGAAGAGAATTGCGGCGGAGAAAAAGGAGTTGACCACGACGCCCGCCAGCAAAAGCGAGTTGTCCAGAAGGACGCCGCGGGGGCCGCCGGCCACGACAAACACCAGAAACACGGTTGCCAGCGCGCCGATAAAAGCGAGAAAGGGCAGGCCGAGGTAAAAGGCGGAAGCGCCGATGACGATGGCCAGGATCGCCCCCAGGGCTGATCCGCCGGAAATGCCCAGGACGAAGGGATCGGCCAGGGGATTGCGCAAAAGCGCCTGAAAGATGACGCCGCCGGCCGACAGGGACGCTCCGACGACGCCGGCAAACAAAATTCGCGGCAGGCGCAC
>DBPV01000005.1:1439-4608 GCA_002304995.1 Syntrophaceae bacterium UBA1411
ACCCGACGGTAAATGGACGGTTCCTCCCCGGAAATTCCCTCTCCCCCGAAAGGGCCGGAAAAGGGGAGGGGTGCGATTTAGTAGTATATGTCCGGTAAAATTGCAAACGGGGAAATTTCAGCGGCGTTTGCCCGCCGGCGCCAGATAGATCGTAAATTCCTCGCGGCCGTCGACGCCGAGCATTTCGTCGCAGGTGTCCTGGTCGTAGGCGGCGACGGCGCAGCAGCCCGCGCCCAGGGCCTGGCAGGCCAGGTAAAGATTCTGGCAGACGTGCCCCGCGTCGAGGGCGATCACCTTGTGCGCGGCCAGATCGTAGCGCCACTCCATCCGCGCGGGAAGGGCCGTCCAGAAAAAAACCACGGCGGCGGAAGCGAGAAAGCTCTGGCCGAAACAGGCGGCGGCGGCTTTACGGCCAATCTGCGGATTAAGTGTCAACTGCGCCAGCTTTCCGTCAAAAGGCAGGTACCGGTACAGGCCGCAGGCGAGCCCCGGGACGCGGTTTGCGACGAGATAGGTTTCAAAGCTGTGGCGCGCGCCGGCGGAAGGGACGCTGCGCAAGGCGGTGTCGGGACCGAGGACCTGCCGTACGCCCTGCGTGGCCCACAAAAGCGCGGCCAGCTCTTCCAGGTTCAGCGGATCGGCCGAATATTCGCGGAGGCTTTCCCGCCGCACCACCGCCTCGCCCACCGGCATTTTCGCCAGGCGCGCCAGGGCCTTGGCGCCGTCGGGCAAGTCCACCCGGGGAATTTCGGGCGGACAGGGCTTTTGCAGCGGCGGCGCGGCAAGCCCCGCGCTTTGCTCTGTCTGCAGAAAATTGATCCGTTTGCGGATCGTGTCCTTGAGAAAAAAACGCTGCGCGTCGAATTTGCCCTGGGTCATACAGAACCTCGCGTACTTGCCTGTTTCATGACTTTTCCGGACAGGCGGGCCGATGTTTTCCGGGGAGCCAGGCGGTTGGCGAAGGCGACCAGGGCGTTGAGGCCGCCGGCGATCACCGAAAGCTTCCCGGCAAAAAGCGCGTCGAGGCCGATTTCGGCCACTTTGCATGACGGCATGCGGCGGCTTTTGGCCCAGATGCCCCGGGCTTTTTCGGCAAGTCCCTCCACGCCGACGCCGGCAAAAAAGTTGGTGTCGGTGGGGCCGGGCGACAGGCAGGTCACGGAGACGCCGTAATCCTTCATCTCCTGGGCCAGCGCTTCGGAGAAGCTGAGCACGTAGCTTTTTGTCGCGCCGTAAACCGCCGTGAAGGGCGTGGGCTGGTAGGCGGCCGTCGATGCGACGTTGAGGATGCAGCCTTTCCTTCTTTTCTTCATGTCCCCGCCGAAGAGCCGGCACNNCCGGCGTTGTTGACGAGGACGGAGATCTCAATGTGCCGGGCGCGCGCCGTTTCATAGACCTTGGCCGCGGCATCGGACCGGGCCAGATCGACGGCCAGGGTCGTTACTTTTACGCCTCGGCGGGCCTCAAGGTGTGCGGTGATGGCTTTCATTTTTTCACCGTTGCGGCTTGCCAGGAAAAGATCATAGCCGCGCTCGGCAAAAAGATCGGCGAAGTCGCGGCCGATGCCGGAGGTTGCGCCGGTGATCAAAACGGTTTCTCTTTGAGCTGTCATGTCGCCTCCCGGTTAAATCTCAAGGGGTATCGATCCGGACAAAATCAGTCACTTCCCGCCACAGGGAGGGCCTGGCGTAATAAGGCCAGTCGTTGTGGCCCGCTCCCTCGATCAGCCACATCCGCCTGCGGCCTTCGGGCAGAGACTCGTAAAGCCGGTAAGCGTGCTTTACGGGAAGAATCTCATCCCGTTCGGCGCCGACCACGGCGATGTTTTTCGGAAAGGACTTCAGATTTTCGATGCTGTCGTATTTGTCGGTGAGGAGCATGTTGACCGGCAGAAAAGGAAAGAGGGATTTGGCCACCGCAGCGAGCGTGTCCCATGGCGTAAACAAAAGAATTCCGGCGATCGGGACAGGCGATTGCCGGGCCACGGCGGCGGCGACGCCGCAGCCGAGCGATTCGCCGAGCAGGTAAAGAGGATCTCCGTATCGGGCATGGGCCAGGCGCACCGTTTCCAGACCGTCGGCGACGAAGGGCTTTTCTCCGACCTTGCCGGGCCGGCCGCCGTATTTCGGATATTCGGCGAGAATCACCCGGAAGCCCAGGTCCGCCAGCGGCTCCAGATAAAAGGCCCGGTCGAAAGCCGTTCCGCCGTTGCCGTGGAAGAGGACAATCGTTCCCCGGGGCGAAGGCGCGTCATCCGCCGCTGCCAGGCCCCGGTAATCCGCGCCGGAAGCCTGCCAGAAGGCCAGACGCTCCGCCTCCAGCATCGCGGCCGTCGGCCGGTCGTCATTGGGAAAATACAAAAACCGGTTTTGCATGTTACAGCCTCCCAGAAGAATGGCGATGACGAGAAACAACCAGACTCTTTTTCTCCTCATCTGTTCACCTCTTTTACGTTTCAGTGGCCTGCCTGAAAACCTAGCACATCTGGCCGTTTTGTAAAGATGGAACCGCTGTTTCCAATCCGGACGGCCTTCCCGCGGCGCGGTCGGCAAAAAAATCATCATTTTTATGGCATTTGACGCCTGTTTCGGTTAAGTTGCATTTCATGAATACGGATTGGCTACTTGTCGACACGCCCGAAGCGGCCCGCAAGGCCGCAGCACATTTACAGCAGGCGGAGATTCTGGGAATTGACACGGAGTACGATTCATTCCGGTATTTCCGGGAAAAACTCTGTGTAATTCAGATTTATGCTCCGAAAACCACTTACGTCATTGATGCGATGGCCGGTCTGGACTTGTCTTTTCTGGCCCGGCTGCTCAAAAGCAGATCCGTCCTGAAAATTCTCCATGCGGCGGACAACGATATCCGGCTCATCAAGAGAGACTACGGTTTCGAATTTTCCAATATCTTCGATACGCACCGGGCCGCGATGCTGTTGGGATTCAAGGAACTGTCCCTGGAAAAGATGATCAAGGAGTTTCTCGGCATCGAACTGAAAAAGAGCAAGAAGATGCAGCGGTCGCGCTGGGACCACCGCCCCCTGGCGCAGGAGCAGCTCGAATACGCGGTTCAGGACGTGACGCTGCTGCCGGCCCTTTGCCAAAAGCAGCAAGCCGCGCTCAAAGCCGCGAGACTCGAGAACGCGGCCGGGGAGGCGTTTGCCAGA
>DBPV01000108.1:0-613 GCA_002304995.1 Syntrophaceae bacterium UBA1411
GCTCAAAAAACAGACCGTAGCGCAACGGATCGATATCGGTAATGCGAATGGCATAGGCCACCAGTGAACCGGCAGCGGATCCCCGGCCCGGCCCGACCGGAACGCCGTTATGTTTGGCATGCTTGATGAAATCCGAAACGATAAGAAAGTAACCCGCGAATCCCATCTTTTTGATAATTTCCAGTTCGGCATCCAGGCGCTTGAAATATCTTTCCCGTACTGTGGCTTCGTCCTCTTTCTGATATTTCATAATGGAAGGCAGAAGCTTTTCCAGACCTTCCTTCGCCTTGCGGTCCAGGTACTCTTCCAGCGTTTCCTCGGGATTTTTTACCTCGAACTTCGGCAGATAGAATTTTCCGAATTCGAACGACAGATTGCAGCGTTCGGCGATACACAGTGTGTTGGCGACCGCATCGGGCGTTTCGGCAAAAAGCGCCTTCATCTCTTCCGGGGATTTAACGTAAAACTGGTCCGTTTTCATCGCCATCCTGTCGCTGTCCTCAACCGTTTTTCCGGTTTGGATGCACAGGAGAATCTCGTGCGCTTCGGCGTGTTCCCGATTGAGATAATGACAGTCGTTGGTGGCAATCAGCGGCAGGGACAGTTCTCTGCT
>DBPV01000108.1:647-1450 GCA_002304995.1 Syntrophaceae bacterium UBA1411
TATTCCAGGGCGGCCTTCCGCGCCTCTTCCATGTTGCCCCGGACGATGTGGGCGGCGATTTCACCATGCAGGCAGGCGCTGGAGGCAATTAGCCCTTCCGAGCATTCCCTGAGCAGTTCTTTGTCCACGCGCGGCCGGTAATAGAATCCCTCAATGTGGGCCAGCGAAGTCAGTTTCATCAGGTTTTTGTAACCCTGCATGTCTTTGACCAGAACGACCAGATGGCGCGTGGCCTCGCCGATGGCAGACGGCGTCTTGTCAAACCGGCTCCGCGGAGCAACGTAAAGCTCGCAGCCGATAATCGGTTTGATGCCGTTTGCGGTGGCTTGTTTGTAGAAATCGATGGCCCCGAACATATTGCCGTGGTCCGTAATGGCCACGGCCGGCATGGCAAACGCCCTGGCCTTTTTGAAAAGATCTTCCAGACGGATCATTCCGTCCAGAAGACTGTACTGCGTGTGGACATGAAGGTGAACGAAATTGGCCTGATTCATCGCAGCTTAATCAATCCAGTAATTGGGCGCTTCTTTGGTGATGATCACGTCGTGCACGTGGCTTTCGCGCAGACCGGCGGACGTAATGCGGACAAACCGCGATGTTTNNCCGCCGATCAGCTGCATGATGCTGGCCGACAGGGATCCGCGGAAGGGCACCCTGCCCTCGATGCCTTCGGGAACGGTTTTGGCCGGGGCTTCCATGTCGTCCTGGTAATAACGGTCGCGGCTGCCCATTTTCATGGCTTCCAGAGACCCCATGCCGCGATAGACCTTGTAGCTGCGGCCCTGGAACAAAATCGTTTCCCC
>DBPV01000108.1:1522-22962 GCA_002304995.1 Syntrophaceae bacterium UBA1411
TTGGCGGCGACTCTATGTGTGTCCCGGATGGCGGACATCTGCGCCACGCCTACGCCGGCGACAATTCTGGTGGTGCAAATGGAACCGGGTCCGACGCCGACTTTGACCGCGTCGACTCCGGCTTCAATGAGCGCTTTGGCGCCTTCCGCCGTCGCGACGTTTCCCGCGATCAGTTCGCACTTGGGGAAATTGGCCTTGGTGGACTTGATGGCATCGATCACGCCCGACGAATGTCCATGGGACGTATCGATGGCTATGACGTCCGCGCCGGCCGCCAGAAGCGCTTCGATGCGCGCTTCCCGATCGATAATGCCCACGGCTGCGCCCACCCGCAGGCGTCCGAGCGAATCCTTGCAGGCGTTGGGAAAGCGCCGGATCTTTTCAATGTCCTTGATGGTGATAAGCCCTTTAAGGCGGTAATCGTCATCGACGACGAGCAGTTTTTCGATGCGGTGTTTGTGGAGGAGCTTTTTGGATTCTTCGAGAGTGATATTGGCTTTAACCGTCACCAGCTTGTCCTTGGTCATGACGTTGGCCACAGGCTGATCCAGGTTTTCCTCGAACCGCAAATCCCGGTTCGTCAAAATGCCGACCAGCTTTTCGTTTTTCACCACCGGCACGCCGGAGATGGAATACTTATGCATCAGGGAAAGCGCTTCGCTGACTTTTCTTTCCGGCTCGATGGTGATCGGATCGACAATCATGCCGCTTTCCGATTTCTTCACGCGATCCACTTCGATGGCCTGTCTCTCGATGCTCATGTTGCGGTGAATGATGCCGATGCCGCCTTCCTGCGCCATGCAGATGGCCGTGCGGGATTCCGTCACCGTATCCATGGCCGCCGAGATGATGGGAATATTCAGAGAGATGTTTCTCGTCAGATACGTCGACGTGTCGACATCACGCGGCAGAACATCGGACGCCGCCGGAACCAAAAGCAAATCGTCAAAGGTTAAAGACTCTTGCACTACATCGTCTAACATAACTTCCTCCGTTATCGTTTGAAACTACCGTTTATGAATATAATATTTCTTCTCGTTGAGACGCACGTAAAAACCGCCGTCCGGCTCGTCCTGTTCGATGAATTCCGCCAGTTGATAATAGCTTTTCCGGGTAAAACGGGCAATAAAGCGACCTTCCTTGATCCGGCAGTACATGACATGATCCAAGCCCACGGAAAGCGAAGCCGGGTCCAAAGCTTCCCGGCTGTCGTCGCTGGTGAGAATTTCCAGGCGTTCCGAACCGCCGGACGGATCTTTTGTTTTAGAGACCGCCGTGATGACGAAGACTGTGTCTTCCACATCGAGAAAGCAGACCTCTTCATTGAGCCGAATGAAATACCGGCCGCTTTCATCGATATTCAGATGATTGAAGAAAATGCAAAGAATATCCTTGCGAAACATATGCGCCCCGCGGTAATACCAGAGGCCTTCCTTGTCGATTTTAATGTCGCTTTCTGTCATTTTAAAAAGATTTCCTGCTGTCCAGCAATATGGTTACGGGACCGTTGTTGATCAATTCGACTTCCATCATTTCCTGAAATTTACCGCAGGCCAGTTTTTTCACGCGGGAAACGGCCTTGCCGACGAAATACTCGTAAAGGACATTGGCCCTGCCCGGCTCTTCGGCTCCGGTAAAGGACGGGCGGCGGCCCTTAATGCAATCGCCCAGGAGCGTAAACTGAGAAACCACCATCATTTCTCCCCCACTATCGAGAAGAGAAAGATTCATCTTCCCCTGGTCATCCTCGAAAATTCGCAGATGGACCGTTTTTTCCAGAATATAGTCGGCGTCCTTTTCGGAATCGCCTTTCTCCACGCCCAGGAGAACCAGGACACCCCGATTGATGAACGAATACACCTGTGAATTTATTCGAACGCAGGCCCGGTCAACTCTCTGAATCACTGCACGCATGGAGCATCCCGTTAAAAAAGTTTGAGCATGTTAGCAACAAACGCCTGAGTCTTCAAGTTCTTTCTGGAATAAAAACTGCAAGCACGATCCGCCCGGCGACAGATTTGTAATTACGCGACGCGTATGCTAAAAACCCTTTCATGAGTAAAAATATCCTGCTCGTCAACCCCTGGATATACGATTTTGCCGCGTATGACTTCTGGCTCAAGCCCCTGGGACTTTTATACCTGGGGGGGCTTTTGCGCGCCAACGGCCACCGGATTTCCTATCTGGATTGCCTCGACCCCCGCTCAACGCCGATGATCCGGAAATCGGGCAAAACGCCGAAACGCCATGCCTACGGTCACGGCCGGTTTTTCCGCCAGGTCATCGACAAACCCGAATGCCTGGATGTCCTGCACCGCAGCTACTGCCGCTACGGAATCGATCCGGATATTTTCCGCGAACAGCTCGGCCGTTATTCGGAGACGGACCTGGTGCTGGTCACCTCCATGATGACCTACTGGTATCCGGGCGTTTTCGAAGCCATCAGAATCATCAAAGAAACGCTGCCCGGCACACCGGTCGTTCTGGGAGGCAAATATGCGTCTCTGTGCTATGAGCATGCGCAAGCCCATTCAGGCGCCGACTGGGTGGTGAGCGGCCGGGGGGAGAGGCAGATCCTGGAGATCCTGAGGACGATTTTCGGCGAAGCCATCCTTTTCCTGCCGCCAGAAAACGATCTCGACGCCCTGCCCTACCCCGCGTTCGATTTATTGGGCCATCCGGACCAGATTCCGATCATCACATCGCTGGGCTGCCCGTACCGCTGCAGTTACTGCGCCTCGCACCTTTTACACAAGACCTTCATCAGGCGCCACCCGCATCGGGTCGCCGACGAAATCGAATACTGGCACAGAAATTTCAGCGTCGCCGATTTCAGTTTCTACGACGATGCACTCCTGGTCGAACCGGATAAACTGATCAAGCCTCTGCTTGCGGAACTGAAAAAAAGGAAGCTCGACTGCCGTTTTCACTGCCCCAACGGTCTGCACCTGCGCGCCATCGATGAGGAATTAAGCCGTCTGCTCTTCGGCGCCGGTTTCAGAACAATCCGTTTCGGCTTTGAAACCGCCGATTTCCGCCTGCAGAAATCAACCGGCGGCAAGGTCGAGAACGAAGAACTGCGCCGGGCCGTGATCCATCTGCGAAACGCGGGTTATTCGCCTGATGACATCGGCATCTATCTTTTATGCGGCATCCCGGGACAGAAAACCGCGGACGTCGCCCACAGCATTGATTTCGTCCTGTCCTGCGGCGCCAAGCCCATTCTCGCCGAATATTCACCGATTCCCGGAACAAAGATGTGGGACGAGGCCGTTGCCGCTTCGCCATTTGACATTCGTCGTGAACCTCTATATCATAACAACTCCCTTTTGAGCTGCCGCAATGACGATTTCACTTACGAGGCTTACCGCAGACTCAAGGAAAAAATAAAATCGCCTTCCCAACCGGGAGGTATGGCAGACGAAATATGATATTGATAAAAAACATCGCGGTTTTTATATTGTCCCTGTTTTTTCTGGTGCTGGGCGTCGATATTTTGATTGAATCTTTCAAGCTCGCCAATCCGCTGGAATTTGTCATGACGCTGTTTTCCGCTTCTTTTATCATTTTATTCTGCATCACCGGCGTTTTGTACGCAGTTTTCCGCTTCTTTCCCAGAAAATCCCCTGATGAGATGGACCATGCTGATACGAAATAAACTTTCTCTGGCGCTTATCCTGCTCGCTCTTTGGGTCTGCACCGGCTCCGCCGCGGCTTTCGACCTGGAAAAGAGGGTCATAAAAACCCGCCTGCCCAACGGACTGACCGTCCTCATGCTCGAGCGCAGCTTCAGCCCCACGGTTTCCCTGTACATCCGCCACCGGGTCGGCGCCGTCGATGAAGTGAAAGGTCAAAGCGGCGCGGCGCATTTTCTCGAGCACATGATGTTCAAAGGCACCCCCACCATCGGCTCGAAGAATTACACGGCAGAGAAAAAATTGCTATCACGGATTTTCCGGATCGGTCAGACGCTGGACCGCGAAAAAAAGAAAGGGGAAAAAGGCGATCAAAGGCGCATTGAGCGTCTCTCCGCCCTGCTTAAACGTCTCCAGGAAGCGCACCGTCGTTACTACATTCCCAATGAGATTGATCGCCTTTACACGGAAAACGGCGGCCTCAACATGAATGCTTCGACCGGCCAGGACGTGACGACGTATTTTGTCAATCTGCCGGCCAACAAGATCGAACTGTGGGCCCGCATCGAATCCGACCGTCTCCTGAATCCGGTCTTCCGTGAATTCTATACGGAGCGGGATGTCATTCTCGAGGAAAGACGCCAGACCACCGAAACCAGTCCCGACGGCAAGCTGTTTGAAGCCTTTCTCGGCGCGGCCTATCAGGTTCATCCCTACGGCATCCCGATCATCGGACTTCCCGAAGATCTGCGCTTTCTGAGCCCGCAAGCCATCCGCACCATTCACAAAAAATATCTGAGGGCTGAACATATCGTCATTGCCGTTGTCGGAGACATCAATCCGGAAAAAACCCTGAAGCTCGTCACAAAATACTTCGGACGGATTCCCCGGGGCAGCAGCCAAAAGAATTCCATCCCGGCCGAGCCTCCCCAGCGGGAAGAAAGGAAAGTCATAGTCCCCTTTGACGCCAATCCCTCTCTGATCATCGGTTTTCACAAACCCGCGCCGCCGTCGGATGACGACTATGCGCTGGATGTCCTGGAAACGATTTTGAGCAAAGGACGGACCAGCCGCCTTTATGCCGGACTCGTCTCCGATAAAAAAATCGCCGACAGCATCAGCGTGCACAACGGCATGCCGGCCGCCCGCTTCCCCAACCTGTTTGCGATTTTTGCCCGCCCCCGCCATCCCCACACCAATGCTGAATTGCGGGATGCCATCTTTCACGAACTGGAGGCTATCCGGGAAAATCCTGTTTCCGAACAAGAGCTGGCCAAGGCCAAAAACCAGATGAAAATGGATTACATTCGCAGCCTGGATTCCAACGCCGAACTGGCATCCATTCTTTCATACTACGAACTCCTGCTGGGCGATTACCGGTATTTTTCCACGTATCTTTCCCGCATCAACCGGATTAGTGCGCAGGATATTCAAAAAGCAGCCGAGAGATATCTGGTCGCCGAAAACCGCACGGTCGCCCTGCTTGCCACCGAAAAGAAGGTCACCAATCAAAATGAACCATAAACGTTGCATCCGCATTTTCGTCTTGCTGTACATGTTGGCTTCCTGTTTCGGCATTTTGTCCGAAGCCCGGGCGGCCGATATTTTTCCTCCCCCGGACCGTCTGCAGTATCCGGCACTGGAGTTTCGTTTGCCCTCGGCACAGCGGATAGAACTCAAAAACGGCATGGTGCTTTTTTTTCTCCCCAACCCGGAGCTGCCTCTGATTTCGCTCTCCGCGCTGATCCGGACCGGCTCGGCATACGATCCGCCGGGCAAGGAAGGTGTTGCGGAACTGACGGCTTATCTCCTGAGAACGGGCGGCACAAAGAAAACGGCAAGCGACGCCGTGGATGAACGCTTTGATTTTCTGGGGGCCTCTCCATCCGTGTCCATGGGGCTGGATTCCGCCACCGTTCATTTTACGTTTCCGAAAAGCGATCTTGACGCCTGTCTGGAGCTCCTCTCCCAGATGCTTAGCGAGCCGGCCTTCGAGGAAAAGAAACTGCAAATTGCCCTGTCGCTGAAGAAAGAAGAGCTGCGCCGCATAGCGGACAATCCCCAGAAACTGGCGTTTCGGGAATTCAATCGACTGCTCTACCCCGATGATCCGCGCGGTCGCTACGCAACCGTCGCCTCCCTGGAAAACATTGTCCGCGACGATCTGGTCGTTTTCCACCGGAAATCCTTTTTCCCCACCAACATACTGATTGCCGTTTCCGGCGACATTGCGAAAGACGACGCGGTAAAGAAAATCGAACAGTACTTCGGCAACTGGGAAAACCCCGGCAGCGCTCCGGCTGTTCTTCCGCCGCCTTCAAAAAGCGCGCGCGGCCTGTACTTCATCCGGAAGCCTCTCCCGCAGTCCATTGTGGTCGGCGGGGAATTGACCGTCAGCAAAAAGGATCCCGATTACTACGCCTTTGCCCTTCTCGATTTTATCATCGGCAGCGGCGGATTTCCCTCCCGCATCTTCACGGCCGTGCGTAATAACGAGGGTCTGGCTTACAGCGCCGGCAGCTTCTACCGGGCGCGCGGCAACTACGGAGTCTTCGGCACGTACGCCTTTACGAAAACGGCGTCCACCGCAGAGGCCTTTGAACTGATCCGGACCATCTTGCGCGCTGTCGCTGCGGGCGCCGTTTCCCAAGGAGACCTGGACTGGGCAAAAAAATCCGTTCTCAACGGCTTCATTTTTTCTTTTGAAGAGCCGGCCCAGATCGCCGACCAGCAAATGACCGTCGCGTATGAGGATCTGCCGGCCGACTATCTCGCCGCTTATCGGAGCCGCATCGAAGCGGTGACGCTCGACGATCTGAAGCGCGTGGCAGCCAAATATCTGAATGAAAAAAAACGGCTTACCGTTATATTGGGCGATGTGGAACGCTTCGGCAAATGGCCGGACGGCTGGCAAAGCCCTGTGTTTCTGAATCCGCAACCTTAGAGCGAGGAACCTCCATGATTGACGAAGAAATCTTTGCAAGACTGTCGCGCAGAATCGATTCCTACCGGAATGACATGATCGAGCTGCAAAAAATTCTGACCGCCGTACCGGCCGTCGGTCCCGCGAACGGGGGCGACGGTGAGATGCTGAAAGCCCGGGTTCTGAAGGAACGCCTGATCGAAATGGGATTTACCGCCTTTCGCCATTTTGACGCGCCGGATGACAGCGTCTCGGCCGGCCTGCGCCCGAATTTCCTGACTTCCCTTCCGGGAAACCGAAACGCCCGGACCGTCTGGATCATCACCCATCTGGACATCGTGCCGCCCGGCGAAATCAAGCTCTGGAGCGCTGACCCCTACACGGCTTACGTTAAGAACAACTGCATCTACGGACGCGGAACGGAAGACAACCAGCAGGACATGGTGGCCTCGATCTTCGCCGCCAAGGCTTTTTTGGACGAAGGCGTCACTCCTTCATCCGCCGTCGGACTTTTTTTTGTCGCCGACGAAGAGACGTCCGGCAGCAAAGGCCTGTATTTCGTGCTGGACCAGCCCGAAAAAATATTTTCCGAAAACGATCTGATCGTCGTGCCCGATTCGGGCAACGCCCGCGGCACCCTGATTGAAGTCGCCGAAAAAAGCATCCTCTGGCTGGGCTTCAAAACCACCGGCCGCCAGTGCCACGGCAGCAAGCCGCAGCTGGGCATCAACGCTTTCGAGGCCGCTTCCCGTCTGGTGACCGAACTGACGCAGCTGCGCAGCCTTTTCAACGCGGCCGACCCGCTTTTCGATCCGCCCGCGAGCACGTTTGAACCGACGAAGAAGGAAGCCAACGTCGGCAACATCAACACGATTCCCGGCGAAGACGTCTTTTACATGGACTGCCGCATTCTGCCCCAGTTCGCGCTTGAAGACGTTCTTGCCGAAGTCACCCGGATCACGCAAAAAGTGGAAAAAGACTATTCGGTCCGCATCGCCGTCACCCATGAGCAGTGCGTGCAGGCCCCGCCGCCGACATCCGTCAATGCTCCGGTCGTCGCGGCCTTGCAGGAGGCCGTTGCCGGCGTTTATTGCGTGACCGCGCGGCCGGGCGGCATCGGCGCAGGAACCGTTGCCGCCTACCTGCGCAAAAGGGGACTGCCGGCCGCCGTCTGGTCGAAACTTCATATGAACGCCCATCAGCCGAATGAAAACTGCGCGATCGACGACATGATAGGCAATGCCAAAGTCTTTGCCCACCTTTTTCTACAGACGTAAATTGTATTGCTTTCACCGCCCCATAGTGGTAGAAGTCGCGCTCATGCGGAAAAAGACCCCTTGTTATGCTACCGGCCGCGGCACGCGCAGGCGCAACGGGGTGAAGATCAACCTTTCAGAGGCTGACATTTTTTGATTAAAGCGACCCCAAATAACCAGGCGGAAAAATTATCCTTCGCCGATCAGAATCTGCTGCGACATTTGTGCGGCGAACACGACAAACACCTGAGGCTCCTCGAAAAACTGGAGCCGGTTAAGGTGAAGCCCTGGGGCAATCATCTTTCCATCTCGGGCGAGGAAGCCGCCGTTCTGAAAATTTCCCTGATCATCAGACAGCTTTATACGATCATGGAAAAAGGGTGGCCGATTCAGTCTGCCGATATCGGTTATGCCCACCGGATCCTCAGCGAGGATATTCATTATGACCTGTCCCGCATTTTTCTGGATACCGTTTTCATCTCCTCCAAGAAACGCATCATCACCCCCAAAAGCATTACGCAGCGGCACTATATCGACGCCATGCGAAACGCCGACATGGTGCTCGCCATCGGTCCCGCCGGAACCGGCAAAACGTATCTGGCCATGGCGATGGCGGTCTCTTATCTTTTGGAAAAGAAAGTGCAGCGCATCATTCTGACCCGCCCCGCCGTCGAAGCAGGCGAACGTCTCGGATTTCTGCCGGGCGATCTGGCGGAAAAAGTCAACCCGTATTTACGACCGCTGTACGATGCCCTGTACGACATGGTCGATATGGAAAAAGCCGGCGCGCTCATCAACAAGGGACTGATCGAAGTAGCACCGCTGGCATTCATGCGGGGCCGGACGCTCAACGATTCCTTCATCATCCTGGATGAAGCCCAGAATACCACTTCCGAACAGATGAAGATGTTTTTAACGCGCCTGGGATTCAACTCCAAGGCGGTTGTCACAGGCGACATTACGCAAATCGATCTGCCGGCCGACAAATCTTCGGGGCTGATCGAGGCCGAAAAAATTCTTAAAAAGATCGACGCTATCCGCATCGTTCATTTTTCCCAGCTCGACGTTGTCCGGCATCCCCTGGTCGCGGACGTCATTGCCGCTTATGCCGCCTGGGACGCCGGGAAAAAAAACGGATAAGACAGCACGCGTATGAACTTCCTCGATTCAACATCGGAGAAAATTTACTCCCTTTACCGGAAGCTGAAAGAGAAGCATAAACTTTCGCTCAAATTTCTGAACAACGTCATTTTTCAGCGCTGGGCCATTGCCGTTTTCCTGAGTATCGGTCTGACGCTCGTCTTGGCGCCGGAATTTTATGAATCCCGGATAGATTACCGTCACGGCGTGATCGCTTCCGAAAACATCAAGGCGGATCGCGATTTTCTGGTCGAAGACGGAAATTCCACGCGGCAGAAAAAGTCTGAAGCCGCCGCCCAGGTCCGCCCGATCTATGAACTGGACGCCGAGATGCCGGTGACGCTCAAGTCCAACGTCAGAAAATCCTTTCTGCTTGCTCACCGCGAAACGCAAGACGACAAACGGAAAGCCGTTCTGGATCAGGCACTGGGCGTGGCGCTGACGCGCGAGGAATACGCTTTTCTGAAATCCGAAAATTTCTCCGAAGATCTTCTGCAAAAATTGAATAAAACGATGACTGTTTTTTATGAAGACACGCTGATGGTGCGAAACCCCCTTCAGAAAGTCGAACGGGAAAGAGGCATTACCATTGTCAACGGCATTACACGGGAAGAGGAGAATCTGAAGGATGGCTCATCGGTCCTGACGATTCGGGAAGCAGACGCAGCCTTATTCAGGAAAGTTTCCGCGGTTTTTAAAAACGACTCTGCGGACGCGAAACGCCGGGCTTTTTCCCTTTTAAAAAAAATGATCCAACCCAACCTTGTCTTCGACCCAGAAGCGACGGACAAAAAGATCCGGTCTGTCGTTGCAGAGGTCAAACCGGTTTATTTCCAGGTGCAAAAAAATGAAATGATTGTCCGCGAGGGGGAAAAGATCGGTTATCTGGAAATGGCCAAACTGGATGCGTTTTATAAAACATCGGCGGAAAATAAAATTTCCCGGCTGACCGTCGTTGCCGGCATTTTCTTCACCGCGCTTTTCCTGACGCTGGTTCTTTACTTCTGGCGCACGCGCAACTGGCTCAAGACTTCCGCGCGCTCCAATGTGGATTTCCTGGTATTTGCCATCGTCGCCATCCTGCAGATCTTTTTTGTCAAGGCGGGCATTTTCATCTCTGTCGCCCTGAACCGGGCTTTTCCGATGCTTCCCGTTGACGCCTGTTATTTTGCGATACCGTTTGCCTGCGGCGCGATGATCATCGCCGTCCTGATCAACCGCAACGTTGCGATGATCATGAGCATCCTGACCTCTTTTCTCATCAGTCTTCTGTTCGACGAAAAAGTCATTTTCCCTCTTTTCTCTTTTCTGGGCTCAGCGGCCGCCTCGTACCACATCGTCAACAGCCGGCAGCGGTCCACGTTCCTGAAAGTGGGCCTCTTCCTGGGCGTGATCAATGTCCTGGCAATTCTCTGTCTGAATCTTCTGACGGGCCAGTTGCTCGCCGATCTGGCCAGCCGTCTGGCCATGGGATTTCTCGGCGGCGTCATCACCGGCATTATGGTGGCGGGCATTGCCCCTCTTTTTGAAAGCCTGTTCGGTTACATCACGGACATTAAGCTGCTGGAGCTCGCCAATCTCAATCAGCCGCTTTTCCAGAGGATGATCATTGAAGCCCCCGGCACCTACCATCACAGCGTCGTCGTCGCTTCGCTTGTCGAGGCCGCAGCCGAAGCCATCGGCGCCAATTCGCTCCTCGCCAAGGTCAGCGCCTATTACCACGACATCGGCAAACTGGCCAAACCGCATTATTATATCGAAAACCAGCCCAGCTACAACAACCGCCACGACAAGCTCTCGCCGAAGATGAGCGCGCTCATCATCATTTCCCACGTCAAGGAGGGATGTGAGCTGGCGTCCCAGGCTAAAATCGGCCAGCCGATCGTCAATATCATCCGGGAGCACCACGGCACCAGCCTCATCAGCTTTTTTTACGACAAGGCCAAGAAGGACAAGGATGAATCGATTCGTTCACTCACGGAGAGCGATTTCCGCTATCCGGGACCCAAACCTCAGACCAAGGAGGCCGGTCTCGTCATGCTGGGAGATGTCATTGAAGCGTCTTCCCGCACCCTCATCAATCCGACGCCGGCGCGGATTCGTTCGCTGGTGCGGGAGCGCATCGAGCGCGTCTACACGGACGGCCAGCTCGACGATTGCGAGCTTACTTTGAAGAATCTCAACACCATCGCCGAAACATTCACCCGGATTCTGACGGGCATCTTCCATCACCGGGTCGATTATCCCGAATCACCGCCCCGGGAAACAAACGGCAGGAAGGAATCTCCATGACCCTGCGAATCGCCGACCGGCAAAAGTCCATCCGCATTGACAAGCGGAAAATCCGCCGCCAGACCAACCGGCTTCTGCAACTGATCGGCTGCGCGGATAAGGAGCTCAGCCTTACCTTCGTGGACGATCCGGCCATTCAAACCATCAACCGGGAATATCTCGGCAAGGACAGACCGACCAATGTCATTTCCTTCTCCCTGCAGGAGGGAGAATACGGGAACATCAATCCGAATATGCTGGGGGATGTCGTGATTTCCGCGGAAACGGCCCTGCGGGACGCTCAAGCCGGCCGTTACCGCATGGACGAGGAAATTCTCTTTCTGATCATCCATGGCGTTTTGCACCTGACCGGCTACAATCATGAAAACACCACGCAGGCCAACGCCCTGAAAATGAGGCGGAAGGAAAAGGAACTTTTTCGCCTGCTGGCTGAAGCCTGCTGAAATCCGTTTGGAAGGGGAAGACGCCGCCGGCCTTATTTGATGACGAGGACCTGACCCGGCGTGAGAGGAACATCTGCAGCCAACCGGTTCATCTGCATTAATTTGGCCAAAGCGACATTATATTTGCGGGAGATCAGCGTCAGATTTTCTCCCTTGGTCACAATGTGTTTATCAACGCCCAGGTCGGCAATGTCCCTGGCAGAGAGCGTTTTACCGGCGATCTCCGTTTTTTCCGGAGCCTGTTGCGCAATGTCGGCCTTGCTCTTTTGTTCTTCTTCGTTGCAGCGCGCCTCGTCCCGGGGAATCTTCAGCACCCGCCCGGCCTGAATGGAATTGCCCTTTAACCGATTCACTTCCTTGAGACGGTCCACGGGAACATTAAATTTTTTGGCAATGCCCAGCAGGGAGTCCCCCCGTTTGACCTTGTAAGTTGTTTTCACCGCGACGGAAGCCGTCGTTTTCTTGCCTGACGCAGGTTTCGACGCTGCACTGGCTGTTTCCACACGGCTGACCGGAATGCGGATGATGCGCCCTTTGACCAGTTTCTTCTTTTTATTGATCTGGTTGCACTCGTAAATGCTCTGGGAGGACACACGATATCGCTTGGCAATGGAGGCCACGGTTTCGCCCGAACGCACGCGGTGGCGAAGATAATTGGCGCGGCTGTAAGTGAAACGCGGTTTTTCCGTTTCCGGAATGTCGTTGTACACCATATTGAATCTTTGCAGCGTTCCCTGGGGAATTTTGACGGAATATTCGCGATTCGGCGTGATTTTGTAACGCAGCTCCGCATTGAGCAGCTGCATGACGTCCTCCGGCATTTCCATCTTCTCCGCGATATCGGACAACTTCATCATTTTGTCGACTTTGACGATCTCGTAATTATTGAGCGTAACCGTCGAAGCCTGCAGGTCAAAACCATACTTTTGCGGATTTTTGACGATATGCAGCGTCGCCAGAAAGCGGGGTACGTAGCGGGCGGTTTCATTGGGCAGCTGGGAGTAAAGATCCCAGAACCGGTCGAAGTAATTGATATGCTGGCGGGAAATCACACGCAGAACCCTGCCCTCACCGCAATTATACGCGGCCAGCACGGTCAGCCAGTCGCCGAACATGGAATGCAATTCCTTCAGATAGGCAATGGCCGCCTGAGTGGATTTCAGGATGTCCATGCGTTCGTCGACCCATTCATCGCGGGTCAGGCCGAATTTATATCCGGTTGAAGGTATGAACTGCCATAGTCCCAGGGCCCTCGCGGACGACAGAGCGCTCACTTTAAAACCGCTTTCCACGAGCGGCAGCCAGAAGAGTTCCTCCGGAATGCCGGCCTTTTTGAGCTCAGCGACAATCAGCTCGCGGTACATGCCGGAGCGGTAATAGGAGGCAATAAAGAACTCTCTTTCCGGCCCCTGAAAGGAGCGGATTTCCTTTTCGACATCTGCGTTCATCAGGTGGGGAATTTCGCTGGCTTTCCCGTTGGTGCGCTTTTCCTGAGAAGAGTAAAGCGCCAGGATCCGCCTGGCAATCAAAAGCCGCAGGTCGTCCTTTTGCCGGGCAATTTCCACGTCGCCGTTGGTGTCCAGAACCAGCGCGTAGGCCTTGTCCAGCGTGTTCAGTGTGTTTTCAACATCGCCGCTTTTCCACTGTGCGTCGGCCATTTCCAGAAGTTCCAGGGCCTTCTCCATCAGGTCCTGCTCTTCATCCACTTCTTCCTTGTCTTCCTCGCTTTGGATCTTGGTTTTGGCGGCCGAATCGGCGCTGGGAGCCGGTGCGGCATCGTGAGCCATTTGCGCCGTGGCGGAACTTTGGGCGACGGTTTTTGTTTGTGCGTTTGTTGAAAATCCGAATTGCGGGAATTCCCAGGCTTTGACGTCAAAAGTTGCGAAGCAAAGAATGGCTGCGCAACAACACCCTATCAAACCAATACAAGAAATCTTGTTTTGTTGTTTTGTCATGGACAGAGCCTCCTGTTTTTTAGATGCAAAACAAAATTCGCATGGGGCCTGTGATGAACATCAATCCTTTCCTTTTGAAAATCAGCATCCCAGACACTTTTGCCGCGTTTTATAGCATATTTTGCCCGTAATCCAAAACAAATATGTTATTAAAAAATTATCCTTTCGGGCAAGCCCCGGTGGACGACGGACCGCCCCCGCGGTCGCCTGCCGCCATCAGATAAGCCTGGATGAACTCATCGATGTCTCCGTCCAGAACTTTCTGGGTGTTGCCGATTTCCAGACTTGTCCGGTGATCCTTGACCATTTTGTAGGGATGCAGCACGTAGGAGCGGATCTGGCTTCCCCAGGCAATGTCCTTCTTCTGTTTGTTTTCCTCATCGAGCCTCTCATTTTTTTCCTGAAGCTCCTTTTCATAGAGGCGCGATTTCAGGTATTTCATCGCCATGGCCTTGTTCTTGTGCTGCGATCTTTCATTCTGGCACTGGACAACGATGCCGGTGGGCAGATGCGTGATCCGGACAGCGGAATCCGTCTTGTTGACATGTTGGCCGCCTTTCCCGCCGGACCGGAACGTGTCGATTCTCAGATCGTCTTCATTGATGTCGATTTTGATCTCATCGTCAACTTCCGGATAGACAAAAACGGATGCAAAAGAGGTATGGCGACGCCCTCCCGCATCAAACGGCGATATGCGCACCAGGCGGTGAATACCGATCTCCGCTTTGGCGTATCCGTAGGCGTATTCCCCTTCCACGGTAAAGGAAACGCTTTTCACGCCCGCTTCGTCACCCGGCAGATAATCGATGACGCTGGTTTTGAAATTCCGTTTTTCGGCCCAGCGCAAATACATGCGCAAAAGCATTTCCACCCAGTCCTGCGCCTCGGTTCCTCCCGCCCCGGCGTGGATGGACATGATCGCGTTCATCGGATCCTGTTCGCTCGAGAGCATCATCTTCAGCTCTTCTTCCCTGACGGCGTCCGACAAACGCTCGAGATCGGCAGCCAGGTCAAGGATGACCGCTTCATCCTTTTCTTCGGAGGCGATTTCCCAGAGCGTTTCCGTCTCCCGGATCCGGCTGTCGAATTTTTTCCACCCCTCCAGCGAATCGGATAGTTTTGTTTTGCGTTGCAGGATCGACCGGGCATGATCCGGATCATCCCAGAAGTCCTTTTTCGCGGACAGCGCTTCCAGATCCTTGACCTTTAATTCCAGTTCACCGACGTCAAAGACATTCTCCGATATATTGAATTCTCTTTTTCAGATCGCTGATGGTTTCCTGAATGTTATCGACAGACATTTGTTTCCTCCTCATCTTCAACCTTTTTGATTTTGACTTTTTTAATACTGCGCTCATCCGCACTTTCGATCGTAATGTCCATGCCCTCGATCCGCAGACGCTCTCCCCGGTGCGGAATTCTGCGAATCGTACTTAAAATAAGACCGCTGATGGTTTCGTATCTGCCTCTTTCCAGGGCGATGCGCAGGCGTTCCTCGACCTTTTCGATCTCCGTCCGTCCGTCAAAGATTACCGCGCCTTCGGCGGTTACCACTCCCTCATCCCAGCCGGCGCTTTCTTCGTGTTCATCCCGGATATCGCCGACGATTTCTTCAAGCAGATCCTCCAGCGTCACCAGCCCCGACGTGCCGCCGTACTCGTCGATCACGATCGCGATATGCTTTTTGTTTGTCTGGAACTCGTGAAACAGTAGATGGGCGTTTTTCGTTTCCGGAATGTAGTAGGGTTTGGTCAGATGGGAAAAAATGTCGGATCGGGTTACCCGGTCCGACCAGGTTTTCAGCAGATCCTTGACGTTCAGAATGCCGATGATGTTGTCCACCGATCCGCGGTGCACGGGAACGCGCGTGTAACGCGCTTCGGCCAGTTCGCGGATGATCTCCTGCGGCTCCTCCTCCGCATTGATGGATACGATATCCGTCCGGGGAATCATGATTTCGCGAACCAGGGTGGATTTGAAATTCAGGATATTTTCGATCATCTTGCGGGTATCGTCGTCCAGATAGCCGTTTTTTTGCGCTTTGGCCAGAACCGAAAAAAGTTCGCGGCGCGAATATTCCGGTCTGCGCCAGAAAAAAAGGTCGGATATTTTTTTCATGTCCGTTTCCGGTCTCCTGATTTCCGAAAGTCCGCACAGAAATACGGGCCTGCCCACTCTTTTCTTCGCTTCTTTACCGGCCTTTTAAACATGGTCAACCGATTATGTCAATCGTCCTGATTTCGGGAAAGTACATAAAAAAAGGGAGCCGCTTTTCGCTGACTCCCTTCGAATTTTCTGGCGGGGCCGATGGGACTTGAACCCACGCCCTCCGGCGTGACAGGCCGGCGTTATAACCAACTTAACTACGACCCCAAAAAATCCTGATGAAAACGCTTTCTACTACCTTTTTCTGGTAGGCGGGACAGGGCTCGAACCTGTGACATCCACGGTGTAAGCGTGGCGCTCTTCCAGCTGAGCTACCCGCCCACATGCCCGAAAAAAGCTTTCCGGCTTCTAGCAATATTGAGATTTCTTGTCAAGGAATAAAAACAGAAATCTCCCTTAATTAACCGGCCGGGCGCAAATCTGGACATTGCTGCCGACCGGTTCGGTGAAATCCTCTTCTTCCTTGGCGAAAGCAATGTCGAGAACTTCATCGATATGATCGACAAAAACGATCTTCAGCGCTTTCTGAACATTTTGCGGAACTTCCGCCAGGTCCTTTTCATTATCTTTCGGAATCACGACCATTTTAATGTTGCCGCGATGCGCCGCCAGAATCTTCTCCTTCAGACCGCCGATCGGCAGCACTCTTCCCCGCAGGGTGATTTCACCGGTCATGGCCAGATCTGCGCGGACTTTTTTCTTCATCAAAACCGACGCGATCGATGTGGCCATGGCGATGCCGGCCGAGGGCCCGTCCTTGGGAATGGCGCCTTCCGGAACATGTACATGAATGTCGATCTTTTTGTAAAAGTTCTTGGGCAAACCGAATTTTTCCGCCCGCGCCCGGATGTACGTCAGAGCGGCATGGACCGATTCCTGCATGACATCGCCGAGTTTTCCCGTCATGACCATCCGGCCCGTGCCTTCCATAACGGACGCTTCAATCGCCAGCAATTCACCCCCGACTTCCGTCCAGGCCAGTCCGGTCGTCAGGCCGATTTGATTCTTCTCTTCCGTTTCACCGTGGCGGAATTTGGGTACGCCCAGATACTTCGGAATATTCTTGGAGCTGATGATAATCTTCTTCCGGGCGCCGTTGCTGACAATTTCCTTGGCGACTTTCCGGCAGACGGAGGCAATTTCCCTCTCGAGATTGCGGACGCCCGCTTCCCGCGTGTACTGACGGATCATCCTCAGAAGCGCCCCTTTGGTAATCTCGATATTTTCTGCCTTAAGTCCGTTGGCCTCCATTTCCTTCGTCAAAAGGAATTTCTGGGCGATGTGCATTTTTTCCTGTTCCGTGTAACCGGCAATGCGGATCACTTCCATTCTGTCCTGGAGCGGCGCCGGAATGGTCTGCAAGACATTGGCCGTCGTGATAAACAGGATATCGGACAGATCATAGTCCACGTCCAGATAATTGTCGTTGAAGGCCACGTTCTGCTCGGGATCCAGAACCTCCAGAAGCGCCGAGGAAGGATCGCCGCGGAAATCGGAGCTGAGCTTGTCCACTTCGTCCAGGCAGAAGACGGGATTGTTGGACCCGGCCTTTTTCAGGGACTGGATGATCTTCCCCGGCATCGCGCCGATGTAAGTCCGGCGATGGCCGCGGATCTCCGCCTCGTCACGGACGCCGCCCAGCGAAATCCGGACAAATTTGCGGTTGGTGGCACGAGCGACGGATTTCGCAATGGACGTTTTTCCCACGCCGGGAGGTCCGACGAGGCACAGGATCGGCCCCTTGTTTTTCTTGACCAGAGACTGGACGGCCAGATATTCGATGATCCGTTCCTTGACCTTCTTCAGGCCGTAGTGATCTTCATCGAGAATCGCCTCCGACTCCTTGAGCGTATATTTGTTATCCGTGACATCCGACCAGGGCATGTCCAGGAGCCAGTCAATGTAGTTGCGCACGACGGTGGCCTCCGCCGACATGGGCGCCATCATCTGCAGCTTTTTGATTTCCTGGCGGACTTTTTTGGTCGCTTCCTCGGAAAGCTTCTTCTGTTTAAGGCGTTTTTCCAGCTCCGCGATCTCGTTCTTGAAGTCGTCCTTCTCGCCCATCTCCTTCTGGATGGCGCGCATCTGCTCGTTGAGGTAATAATCCTTCTGCGTCTTTTCCATCTGCTTTTTGACGCGGCGCTTGATCTTTTCCTCAACCTGCAGAATCTCGATCTCGGAGAGCATCAGCGAGTAGATGGCTTCCAGCCTTTCGCCGATACTGTAGATCTCCATGATTTTCTGCTTGTCTTCGAGCTTGACATTCAGATGGGTCACCACCACGTCGGCCAGTTTGGAGGGGTCTTCAATGGCGGCGATCGTGCCCATCATCTCCACATGGACTTTCTTGCTGAGCTTTAAGTAAAGCTCGAAAGACTCCTTGATGCTGCGCATGAGCGCCTGCTTGCGGACATCGTTCGGATCGTCGTCGATATCTTCAATCTCGGCCACTTTGACCAGGAAAAAGTCGTCGTTTTTCAGATATTCCTGGATGGCGCCGCGCGTTTTGCCTTCCACCAGAACCTTGACCGTTCCATCCGGCAGCCGCAGCAGCTGGATGATGATGCCGATCGTTCCGACGCGGTAGATATCCTCTTCCGTCGGATCGTCTTTCTTGGCGTTTTTCTGAGCCACCATGAAGATGCCCTTTTCGTATTTCATGGCGGACTCCAAGGCGGCGATGGATTTCTCCCGTCCGACAAAGAGCGGCACGATCATGTGCGGAAAGACGACTACATCCCGCAGCGGCAAAAGCGGAATAATGTTTGTTTTGTCCTGAATATTATCGTTTTGTTCTTCGCCCATTCCTATTCCCTGAAGATGCGTGGATTATGCAGATTCTGATTTTGCGTCATAGATCAGAATCGGTTTTTCATTGTTGATGACAACGTCTTCGCTGATGACGCATTCCTTGATGTCCCGCTGCGATGGAATATCGTACATGACTTCCAGCATCGTGTTCTCCAGGATGGAGCGCAATCCCCGCGCGCCGGACTTCCTTTCCATGGACAGCTTGGCAACGGAGCGCAAAGCCCCGTCCGTAAATTTCAGATGAACATTTTCGATCTCGAAGAGCTTTTTGTACTGTTTGATGATCGCGTCCTTGGGCTCCACTAAAATACGCACCAGCGCGTCTTCGTCCAGATCGTCGAGCGTGGCGATGACGGGCAGGCGTCCGATAAACTCCGGAATAAGACCGAACTTCAGGAGATCCTCCGAGCGGACTTCCGCCAGCAGTTCTCCCACCCGCTTTTCTTTTTTGCTTTTGATTTCCGCGCCGAATCCCATCGTGTTGGTCCCGATGCGCTTGGAAATAATCGTTTCCAGATCATTGAACGCTCCGCCGCAGATGAACAGAATGTTCGTGGTATCGACCTGGATGAATTCCTGCTGCGGATGTTTCCGGCCTCCCTTGGGCGGAATGTTGGCCATGGTGCCTTCCATGATCTTCAAAAGCGCCTGCTGGACGCCTTCACCGGATACGTCCCGTGTAATGGAGGGATTGCCGGACTTCTTGGCGATTTTGTCTATTTCGTCAATATACACGATTCCCTTTGACGCGCGGGCGACATCGTAATCCGCGTTCTGCAGCAGGCTGAGAATAATGTTTTCGACATCCTCTCCCACATACCCCGCTTCCGTCAACGTCGTGGCATCTGCGATGGTAAAGGGAACATTGAGGAACTTGGCGAGAGTCTTCGCCAGCAGGGTTTTTCCCGATCCGGTCGGACCGATCAGGAGAACGTTGCTTTTTTGAATTTCAACGCCGTCGTTTGCGCCGACGCTGGAAAAAAGCCTTTTATAATGGTTGTAAACCGCGACAGAAAGGATTTTCTTCGTTTTTTCCTGACCGATCACGTAGGAATCCAGAAACTTTTTAATTTCTTTCGGTTCCGGCAAGACATTCTTCGGGCTTTTTTCTACCGTTTTTTCCTCTTCTTCAACGATGCAGCGGCAAAGTTCGATGCACTCGTCGCAGATATAAGCCGTTGGGCCGGCAACCAGCTTGCGAACTTCGCTTTGCATTTTTCCGCAAAATGAACAAAACAGCATACCCTGCCCTCGATTATCCTTACTTCTTTTAATCACTTAACTTTCTCCTTTTCAAACTCCGGACGACACAGGCTTTCGCACGACAATTTCATCGATTAATCCATATTCCTTAGCCTGTTTGCTGGTCATGAAGTAATCCCGCTCCGTGTCGCTCATGACCTTTTCCAACGGCTGGTCCGTCAGTTCCGAAAGAATCTTGTTTAACTCGTCTTTCAATCTCAATATTTCCCTGGCCTGGATATCAATATCCGTCGCCTGCCCCTGAAAACCGCCCAGCGGCTGATGAATCAGAATCCGTGAGTGCGGCAGAGCGTATCTCCTGCCCTTCGTGCCGGCCGCCAGCAGGATGGCCGCCATACTGGCCGCCTGCCCCATGCAAACCGTGGAAATCGGGGGCTTGATGTACTGCATCGTATCATAAATCGCCATCCCCGAACTGACATGCCCGCCCGGTGAGTTCAGATAGAAAAAAATCTCCTTGTCCGGATCTTCCGCTTCCAGGTAAAGCATCTGGGCGACAACCACATTGGCCACATTATCATCGATCGCCGTTCCCAGAAAGACAATCCGGTCCTTTAAAAGCCGGGAATAGATATCAAAGGCTCTTTCGCCCCGCCCGTCCTGCTCCACGACCATGGGTATCAAATTCATCGGGCAGCCTCCTTATGCCATTCCCAATTTTTCAACGACTTTAATATTGGCCTCACGTTCGATAAAGTCAAATACCTTTTTTTGCAGAATTTCCGATTTCAGCGAACTCATGCGCTCTTCGTCCTCGTAAGCGCTTTTTACCACTTCGACATCCGTGTTGTGCAATTGCGCCAATTCATTGATATATTTATCGACATCCTCATCGGAAACCGTCAGGGACTCTTTTTCGGCAATCTTTTTCAGAATCAGAAAGGACCGAACCGATTTCTCTGCGTCCTGTTTGAACTGATCGTGCATGCGGAAACTCAGTTCCATGGCGTTTTTTTCATCCATTCCGGCGCTTCTCATTCTCTTGTGCGTGTCCGAAATCATGTAAAAAATCTGCCGCTCCACCAGAGAAGGAGGCGGCTCGAATTCGTTGGCCTGAAGAATAGCCTCCATGATTTTGTCCTTGAACTGCGTGTCGCTCTGACGCAGGCACTGCTCTTCCATGGACTTGCGCACATCGCTTTTCAGATCGTCCAGCGTATCGTATTTATCAAAATTCTTGATAAACTCTTCGTTGATTTCCGGCAGTTTCTGTTCCTTGATCCCCTTTAAAGCAACCTTGAACGTGACATTTTTCCCGGCCATCTTCTTTTCGTGATAGTCCTCGGGAAAGGTGACATTGACATCCTTTGTTTCCCCCTTGCGCATACCGGCGACCTGCTCTTCATAGCCGGGAACAAATCGCTGCGAGCCCAGTTCGAGGGTATAATTTTCCGATTGCAGCTCAGGCAACGCCTCTCCATCGAGCGTTCCCGAAAAATCGATCGTCACGAAGTCTCCCATGGCCGCCGGCCGGTCGTCTTCGATATCCTGCATGGTGGCAAACATCTTGCGGATTTCTCCAAGACGCTTTTCCATGTCTTCATCCGACACTTTGA
>DBPV01000108.1:22989-40237 GCA_002304995.1 Syntrophaceae bacterium UBA1411
CTGAAAGCGAAATCCGTATCTTCCTTTAATCCGTTCTGTTCGATTTCCGGGCGCGACAGAGAGACGAGACCGCGGTTATCCAGTTCCTGCCAGTAGTATTTGTTGACGATGTTGGTGATCGTTTCCCCCTCCGCGTCGGCTTTGAAATAGGTTTCCAGAACCTTGCGCGGAACTTTACCGGGGCGGAAGCCTTTGATTTTGGCTTTTTTGCCGATTGCGCGATAAACATTTTCCAGTTCGTCTTTGACAAAGGCCCACGGCACTTCAAAGGACATCTTTTTCTTCACCTGGCTGATATCTTCTACTTTAACGGAAAGTTCGCTCACAACGTTTTCTCCTTAAATATAAAATTATTATCCTCATGCATTCTGGTGCGAGAGAGGGGACTTGAACCCCTAACCGCTTGGGCGGGCTGGATCCTAAGTCCAGTGCGTCTGCCAATTCCGCCACTCTCGCTTTTGATGACATTGAAAATTATATATTTCCCGTCCAAAATGTCAACGCGGATTATTCTCGGCTTGCAGCAACAAAACCAGTCAAATTGCGCAATTTGTCCGCACCTCCTGTAAATGATAATTCCCTTTAATGCAAGAAAAAGATCATGTCCGGCGCTCTTCTTTTCCCCGTCCTTACCGCGCGCGACATCCCCGGAGGACGTCCGTAAATTGACCTCATGGATTGACGAAAGAAATTTCACTTGAGAAAATGGTCGGGGCGAGTGGATTTGAACCACCGGCCCTCTGAACCCCATTCAGATACGCTACCAGACTGCGCCACGCCCCGACACATTGTAATGTAAAGTGTTGAGGTCATTACCACCATCATGAAACCCTGTCAAGAACAAACAAAGCCAGTTTCTCCCGGTAAAACGTCGCCGGATCCGGAATGATCCGGCTTGTTCTCGCAAGACGTAAAATGCAGGAATAATTTTTGTCTTGAACTAAAAGAATCATTACAGTATGGTAAAGCCATGAATCATAAGACAATGGGAACGTCAACCAAACCGACAGGCCTTGTGCCGTTTGTCTTCATGGCGCTGTTTGCGGCGTTTTTCTGCGCCGGTTCCGCTTTCGCCGATATTTACAAGTACGAAGATGAAAACGGCGTTCTTCATCTGACCAACGTCCCCTCCAATCCCAAAGCCAGGTACGTGATGATCCTGAAGGAAAAAAGAGTTCATTTCCCCAAGGGAATCGATATCCGCAAATACGATAAAATCATTGCGAAGGCGGCCAGCAAGTTTAATCTGGACGTCGCCCTGATTAAAGCCGTTATCAAGGCGGAATCCAATTTCAATCACCAGGCCGTTTCACGCGCCGGGGCGAAAGGCCTCATGCAACTGATGCCGCAGACCGCCTCGGCTCTGAATGTCGACGACGTTTTTCATCCCGGCGACAACATCGAGGGTGGCGCGCGCTACCTTCGCTATCTGCTCAATCTCTACAACGGCAATCTGACGCTGGCTCTTGCGGCCTACAATGCTGGCGAAGGCGCCGTAGCCAAATACAACTACGGCGTGCCCCCCTATCGTGAAACCCGCAACTACATCCGGCGCGTTCTGGCCTTCTACGAAACCTACAGCAAATCGTAAATCCGGCCGGTCAGGGCTCGACGCAAAGATAGGGTCTCAGCTTTTCCAGCTTCTTTTCTTTGATGCCGCGAATCTCTTTGAGCTCTTCCAGTGAACCGAACCGGTTTTTTTTCGCTCGGGCAGCCACAATGATATCCGCCGTTTTTTCCCCGATGCCGGGAACCAGGACAAGGTCGTCGCGCCCGGCCGTATTGATATCCATCGGCAATCCCAGCGCCAGCCGTGCCGCGGCATCCATTTTTTCGATGCGGATCATCGCCCGCCCGCCCTGCCCGACTTTGCGGATTTTCATGCCGCCGGTAATTTCCCGATCACCGGCCGGAAGAATATCTTCTTTTGTGATTTCAAGGAATTGTGAAATGGAAGTCCCCGGTTCCACAAAAAATACCCCTGTTTCTCCCTTTTCGCGGACAAGCTCCACCGCCCTGAAAGCGGGACCGGCCGTGGAAAGAATCGGATAGGAGATCGAGGTATTTGAGGACAGAAAAAAACTGATAAAGGGAATCAACGCCAGAAAAAGCGACAGCGAAATGATTCCCCTTATCTGATGACCGGTCATGCTTTGCCGGCTAGGATTTCCTTTCCAGATGAAAGGCGTCATGGAGCACCATCACAGCCAGTTCCGTATATTTTCGCTGGATCACGCAGGATATTTTAATTTCCGACGTGCTGATCATCTGGATATTGATGCCTTCGTCCGCCAGCGTCTTGAACATTTTAGCCGCCACGCCGGGATGGCTGATCATGCCCACGCCGATGACCGATACTTTGGCGACGTCATCGTCCACCTCTACTTTCTTGGCGCCGATCTCCCTGGCTGTCGCCTCCACGATTTTCTGGGCTTCTTTCATATCCTTTTTCGACACGGTAAAGGTCAGGTCCGTATACCCCTGCAGACTGACGTTTTGGATGATCATGTCCACGCTGATATTGCGCTCCGACAAAGGCGTGAACAAAGTTGCCGCAATGCCCGGCTTGTCCGGGATGTGGACAACCGTAATTTTCGCCTGATCGCGATCGTAGGTTACTCCTGACAGTACTTCTCTCTCCATCTCTGCATCCTCCTTCGTTACAAGTGTTCCGCCTTCATCGGAAAACGTTGATTTGACATATACGGGCACGTCGTATTTTTTGGCCATTTCCACCGAACGGGGCTGGAGCACCTTGGCGCCGGTCATGGCCATTTCCAGCATTTCGTCATACGAAACTCTGTCGAGCCGTCTGGCTCTGGAGCAGATATTGGGATCGGTGGTATAAACGCCGTCGACATCCGTGAAAATATCGCACCGCTCCGCGTTCAGCGCCGCGGCCAGCGCAACCGCGCTCGTGTCTGAACCGCCCCGCCCCAGCGTCGTGATGTTGTTTTCCTCATCCACCCCCTGAAATCCGGCGACGACAACAATGCTGCCTTTCTTCAATTCGTGCGCGATGACGTCCGTATCGATCATGGAAATCCGGGCTTTCTTGTATGCTTTGTCCGTGAGAATCTTCACCTGAAATCCCAGAAAGGAACGAGCCCGGTATCCCATCGCATTGAGCACAATGGACAACAGCGAGATCGTCACCTGCTCTCCCGTCGAGATCAGAGAATCGTACTCCCGCTCATCGGGATTTTCGGCGGCGCTTTGCGCCAGGTCAATCAGCCGGTTGGTTTCTCCGGCCATTGCGGACAGGACCACAATCACGTCATTGCCCGCCTCTTTTTCGCGAATCGCCTTTTGCGCCACATTTTTTATCTTTTCCACGTTCGCCACCGATGTCCCGCCAAATTTCTGAACAACCAACCCCATATTTAATCCTCCCTGTTGAGATCTCTTACTAAATGACGAACCCTGTCCTGCGGTCCCTCGATACGGATGATCCTTTCGTTTTCATGAACATACACAATGGAAATCCAGATGGTTTCCGGCGGCAGGGCTTCGGCTATTTTTTCCGCCCACTCAATGGCCGTGACGCCTTTTCCGGAAATATATTCATCGTAGCCCAGATCGTCGAGGTCGCCCGTTTGATTCAGGCGGTACACGTCGAAATGAAAAAACCGGCACCGCCCAGGATATTCGTTGAGCAGGGTGAATGTCGGGCTCGTAATGGCATACTCCGGGCCGACGCCGAGCCCCCGGGCCAATCCTCCGGTGAAACAGGTTTTCCCCGCTCCCAGTTCTCCGCAGAGGGCAAAAACGTCTCCGTCCGTCGCCCTTTGTCCGATGGCCAGCCCCACGGCAAACGTCTGGTCGGCGTTTTCCGATTGAATTTTCACAAGAGCGTTTTTATTCTTCATGAAGCCTGTTTACCATTATCATGTCCTGATCATTTTTCCAGCAAAACCACTGCGGACGCGTAGTTTTTTGTATGGGTGATGCTCAGGTGGATCCGATTGACCCCGACGCCATCAAGATGCCGCCTGGCCCCGCCGGTGAGGCAAACGACGGGCTTGCCGCTGTCCTCGTTGACCACCTCGATTTCCCGCAACAGCACTCCCCGGCCCATCCCTGTGCCGATGGCCTTTAGAAACGCTTCTTTAACGGCAAAACGCGCTCCGTAATGCAAAGACGCCTGCGCGTGACGTCCGCAGTAGGCGATTTCCCGTTCGGAAAAAACCCGGGCCAGAAATTTTTCGCCCCATCGGGCAATGATTTTGTCGATCCGTTCGTTTTCCACCAGATCGACGCCGATGCCGTATACCATGATTTTGCCTCTAGGCGCGGAGAATCGCGTCCGTCATATCCGCGACTTTCCTCATCTCAGCCACGTCATGGACGCGGACAATCCGCGCCCCGTTCAGAACGGCCGCAACAACGGTAGCCGCCGTTCCTTCAAGTCTTTCCGACGGTGCGCCGCCCGTCACGCGGCCGATAAACGCCTTGCGCGACGTTCCGACCAGCAAAGGCAGCCCCAGCGTTTTGAGTTCGCCCAGTTTTCTGATCAACCGGCAATTGTCGTCGTAGGTCTTGCCGAACCCGATTCCCGGATCGACTGCCAGATGATCCCGGCTGATGCCCGCCGCTTCGGCCTTCCGGCAGGCTTTGTCCAGATAGGCGGTAATTTCACCCAGGAGATCATCATACGCGAGATCGCCGGTTTGCATGGTTCTCGGAGTTCCGCGCCTGTGCATCAGGACGAGCGCCGCCTGCGCGTCGCGGATGACGGACGCCATTTTCCCGTCTCCCAGCGCGCTCACATCGTTGATGATTTCCGCTCCTGCCGCCAGCGCCTGCCCGGCAACAGCCGCTTTGGCCGTATCGACGGACAGGGGAATGTTCAGCTTCGCCGCCAGGGTCTCCACAACCGGCGCGACTCTGGCGATTTCCTCGCGGGCTGTGACCGGCTTGGCCCCCGGCCGCGTCGATTCTCCGCCGATGTCGATGATATCCGCGCCTTCTTCCGCCATCCGCAAGCCCCGTTCGACGGCTTTTTCCCGGTTCAGATAACGGTTGCCGTCGGAAAAAGAATCCGGCGTCACGTTGAGAACTCCCATGATCAGCGTCTTTTCTTCCAGATCGATGGCGCGTCTGGCTGTTTTCCAAACAAGGCCCGGCGTGCAAATCCTTTCAAGCAGGGCTGTAAGCTCCCGGGCGGCGGCGGCCAGGCCGAACGGCTGTTTCTCAATTTTTCCCGCCAGCGCGCGGATTTGTTTTTGCGTCCCGATGAGCAGCACATCTGTAGCTTCAACGGCGCAGGCCACGCTGCCGCGCGCCACCGCCGCATCGGCCCCGAGCGACAGCATTTCCTGTTTTAAAATATTGGCCACTTTGCAGGATTGTTTCTCAAGCAGGATATTGAGCTGCCGCATTTTCGGCGCCATGGCGGCAATGCCGTAGGGATCCACTCCGATCTTCCGGAGAGCTTCATTTGCTTCACTGATGTCCTGAATTTCGACGATTCTCAATTTTTTCACACCGCATGATCGGGAATATGACGGGAATAGTTCACGGCTTTACTGTTCGGAAACGGGCGGCAGACACCTTTTCGCGGCGCCAGCCGCCCGTTTTCGGAATTCGAATCAAGAACAGATGCGGTCATACATCATGACAGGGACGTTGACGCCTGTCCGGCCGGCAGTGCATCGCCGATAATGGCGTCGATTTCGGAGCTGTTGAGCACTTCCTTTTCCAGCAGCTCTTTGGACATCCGGTGCAGAATTTCAATGTGTTCGCTGAGCAGCGACAGAGCTCTCTCGTAGTTCCGTTTCACGACGGAAACCACTTCGTCGTCGATTTTTCGGGCCGTTTCCTCGCTGTAATCCTTGTGGGTGGCAAACTCGCGTCCCAGGAAGATCTGCTCCTCCTTCTTTCCGTAACTGAGCGGACCCATGACTTTGCTCATCCCCCACTCGCAGACCATTTTCCGGGCCAGATTGGTGGCCCGCTCAATGTCGTTGCCCGCGCCTGTCGTGAAGTCTTTCAGAATCAGTTCCTCCGCGGCGCGTCCGCCCAGCAGGATCGCGATGTTGTTTTCGAGATACCGGCTGGGATAGGTATGCTTTTCATCAATCGGCAGCTGCTGGGTCAGGCCCAAAGCTCTGCCGCGCGGAATGATCGTTACTTTGTGAATCGGATCCGTTCCGGGAATCAGCCGGGCGACCAGCGTGTGGCCGGATTCGTGGTAAGCGGTGTTTCGTTTTTCCGCCTCGCTGATGACCATGCTCTTTCTTTCCGTGCCCATGAGTATCTTGTCCTTGGCAAACTCAAAATCGGACATGTTGACCTTGTCCTTGTTGAGCCGGGCGGCGTTCAGCACCGCTTCGTTGACCAGATTCTCAATATCGGCGCCGGAGGTTCCGGGCGTTCCCCGCGCCAAAATGGCGTAATCGACGTCATCGCCCACGGGCGTTTTACGGGCATGCACTTCGAATATCTTTTCCCGTCCCTTGACATCCGGCAGGGGAACGACCACCTGCCTGTCAAAACGGCCGGGTCGCAACAGCGCCGGATCCAGAACGTCCGGGCGGTTGGTCGCGGAAACCAGAATCACGCCTTCATTGGATTCGAAGCCGTCCATTTCGACCAGGAGCTGATTGAGCGTCTGCTCGCGCTCGTCGTGGCCGCCGCCGAGCCCCGCGCCCCGATGGCGCCCCACCGCGTCGATTTCATCGATGAAAATGATGCAGGGCGCATTTTTCTTGGCCTGGCTGAAGAGATCCCGCACGCGGGACGCGCCGACGCCGACGAACATCTCCACGAAATCGGAACCGCTGATGCTCAGAAAAGGAACATCCGCTTCTCCGGCGATTGCCCGCGCCAGAAGGGTTTTGCCCGTGCCGGGAGGCCCCACCAGCAAAAGTCCCTTGGGAATCCGTCCGCCCAGTTTGGTGTACTTTTTCGGATCTTTCAGAAAATCGATGACCTCTTCGAGTTCCGCCTTGGCTTCGTTAACGCCCGCCACATCGGCAAAGGTGACTTTTTTCGTCTTGTCGGTGATCAATCGGGCTCTGCTCTTGCCGAAAGACATGGCCTTGCCGCCGCCGGCCTGCATCTGGCGCATGAAGAATATCCACACGCCGATAAGCAGGAGCATGGGAAACCAGGAAATGAAAATCATGTACCAGGGATTTTCTTCCAGGGGTTTGGCCGTGATTTTGACTTTCTTTTCCCGGAACAGGGTGATGAGCTGATCATCTTTGGGAACATAGGTTTTGAAAGTACTTCCGTTGGCCAGTTTGCCCGTAACCGCGTCTCCCTGAATGGTAACTTCCGTAATTTCACCGTTGGACAGATGCGTCAGCATATCCGTATAATTGATGTCTTTTGAACCTGGCTTCTGCTGGTTGAACAATTGCCAGACCAGCAGGAAAATCAACAGCACCGTCAGGACCAGTGCTATGTTTTTTTGAAACGGATTCAATATCTTTCTCCTTAAATCAAAAGTGTTTGCCGATCTTTATAATAATATCCAATTTAACTCAAATATTTTCTTTGGAATCCTGCGGGATCCGGGCCGGCAAGCCGACTTCGAACACCAGAAGCGTCTTTGTTTCGGGTCTCACCTTGACCCGTTCGCTGACGTGCAGGTTTTCGATCCAGATGACGGATTCCCGGTCGGCCAGCAGGGCGAGGCCCTGACGCCCGGCCCGGGGAATTTTACGGTCGATCATCAGCTTTTTAATTTTCTGCGACCCCTTCGTGCCCAGCGGTTCAAACCGGTCTCCCGGCCGCCGATTGCGGACCACCAGAGGCTCACGGATTTTATCGGCGTCGAAATACCAGGAGGCCCCAGCCGGACATGGCGCCGTCCGACCTGCCGGCTCCATTCTGAAGGATAAAATAAGGCCTCTTTCCCTTAAATCAATAGTTCCGGGCACCGCCACCGGATACGCGTAATCAGCAGCCGCGGCGGCGCAGGGAGGTTCGATCACGACCGTTTCATACTCCCGGCGGGCGCCGAGCCCCCCCGGCAGCGAAACGGACCCGCCCGGAGACCGCGCCAGGGCCAGATCCGCCACCGCCGCGATATGGGCAAAGGAAAATCCCGCCCCGGAATCAGCAGTTCTTTCCAAAAGCTCTTTGATCAGCCGAAAGCGCAGCGATTCATGCAGGGATCGAAAAAACGTCACCGAAAAGGCTGCACGGCCTTGTTCCTGCCGGACAAAACCGCCGGCCGCCGCCTCGCGGAGAGAAGCGGCAATGAAATCGTCATCGCGGCGGACGATTTGCGCCATCCGCGCCAGGTTCTGTTCAATGCGCGGATTGAAGCGTTTCTTCAGAAGCGGCATCAATTCTTCGCGGATGCGGTTGCGCAGATAGACGGGGCTTTCATTGCTTTGATCATCGCGGTAGGTGAGACCTTTCTTGCTGAGATACACAAGAATTTCCGCGCGCGTCGCATCAAGAAGCGGCCGAATGTATCTTCCGTCGCGGACCGGCGCGATGCCCTTGAGGCCGTCCAGGCCGCTGCCGCGCAAAATATTGAGCAGGACCGTTTCCGCCTGATCCTGCAGCTGGTGCCCCAGCGCAATTTTTGTCGCGCCGACATCCGCGGCAACCCGATCCAGAAATCGATACCGCATCCGGCGGAAGTAGTCCTCCGGCGACATGCCCCGGGGAACCGACGGATCGTGCAGCTTTTCCACAACGCACGAGAGGCCGAACCCTTCCGCCAGTTTGCGGCAAAAGTCCTCGTCTGCGTCGGAAAAAGAGCCGCGCAGGCCGTGATTGAAATGGGCGGCGACCGTTTTCAGCCGGTATTTTTCCGCAAGCTGCACCAGAACCGAAAGCAAAGCGCAGGAATCGGCGCCTCCGGACAGAGCGGCCACAACCGTGTCGCCCGAAGCCAAAAGCGCATGGCGCGCGATGGTTTGTTCGACCTTCCTCAGCAGGCCGTCATTGAAAGAGACCATGGATGTCCAGGAGATCCTCGCAATAATAGTCGGCGTCCATTTGCAGGAGCGTTTCCCGGTTTCCCAGGCCGTTGAGATAGGCGCAGGAAAGAATTCCCGCATTTTTCGCCACGGTAATGTCATTGACGCCGTCGCCGATCATAACGGCCTTGGCGGGCGCCACATTGTATTTTTCCAGAAGATAGTCGATCACCCGGGGATCCGGCTTCATGCAGGGTAGAGAATCGGCTCCGACGATTTCCATAAAATACCGGTCGATGTGCAGGCCCCGCGCAATGCTGACCGCCATCGACAGGCGTTTGTTGGTCAGAATCACTTTCATCTTGTGATTAAAAAACTTCAAGACCTCTTCGATATGCGGACAACACACGGTCCGGTCCAGGAGATGTTTCTCGTAATGTACGCTGAAGACGGCAAGCGCCTCGTCCAGACGGCCGGCGGCCTGCTCGCCCAGCGACCGCTCGAGCAGCTTGCGGATGCCGTCCCCCACAAAGCCGAGAATTTCTTTGTCGGGTCTGGGAGCAAGGCGCATGGCGGCCAGCGTGTGGTTCACCGATGACGCCAGGTCCGCTCCCGTATCGGCGATCGTGCCGTCAAAATCAAAGATCATCAAATCCACTTTTTTCATGACTGTCCCCCCGGGCTTGTATAGCCGAGAGCCCCGCCAAAAACAAGATTCTTTGTGGCTTGCCGCGTGAAATATCATTTGACGATGCGGTTCGGGTGTGTTAGGAACGCTCAACCGCTTGGATCACTTGTACGGACTGAGACGGGAGTCAATCATACTGTCGGAATACGGGTCTTCCTTACGCTGGGGAAGACCCTTTTTTTATGGATTGTAACGATGAAAAAAAAATACCCCCTGCAATTCGCCGTTATTGGAACAGGCATGGTCGGGACGGCCATCGGCTTTCTGCTCAAGAAAGCCGGCCACAACATTACAGCCGTGGCGGATGCCAGCGCGGCGCATCTGAAAAGAGCCAAGGCCTATATCGGCGCGCCCGCATTTTCCGATCCGGCCCGGGCAGCCGGTGAGGCCGGTTGCATCCTGATTACAACTCCTGACGACCGCATCGGCTCCGTATGCGCCGTCATCGCAGAAAAGTCCCCGCTTACCGGAAAAAAAGTTTTTCACATGAGCGGCGCCGGCGGACTGGATCTGCTGGCCCCCGCGGCCCGGGCCGGCGCTTTAACGGCCAGCATTCATCCGCTGCAGAGCTTTTCCTCAATCGACGGCGCCATCGCCAGCATCCCGGGCAGCTACTTCGGCGTCACGGCATCCGCCGGCGCTAAAAGGCTGGCCGCGGACATCGTGCGCGACCTTAAGGGCATTCCCATTCCCATTGCCGCTGAGCAAAAGCCCCTCTACCACGCAGCGGCCTGCATCGCATCGAATTACCTCGTCTCGCTCTTGAGCGTCGTCGAATCCATATATCAATCCATCGGCTTTTCGGAAAAAGACGCCCGCCGGGCTTACCTGCCGCTGGTGTACGGCAGTTTGAAAAATATTGAAAATCAAGGGTGCCCGAATGCGCTCACCGGACCGATCGCGCGCGGCGATTCGGGAACCATCCAAAAACACATTGACGCCATGGCCCGCCACCTTCCCGATTTCGCGTCCATGTATGCCCACATGGGCGTTATCGCGGTAAAACTCGCGCGTGAAAAAGGAACGCTCGGCGCCGGCCAGGCAAAAACCATCATGGGGCTTTTGAAAGGAGAAAATTCATGAGCACACAAACCAAAATCACCCGCAAGACCACCTTCGATATCAGGAAAATGAAGCAGCAGGGCGAAAAAATTTCCGTCCTCACCGCTTACGATTACGGTACGGCCGTCATTCTGGACGAAAGCGACATCGACATTATTTTGGTCGGCGATTCGCTGGGCAATGTCATCCTGGGTTATGACACGACGGTTCCCGTCACGATGGAAGACATGCTGCACCACACGCGGGCCGTCGCCCGCGGCACGCGCAGGGCCATGGTCGTCGCGGATCTGCCGTTCATGTCCTATCAGGTGTCACACGAGGCGGCGCTTATCAACGCCGGTCGGCTGCTGAAGGAAGCGGACGCCCAGGCCGTCAAACTGGAAGGCGGCCGGGAGCATGCGGAACTGGTCCGGAAAATGACCGTCGCCGGCATTCCGGTCATGGCGCATCTGGGATTGACGCCGCAGTCCATTCACCAGCTGGGCGGATTCCGGGTTCAGGGCAAAAAGGAAGACGCGGCGGAAAAAATGATGCAGGACGCGCTGGCGCTGGAGGAGGCGGGCGCTTTTTCGCTGGTGCTCGAGTGCGTGCCGGGCAAACTGGCGGCGGACATTACGGCCGCCCTTTCCATTCCAACCATCGGCATCGGCGCGGGCGTAGAGTGCGATGGGCAGGTACTGGTGGTCAACGACATGCTGGGGCTCTACGAACGGATGACGCCGAAATTCGTCAAAAAGTACGCGAATCTGAACCTTGAAATCCGCAACGCCGTCAAGCGTTATGTCGAGGAAGTGAAGTCGGGAGCTTTTCCGGACGAAGAACACAGCTTCAAGTAAGGCCGGCGGGAAGAAACTGTCGCAGCATCTGCGTATAGGTTCTAAGCAGAATATCCGGATGCACAAAGTAATCCGGCCGCAGTTCGTAATGCAGCGCGACCAGCTTCCGGGCCGCAACCTCGACGCTTCCCTCCTGCCGCAGGGCCGTCTGCAGCCGCTCGGTCATCCGGTCGGCAGCCGCCCTGCTTTCAGGAATGTAAGACGCGGCCTCTTCCCCCGAAATGCAGCCGTAGTGGTCCGCGCAGAGCGTCTTCACGTCGAGGCGCGCCAGGCTCTCCAGGCTTTGCCGGTATTTTTCGAAGCTGGATCCGGCCGCAATGACGTATTCCTCCCGGTAAGGTATGGCCGCCGCATCCGACGGAAACAGGGCGCCAAGCTGCGGCGCATAGGCGGAAATTGAACAGGACGAATGTCCGGGCGTCTCATAAATTTCCAGGACCCGGCCGCCCAGATCGATGATGCTTCCTTCGCGCAGCGTCTCTCCCCGCACATCGGAGCGCCACTGCCAGTCCAGCGTGTCCAGGATATCGGCGCTCCCCCGCATTCTGCGGCAGACCATCGCGGTGAACTCGGTGAAGAGCGCAACGGCTTTGGGATTGGCCAGAACGTTCCAGGCCTTTCCCGAGGCGTAAACATTCAGCCGGGGCCACTTTCTTTTCAGGAACGGCGCCAGACCGACGTGATCGAAATGGGCATGCAGGATAATCAGATGCTCGATCTTTCCCGCGTCAATTCCCCAGTCGGCCAGTTGCTGAAAAAAATCCGGCAGGAGATAGCTCATTCCGGCGCTGATCAGAGCGGACGAACGGTTTCCTTCCAGGAGATAGACGCAGGATTCCTCCGCCCCCAAAAGCCAGAGACCGTCGTCGATCCGCCCCGCTTTTCTTACTCTCATTGCTTTTCGTAAAAAATGATCGCCGCGTTTTTTCTCAGACGCGTCACCAGGCGGCCGAAGGTTTCCGACTGCTTCTGCTGTTCCAGATAAAGGCCGATTTGATCCTTGACCTCGGCCAGATCAACGACCTTGCCCGGATTGCGTTTTAAAACCTGAATGATGTGATGGCCGAATTCCGTACTGACAACAGGACCGATGGCGTTGACGGCCTGCGAGAATGCCGCGTCTTCAAAAGGTTTTACCGTCTGGCCCTTTTTAATATCGCCCAGATCGCCGCCGTTTTCCTTGCTCGGACAATCGGAATTGTTTTTGGCCAGTTCGGCGAAATCGGCTCCGGCGACAAGCTGCTTGTGGAGATTTTCAATTTTTGCTTTCTTTTCCGCTTTGGTTTTTTCGTCGTCCTTGGAATCGATCGTCACGAGAATATGACGGACATGGACCGTCTCGGGAGTCGTAAACTTATCTTTATTTTCATTGTAGAAGGCGGTGATTTCCTTGTCCGTCGGTTTGAGCTTCTTGCCGGCTTCCGTTTCGACAAGCTTCCGGATTCGGATTCCCAGTGCGATATCCTTGCGGGTTACGCCGTTTTCCTTGAGAAAATCTTCAACTTTTTTGTCAGGCGGAATGTTGGTTTTGATTTCGTTGATGGCCTTTGTAATTTCCTTGTCCGTCGCCGCAACATTTTTTTTGTCGGCCTCGTTGATCAAAAGCGTCCTCAGAACAAAATCTTCGATGAGCTGCTTTCTCAATCCTTTTTCTGCTTCTTTTTTCTTATCGGCCGGGATCTTCTCCTTGTAGAGATTCATTTTGGCTTTGACATTTCTGGCCAGTTCATCCTTTTTCAAGACGACACCGTCCACGCTGATGACAACGTCCTGCGGCGCAGTTTTGGCCGGCTCGAGGACCGAGGGGGCAATCGAGGACTGGTCCACAGCGGCGGGGGGGGCCGGCGCAGGCTCCGCCTTTTTTTCCTCTTGTGCCGGCGCCGCCGGCGCCGGAGGCGCTTCTTCCTTTTGCTTTCCGCAGCCGATGGGCGCCGAGACCAGAAGAACCAGAAAAACCGCCAAAACAAACTTCAGGAAATGTTTATTCATGAACTCCTCCACCCCAAAAAAGACTTTAAAAATATTGCCCGAGCTATATGCTCAATCCCCGCAGGCGTCAAGAAATTTATCCCTGCGGCCGGATGGTCGGCAGTCAGGTCCGGCTGCGCAAATAAACGAGGAGATCCCAAAGATCCTTTTCACTGCCGCCGCGGAGGGAAATGCTCTTCCCGTCGATCTTTTTCAGCAGCGACGCCGCGGCCGAAACCAGATCCGTCCGCGGATAGTGGGTTTGCGAGAGATGATTGATGAGTTTCAGGGCTTCGAAGCCGTCAAACCAGCCGTGAAGCTGCCGAAGGTAAGTTTTCCCGTCTCTTACCGACCGCTTGATTTTCGGCCGGACCCGCAAAAATCCCCGGGTAATTAAAAAAGCCTCCAGTTCCGGATCAACGGCTTTTGCCTGAGCGAGAATTTCGGCGGTGGATTGCAAATACGACTGCGCCATCAGACAAATCCATTTTTTGAGAATTTCAAAAACGCGGGAATCGTAAAAGCGGAGCTCCCGGTCCGCGCCGGAAACCATTTTGTCCAAAGCCGCGCCCGTGCCGAAAGGAACCCGCCGGGAAACGCGCGCCGACGGATAGACTCTGGTTGCGTCGAGGCGGCAAACCGGTCCGGTCTTGGCCAGTTTGTTCAGAAAATAAAAATCTTCCCCCGCCGCCCGGCGGTTCATACCCCGCACGGCGAGATAGGTATCGCTGGTCGTCACCATCGTCGATCCGATGGAATGAAAGGCATAGGGAGATGCGGCGTACTGAAGCCCCAGAACCCAGTACCGCAGATAAATTTCATAGCGGAGGATGGCCGCCTGGGTGGCGGGATCGGACGGCCTCTGGTGCGCATAGGCAATGACGCCCGTCTGCATGCGCCGCGAGGAAAAGGCCTGACGCACCGCCGCAAGGTAATTGGTCTGCACCAGCGTGTCCGCGTCGAGGCTGAAAAGAAGACACGAACCGCCCGCCGGCCGCAAAAAATGCAAAGCCGCGTCCATGCCGATTTTACGGGCCATCCCGACGCCTCCGTCGCGCTCGGGAATTTCCCGGCCGGGCGAGCAGGCATCGATCAGTCCCAGGCGGAGCGAACTGTCCGCTATCTTCTCCATACTGACGCGCATCTGCTCCGCGTCCTGCGCAATGCAAAGAGGTTTGCGTTCGACCAGCCCGCGCAGGCGCTCCAGGGTTTGCAAATTATTTTCTCTGTCTTGGGGCGGCGCGCCGGATTTGTTGTTCACGACGCAGATGACCAGTGTGCGTTCGAGCGATGCTTCGTCGTTTTCCGCAAGCCGAGCCAGCGTCTCGAAAAGAGAATTTTTTTCAGCATAGGCGGGAATCACGACAGCCTGGTCTGCCTCTTTGGACGATCCGGCGGACAGCGTCCACGGCGGACCCGCCGCATAGCGTCTCAGGTAATCGTCAAGGAGGGAAGCTTTTTTCATACAAGAAGGTCCCGGACCCGGCGATAAAGCGCGCCGTAATCAGTTCCGTCCATCCATTCGATGCGGACGCCTTTTTTCTCCATGCGCCGAAACCACGTCATCTGCCGCTTGGCAAACTGTCCGATGGCAATCTCGAGCCTCGACACCATTTCCTCGCGGCTGATCTTTTCCTGGAGATAACGGGCGATAAAGCGATATTCCAGACCAAAACTTTCGAGTCTCTCCCAGGACACGCCTTTTTTTTGCAAGTCCTGCACTTCTTCAATCATGCCTTCGGCAAGCCTTTGTTCAAGTCTCGCCGCGATCCGGCGGCGCAACTCGCTTCTTTCCCAGGCAATGCCGAAGACGCCGGCGGAAATATGCGGCCGGGGATCCATGCCGGCTGTCGGTTGTGGCCTGGCCTTTTCAATCTCGATTTTGCGAATCAGACGATTGCGGTCTCCCAGATCGGTTTTATTGTGCAGATTCGGTTTCAGCGCCAGCAGCATCGCTCGAAGTTCGTCCATTGTTTTTCCGGCAAGTTCAAGCCGCAGATTTTCATCCGACGCGGCGGGCGGCAAAACGTAATCGGTCAGAACGGATTCCAGATAAAGCCCCGTCCCGCCGACCAGCACCGGCAGCGTCCCGCGTTGCGTGAGTTTTTTGAAAATCTCATAAAAACGCTTTTGAAATTCATAGACGTTGAATTCCTGCTGCGGATCGAGAATGTCGATCAGATGGCAGGGAATGGTTTTTTCCTGCCGGCGGAATTCGGACAAATCCTTGCCGGTGCCGATATCCATTCCCCGGTAGACCTGGCGGGAATCAGCCGAGATGACTTCGCCCCGGAAATCCTCCGCCAGCCGCGCCGCCAGCGCCGTTTTTCCCGACGCCGTCGGGCCCAGTATGACGATCAGATTGGTTTTCATTTTTTATGTTTTTTCCCCGCAAAAAAAATGCCCCGCGGGGCGGGGCATTTTCGTTGAGAGTTAACAATCGGATTGATTAGAGCGGCGTAACATTTGCAGCGCTGGGTCCTTTGTTACCCTGTTCGATGTCGAAACGAATTCTCTGACCCTCATAAAGAGTTTTAAACCCCGTTCCGGAAATGGCGCTGTAATGCACGAACACATCTCCACCCTCATCGTTTTCAATGAAACCAAACCCCTTCTTCTCGTTAAACCACTTCACTTTTCCTTCTGCCAATGCTAAAAGTCCCCCTTTCAAAATTTTGTTTCTTCGGACGGCAGGCCCTCAGAAACTAAAAAAACCGCAGAAACTCTTTTTTGGAACAAGAATTCTTTGCGGTTTGTTTCCATCTTTGTAAGTTTTTAAGCACTACAGGTTACCTGACAAAAACCATTTAACTCTTTTGTAACGCACTGCTATCCGTTAACATTGGCATCGACCATAACACCATTTTTGTTAAAAGCAAGCTTTTTTTTCGCAATATATTGCTCCAAATATCGAGCCAAAAGCGGCTCCCGGCCGGCGTAAAAATGGTCGGTTTTTTGCAAAATGAAAAGCTCGGCTCCGATCGCCGCCGCTTTTTTCCCCAGATCTGCCGCATCGCAAAAAGAATCGCTGTCTCCGCAGATAATCGCTTTCACCGTATTTTCCAGTCCGTTCCACCGAAAATCAAAATATTTTTGCGGCGGTGAAATCAAAAGGACATCATCGGCCGGTGAGGCCTGGGCGTTGAGCAACCGGCAGCAGATCCAGGCGCCGAAAGAGTAACCGGCGAGCGTCAATTTTTTCACGCCCCGGCTTTTGATAAAGTCGCACGCCGACAAAACATCCTCTTTCTCCCCTGCTCCCTCATCGTAACATCCGGTGCTCCCGCCGACGCCGCGGAAATTGAAGCGCAGCGTGGAAAATCCCGCGGCAGAAAAAACGCCGCAGACGGTTTCCACCACGTTATTGTACAGAGAGCCTCCCATCTGCGGATGCGGATGACAGACCACCACGCCTGCGTCTCCTCCCGCATCGGACCACAGGCCCTCTCCGATCAACGATCCGTTTTTCCAGGTGACTTTTTCTTCTCTTGCCATGACGTTAAATGTCGCCCGCGCGATGGCAGGCGCACAGACTCCTTTCCGAAATCGCCTGCAGTTGCGGCGCTGCCCGATCGCACCTGTTGATCCTGTCCGCACAGCGATTCTTGAAATTGCATCCCTCCTCGTCGGACTTTGCCGCTTCACCCCGGATGGCCGCGGTCCGCCCCAACCGGCGCGCATCGCAAGACGGCATGGCCGAAAGCAGCATCCGCGTGTAGGGATGAAGCGGCCTGCGATAGAGATCGTCTTTATCCGCCAGTTCGACGATGCGCCCCAGATACATCACGGCGATCCGGTCGGAGACGTGG